>SHUI01000142.1 GCA_009697455.1 Bryobacterales bacterium
TGGGCACGGCCGCCTGCCAACTCATGGTCGCGAAGGTGATCCAGTGCAGCGGAAACACCGCACCGAAAAGAAGGAATTTTGGCAGGTTCAGCGAGTCGCCTTCCCGCGCGCGCTGAATTTGTCTGGCCGCGAAGACCGCGCACGACAACGCGACCACCAGCCACATCAGCGGTTCGAAGTTGGGGAAGCGGGTGTCGAACGCCCACCGCGCGGGCATTCCAAGCTCCCGAGGATTATGCACGAAGAAGCGGTGGAATGGCGGGACCACCATCATGACACCCAGGAACACGCGGTCGAGTACGGCGTCCAGCGGTCGCAGGTCGCGGTTCTTGACCTTGTAGAGGACCATGAACCCGTAATGCTGCCTGATGACGTGATAGTAGGCCCACACCGCAACAATCATTGCGAGCAGCGGTTTCGCTCCCGCCAGCACCATCGCCGGACCTAGCGAGAAGAAGAATGCCGCGCTGCCGAACAGCAGCACGCGGTCTCTCCTGCGGGCCTCGCTGTCGAAGAAGGTACGCGACGCCGTTCCAAAGATGTGCGTGCCGTCGAATCCCACGGACCAGAACCACCACAGGAACGAAATCGGCACTTGCAATACCAGATTCAGAAAAAGATACAGATACCCCGCAACGGAACTGCCGATGATGAACGTGAGGTCGACGTTGCGGCTGATGATCCACCGCTTGGTCAGCGGCAAATCAACTTACCTTGATCCCGAGCTTGGTCTCGATGTATTTCCTGCTGATGCGCGCGCTTTCTTTCGGAGGCCGCGCGGGCGAGGAATCGAGTTCCACGGTCATCCAGCCCTGCCAGCCGATCTGGTCGAGATGCTTCTTGATCGCGGGGAAGTCCACGCCGCCCTTGCCGAGTTCGAAGAAAATCGGGTCTTTCATCGCGTCGTTGCGTTCGCGCCGCTGTTTCGCTCCGCCCCGATGTTCGGGCATCGTGTCCTTCATGTGGAACTCGATGATGCGGTGCCCCAGTTTCTTCGTCAGTTCCACGGCGTCCATGCCGGCCATGGTGACGTGGCCCGTGTCGAGCACGAACTGGACGTACTTGGGATTGGTGGCATCCATGACGATGTCCACTTCTTTGCGATTCTCAAATTGGGTCCACATGTGCGCGTGGACACCGAAATTCAGGCCCTCATCATGGATCTGCTTGCCGAGTTCGTCGAGTGTCGCGGCGATGTTCTTCAGGTCCTCGGCCGTGCTGCCCTCCGGTCGCCGTGGGCCGGTGTTGATCTTGAGATGGTCGCATCCGAACAGCTTGATGAACCGGACGAGACGCATGTGGTCCGCGATCAGTTTTTTTCGTTTCGACGGATCTTCGAAGTGCGTTTCCATCCCGCCGCCGTTCGAAATGGTCACGAACTTGACGCCGATTTCGTCGATCTTCTTCCGCAGGGCATCGGGCTTGTCGAAATATTCCGTAAAATAGTTCACGAACGATTCGACGTAGTTGTAGCCGGCCTCATGCGCTTCGCGGAACGAGAGGAAGACATCGCTCTCCCATCCGCCCCGGGTATTTGTCGTGATGCCAACGGTGTACTTCGGCGTCGCTCCGGCTCCGGGCGCCACTTGAGCCAACGGCGCGGCCGCAAACGCGGCCAAAATTTCTCTGCGTGTCCAGTTCATCTCAGACCTCCTTCGATCAATAGGCTTTATTACCAGCGATCAACACGGTTTCAATCGAGCGCGTGTTCTTAATGCTTTCGAGCGGATTCTTGGCAAGCACGATCAGGTCCGCCCACTTCCCCGCTTGCAGCGTCCCCAGATTCTTCGATTCACCCAGATATTCCGCCGCCGTTTTCGATGCCGAAGTAATCACCTGCATCGGCGTCATCCCGGCTTCGACCATTAGCTCCATTTCCCACTGCTCGAAGAATCCCTGGAAACGGCGCGGCGGACCGGTGTCCGTTCCGAACCCGATTTTCACTCCCGCGTCCGACAATTTCTTTAGATTCTTCTTTGCCATCGCGAGCCATTCCGCGCCGTGTGGATGGTCGGGGTCCGCGAGCATTCGTTTCTGGAAGTCGGGCGTCTTCAAGAGAGCCGCCAGCGACGGCGAAAGCCCGCGCGTGAAGTAGGGATCATTCACCAGTTCGCCCGGTTTCGCGAAGAAGAACGTCGAAATCTCTCGCGTGAGCGTTGCGATCTGGTACGCCCCTTTGCTCTTCATCGCGGAAATCAGTTCATCGTCCACTTCCTTGTCGCGGACGCTGTGCGCGAGCGCCCGAAGGCCCGCGTTTACGAGGCCCTTCGAATCGTCGAGATAGAACACGTGCGCCGCCACTTTGATCTTTCGTTTGGTTGCTTCGGAGATGATGGCCTTCGAAAGATCCATGGGGATCTTGCGTTCCTTGCCGAGGTGATCGTCCACCCAGATCTTCACCAGATCGACCTTCTTTCCGGCCAGTTCGGCGACATCCTTCTTCACTTCGTCCACCGAATTGACCTCGTAGGGCACGCCCTTCATGCCCGGCGCCGAGGTGGGATACCCGGCCGGTCCAGTGAAACCGCGACCGGCGGTGAAGACGCGAGTCTCCTTGGGTCTGCCGGCCCGCTGCTCCGAACGGACAGCGAAGATTAGATCCTGGTCGCTACCCATGCTCACGGTGGAGGTGACGCCGTAGGAGGCGTAGAGGGCAAGTTGTCTCGCCAGGTTTTGGCGAGTGAAGTTCTTCGGGTCTTGCGTGAGATCGACGCCATTGCCGAGGTGGGAGTGCAGGTTGATGATGCCGGGCATGACGAATTTCCCGGACAGGTCACGGCGCTCGGCTCCGGCGGGAGCTTTCAATCCGGTCTTCGCGCCGGCCCACTTGATCCGGCCGCCGGTGATGATCATTGCCGCGTTGGCAACAGGCGGACCGCCGTTCCCGTCAATCAAAGTAAAATTCTCGAGCACCAGCGTTTCGCCCGCGAGAGCCGCCACGGAGAGCGTCCAGGCAAGCAGAATTCGATTCGTTCGTATCATTATGAAGAGCTTTCTCCGACACGGATTCTATCACACGAGGGGGCGGCCAAACCCATTACGGTCCGAATGAAAAGCATGCGCGAATCTGTTTTCAAGCCGCGGGCCGCTGGTTCGGATCGTTGATGGGCGGGGCCGAGCATGATGTTTGCCAGCAGACGGCTCCGGCCGCCAACGTGAGCAGTTCCTAAACTAAAAGGCCGGGGAGCACATTGAGCGCAATTCCAGCCTCTTGGAACTCTCAACGTGGATTGTCGCCGCACAGTCCGCCCGGGGAGGTCCGGTTCGACGTTACACTGGCATTCTGAAGACTAATATCCATGCGAAACCCACTCCTTATTCTGCTCCTCACGTGTCTCGCCCAGGGACAAACTGCCAGAGACTGGCGAAACATTACGAACGGCGCGGTTATCCCCGACGAGTCGTATGCGGACCAGCCCTACATTGTCAAAACTGAGGACGGAGCCTGGCTCGCTGTCATTACTACCGGTAAGGGCGCGGAAGGCGAAGGCGGCCAGCACGTCGTGAGCTTGCGGAGCATGGACCGCGGCAAGACGTGGGAGAGGCCCGTGGACGTCGAGCCGGCCAACGGTCCAGAGGCCTCCTACGCCGTCCTTCTGAAAGCGACGGGAGGCCGCGTCTACGTCTTCTATAATCACAACACGGATAACGTGAGGCAAGTCATCGGGGACAAGCCCACATACAAGGATGGCTTCAACAGACGCGTCGACAGCCAAGGCCACTTTGTATTCAAGTACTCAGACGATCACGGTCGCTCGTGGTCCGCGAAACGCCAAGAGATCCCGCAGCGTGACTTCGAAATCGACCGCAAGAATCCCTATGGCGGAAAGATCAAGTTTTTCTGGAATGTCGGAAAGGCGTTTGCCAACCAGGGATCCGCGTACGTCCCGCTCCATAAAGTGGGCGGATTCGGCGAGGGATTCTTCACGTCGAGCGAAGGCGTCTTGCTTCGCAGCGCCAACATTCTCACGGAACGCGATCCGGAGAAAATCCGATGGGAGACTCTGCCCGATGGCGAGGCCGGCATCCGCTCCCCACCGGGCGGCGGCCCGATTGCGGAGGAGCAATCCTTCTCCGTTCTGAGCGACGGATCGTTCTTCTGCGTTTTTCGCACGATTGACGGGCATTCCGCCTTCACTTATAGCTGCGACGGAGGCCGAAGCTGGGATGCTTCGCAGTACATGCGCTATTCCGATGGCCGCCTGATGAAGCATCCACGAGCCGCCAACTTCGCCTGGCGAGCCGAGAACGGCAAGTACCTATACTGGTTCCACAATCACGGCGGGCGCTTCATCCGCGAGCATCCGAAGCGGCGCACGATCGCCTATGAAGAACGCAATCCGGTATGGCTTTCAGGCGGCGTGGAGGCCGACGGGCCGAACGGAAAAGTCATTCGCTGGTCGCAACCCGAGATCGTGCTCTACGACGAGGACCCTATAATCCGGATGAGTTATCCGGACCTGGTTGAAGACGGCGGCAAGTACTTCCTGACGGAGACGCAGAAAGACGTAGCCCGCGTGCACGAGATTGACGCGTCGCTTCTCGCCGGCATGTGGAATCAAGCAGAGGCAAAAGGGGCGTCGAAGGCGGGGCTGGTTCTGGACCTGGCCGGACCCGTGCCCGCTACCGTAAAAGTTCCCGAGCTACGGCCGTTCTACCAACGTTCCAGGCGCGCCGACCTCGGGAAAGAGAATCTCAACACGGGGCTTTCCCTTGACCTTTGGCTTCGTCTGGACTCGGAGAAGCGAGATTCAGTGCTGCTGGATAGCCGGACGGCTGACGGCAAAGGTTTCGCCCTCCGTACCACGGCAGACGGTGCGGTCGAGATCGTTCTGGCCGATGGGCGGACGGAGAGCCGCTGGTCAAGCGATCCAGGTTCGCTCTCAGACGGCAAGGTGCAACACATCGTAGCCATCGTCGATGGCGGACCCAGTATCGTTACGTTTGTAATCGACGGGAAACTGAACGAGGGAGGTGACGCGCGCCAGTTTGGCTGGGGCCGCTTCAATCCGAATCTCAAGACTGTCGCCGGATCGCCGGAAATGCGCATCGGCGGGCGGGTGCTTCGTATGAGGATGTACGACCGCTACTTGCGAACGTCAGAGGCCATCGCCTCCTATCGCGCGGGGCCGTGATCCCAATTTTATTCAGCCGGCAGAACTAACTTTCGCCTGACATCCTCCAGCACGAAAACAGGCATGGCCGGCGCGAAACTCCTCGCCTCGCGCGGAGCGCTTAGTCAGGCCTACCGGCCCGTCCACTGAGGTGGCTAAACCTTTCACATCGAGTTTGGATAGTTCGCGCTCGATCAGGGTTCCAGGGTTGACTGAACGAAGTATGTCAGCCGGATGACCGTGGCCGACCGGGTCGACAACGCCGGGATGACACCGGATCGGCTCATACGCCGCGGGATTCGGCTGGCACACCGGGACATCAGGCTTTCCGTTCACCGCGGATTCTTCCCCATTCAACCCTTGTTGCAACTAATTTGCAATATCCAGTTGACAGCGAATCTTGGCCACACTATTCTAAAAGACAGGAAAGCGAGCCGGTTTTCAGGCTTTTCGATGGATCACGTTGGGGCGGCGGCGTGGATTCAATGGCTCAGTTGCCATTCATGAGCAACTAAGGACTGCTACGAACCGAGGCTGGGAGGCCTTCATGTCATCCCTATCCGGCCGGATATTCCGGCTGTCTTTCTGTTTCTCATCGATTGCAGGAACGGTCTTTGGCGAGGCGGAGGCGCTTCGGGGAAGGGTCCTCGATGCCGCGGGCGCGGCCATCCCCGGTGCGCAGGTAAGGGCTGCCAGCGAGGGCCGGACTACAAGCTCCACGGTCCAGTCAGGTCCCGACGGCGTATTTCACCTCGCACTCGACCCCGGTAAGTACACTCTCCGGATCGTCAAAGACGGGTTCGCGGAGTGGTCGCAGACAGTTGCCATGCCGCGGGGAGAGTCAACAGAGTTTGATATCGAGTTGCAGATTTCTCCAGCAAGGGCCACGGTAACGGTCACCGAGAGCGCGGGCTATCTGACCAGTTCGAGCAGTTCGGCGACCAAGACGCTGACCCCGCTTCGCGACATCCCGCAGTCGATCACAGTCGTTTCCCAGGAACAGATGAGGGACCAGATGATGATGAGCCTCGGCGACGTGGTTCGCTACGTGCCGGGGATCACGGCCCATCAGGGCGAGAACAACCGCGACCAGGTCGTGATTCGCGGGAACAACTCGTCCGCGGATTTTTTCGTCAACGGCGTCCGTGACGACGTCCAGTATTACCGCGATCTTTACAACCTCGACCGCGTGGAGGCGCTGAAGGGACCGAACGCGATGATCTTCGGGCGCGGCGGCGCGGGCGGCGTTATCAACCGCGTCACCAAGGAAGCGGGGTTCACTCCGCTTCGCGAGATTTCGCTCCAGGGCGGCTCGTTCGGCAACAAGCGGATTGCCACGGATTTGGACCGGCCTTTGGGAAGCAAGGCGGCTTTCCGCATGAACGCCATGTACGAGAACTCGGACGGCTTCCGCCGTCACGTTAATCTGGAGCGTTACGGCATCAGCCCAACGCTCGCCATTATCGCGGACGAGCGGACGAAGATCGCGTTGAACTACGAACATTTCCGCGACTACCGCACCTCCGACCGGGGCATTCCCTCGTTCCAGGGGCGGCCCGCCGACACATCCGTTTCCACGTTCTTCGGCAATCCAAACGACAGCCACGTCAGAGCCGCGGTGAATCTCGGCGGGGCGGCAGTCGAGCGTCAGGCCGGTCGACTGAACCTTCGCAACCGCACGCACTTTGGTGCCTATGACCGCGGATACCAGAACTTCGTACCCGGCGCGGTTACGCCGGACAAGGCGCTGGTGGCGATCAGCGCGTACAATAACGCCACGAACCGGCTGAACATATTCAACCAGACGGATCTGAGCTATGTGGGCTCGGCCGGGCGAATCCGGCACACGCTTCTGATTGGCGCCGAAGCCGGACGGCAGATCACGGACAACTTCCGCAGTACGGGATACTTCGCGAACAATGCCACGTCGATTCTGGCGCCGTATGGGAACCCAGTCATCGGCGTGTCCCCGGCATTCCGCCAGAGCGCAACCGATGCTGACAATCATCTGAAAACGAATGTCGGCGCGGCCTACGTGCAGGATCAAGTCGAGCTTTCCCGCCATGTGCAGTTGATCGCCGGACTTCGCTTCGACCACTTCGACCTGCAGTATCGCAACAACCGGAATGGCGACACCCTCCGCCGTATCGATAATCTGGTTTCTCCGCGCGCGGGAGTGGTGTTCAAACCGGTTGGCGCGGTCTCCCTCTACGGCAGTTACAGCGTGTCCTATCTTCCGAGTTCGGGGGATCAGTTTTCTTCGCTTACGACTATTACGCAGCAGGTCAAGCCGGAAAAATTCGGGAACTACGAGGCCGGCATCAAGTGGGACCTCGGCCGGTCGCTCTCTATCACGGCCGCGATTTACCGGCTAAACAGGACCAATACCCGCTCGACCGATCCGAACGACCCGACACGCATCGTGCAAACCGGCAGCCAGCGCACCAACGGCTTCGAAGCGGGTGCGAGCGGAAGCGTCACGCGAAAGTGGAAGATCGCTGGAGGCTACGCCCACCAGGACGCATTCGTGACCAGCGCCACGGCAGCCGCCCGGGCGGGCGCGCAGGTCGCGCTGGTGCCGCACAGCACATTCTCCCTCTGGAACAACTACCAGATCTTCCGCAGGATCGGAGCTGGTCTCGGTGTCCTGAACCGTTCCGATATGTTCGCCGCGATTGACAATACCGTGATTTTGCCACGCTACACCCGGGCTGATGCGGCCGTGTTCTTTTCCTTGACGGAAAGAACGCGGCTCCAGGTGAACGTCGAGAACGTCTTCGACCGGAAATATTACCTCAACGCCGACAGCAACACGAACATCTCACCCGGCTTCCCGCGCGCTTTTCGGGCGGGGCTCATTGTGAGATTCTGACCTCGCGGACTGTCTTCAGAACCGCCTCCGCGATGATCTTGCCATGAAAACGGCCGTTCTCGATGAAGATCTCATTGGTGTGCATTCCCGCCACGATTACGCCCGCGAGGTAGACGCCGGGACGATCGCTCTCCAGCGTATCCGGATTCGTGCGCGGACGCTGCGATTTTGGCTCAAGCGTGATGCCCGTGCGTGCAAGAAACTCAAGGTCCGGCCGATAGCCCGTCATCGCGAACACGAAATCATTCTTGACGCGAATCTCGCCTTCTGGAGTTAAGAGCAGCACAGCATCGGGCTCGATTGCCGTCACTTTCGAGTGGAAATGAGCCGTGATTTCGCCGCTCTTGATCCGGTTCTCTATGTTTGGCTTGATCCAATACTTCACGGCGTTCGCCATGCCGGCGCCGCGATGTACCAGCGTGACCCGCGCACCGTTCCAGTGAAGTTCGAGCGCCGCGATTGCCGCCGAATTTTTCGCTCCCACCACAAGCACGTCATGGTTGTAGTAGGGATGCGCCTCTCTGTAGTAGTGCAGAACCTTCGGCAGGTTCTCGCCTGGCACATGCAACAGATTCGGCACGTCGTAATAGCCGGTGGCCAGAATCACTTTGCGGGCTTCGTGCACGTGCACAGCGCCGTTGCGATCCTCCGTTGAGACGCGAAAACCGCCATCCTCGCCGTCAATGCTCAGGACCCGCTCGTACTGCCGGATACTGAGCTTATAATGATCCGCCGCGCGGCGGTAGTATTTCAGAGCTTCGGTGCGATTCGGCTTCTCGTTGAGGCTGGTCATCGGCAGGTTGCCGATTTCGAGAAGCTCCGGCGTGGTGAAGAACACCATGTTGACCGGGTAGTGGTAGAGCGAATTCACCACACAGCCTTTCTCGATCAGGACCGCGTCGAGGCCAAGCCGCTGAAGTTCAATACCGCAGGCGAGCCCCGTCGGCCCGGCGCCCACGATCAGGGCGTCGTGCACGCTCACAGCAATCCCGCGACCGTGACGTAGACTTCCGCGAGCGTTGCGTCGAGCGCCGCTGCGTCCTTGCCGCCGCCTTCGGCCATGTCGGGACGGCCGCCGCCTTTCCCGCCCACGGCCAGCGACACCGCACCCACAAGCTTGCCCGCCTGGACCTTGCCTGTGAGGTCTTTGGTCACGCCCGCGACGATGTCGACTTTCGAATCGTCCGCCGACGCGAGAAGGACGACGGCGGATTTCCACTTGTTGCGCAGGGAATCGACAAGGTTGCGAAGTTGTCCGCGGTCCATGCCATCGAGGCGTGCCGAGAGTACGCGCACGCCGTTGATGTCGCGCGCCTCGGCTTCAAGTCCCGACACAGCTGCTTGCCCGAGCTTGCCCTTGAGCTGTTCAAGCTGCCTTTCGAGCGCGCGCTCACGGGAAAGCAGCTTTTCGACGGATTCGACGAGATCCGTCTCGGGAACCCGAAGCAACGACGCGATGCGATGCAGTGAATCGCCAGATTTTTGGTAGCGCTCGACGGCGCCATGCCCGGTGACGGCTTCGATACGCCGCACGCCCGCCGCGATGCTGCCTTCGTACACGATCTTACAGATGCCGATCTCGCCCGTGCGCCCGACATGGGTACCGCCGCATAACTCCTTACTGAAACCTGGGACGGATACGACGCGTACGCGCTCCCCATATTTTTCACCGAACAACGCCATGGCGCCTGAGGAGATCGCCCGGTCAATGGGCATGACGTCCGTTTCGACAGCGGTGTCCCGGAAGATGTGCTCGTTCATGACGCGCTCGACCTCATCGATCTGAGCTCGGTCGAGCGCGGCATAGTGGCTGAAGTCGAAACGCAGCCGGCCAGGATCGACGACGCTGCCCGCCTGCTTGACGTGCGAGCCGAGCAGGTTGCGCAGCGCGGCGTGAAGCAGATGCGTGGCGGTGTGGTTGCGCATGGTGGATCGGCGTACGGGCTCTTCTACTTCGGCTCGCAACTCGTCGTCCATATGAATCGGACCGATTGAGGTAATCCGGTGCACGGTAAGTCCGGGTACGGCGGGCCACGCGGTATGCACCGTGGCCAATTTCTCGCCCGTTTCGAGGGAGTAGAGGGCGCCGGAATCGCCGACCTGTCCGCCGGTCTCGGCGTAAAACGGAGTCTGGTCGAGCACCAGTTCCGCGCTGGTTCCCGGTCCAATATTGTCCACCGGTTTCTCATTGACCAGCAGGCCGGTCACGCGCGTCTTGGCCTCGAGCTGCTCGTATCCCAGAAAATTGGTGCGGCCCGCGTGGAGAAGCGTCTGGTAGGCGGGGGCGACAGTTCCTTTGCCAGCGCCACGCCAACTCGCTCGCGCGCGAACGCGCTGCTGCTGCATCTCGTGTTCGAAACCTTCGCGATCGACCGAGAGGCCGCGTTCACGGGCCATGTCTTCCTGCTCGTCGATTGCGAGACCGTAGGTGTCGTAGAGTTTGAACGAAACGGGACCGGCCAGCGTGGTCCCGGAAAGCGCCTTCACTTCGTCGTTGAAAACCTTTTCGGCGACCAGGAACGTGGTGGCGTAACGATGCTCCTCATCCTTGACGATGCGCGCCACGCGGTCGACGCTTTCGAGAAGTTCGGGATACGCGGGGTTCATGAGTTCGGCAACGAACCCGGTCATCTTGTACAGAAACGGATCTTCCAGGCCGAGCATGCGGATGTGGCGCATGGCTCGGCGCATGATCTTGCGGAGCACGTAGCCGCGGCCTTCGTTCGAAGGCAGCACGCCGTCATGGACAAGGAACGCGGCGGCGCGGCTGTGGTCGGCGGCGATTCGTAACGCCGTGTCGGCTCTCGCGTCGTCCCCTTGAGTGACGTGCGCGAGCTTAGCGGCATATTCGACGATGGGTGCAAGCAGGTCGATTTCGTAGTTCGAAAGCTTGCCCTGCATGACGGCGGCGAGACGTTCAAGGCCCATACCGGTGTCGATGGAAGGGCGGGGAAGCGGCGTCATGAGCCCCGCGGCGTCGCGGTTGAACTGCATGAAAACGAGATTCCAGATTTCGACGAAGCGGCCGCCGCCGTCGAGAGGAAACTCTTCGTGCTCATGGCCAGGCTCGGCTGCTTCAGGTCCAAGGTCGTAGTGAATTTCAGAACACGGTCCGCAGGGGCCGGTCTCGCCCATTTGCCAGAAATTGTCCTTTTCATCGAGCCGGAAGATTCGCGACTTTGGCACGCCGGCGACCTTCTGCCAAAGTTCCTCCGCTGCGTCGTCCTCGCGGAATACGGTGACGTAGAGACGGTCTTTCGGCAGACCGTACTCGCGTGTAATGAGATCCCAGGCGAAATCGATCGCTTCGGCTTTGAAGTAGTCGCCGAAGGAAAAATTGCCGAGCATTTCGAAAAACGTATGGTGACGGCGGGTATAGCCGACGTTTTCGAGGTCGTTGTGCTTGCCGCCGGCGCGGACGCACTTTTGAGAAGTGGTGGCGCGCGAATAGTCCCTTTTCTCCAGGCCGAGAAACAGATCCTTGAACTGGTTCATGCCGGCGTTGGTGAACAGCAATGTTGGATCGTTTCCTGGAACGAGTGAGGAACTGCGAACGGAGCGGTGTCCGCGCGCCGCAAAAAAATCCAGGAACAGTTGGCGAGTTTCGTGGCCGGTCATGTGGTTGGGTGAAGTCCTATTGTAACGCGTGACGCACGGGCGGACCGGGACAATCGGAGCAGCCGGTGCCCGTCCCATGCGAAGAGGCCACCTGGCGGGAAGCCTGGCTATCGCAACAGCAACTCGCGAGTGGTCACAGTGCCCAACTGTGGAGAGTATTCCGGGCCGGTTTACGGTCGCCTGAACCCGGATGCCCGCTTCGATGAACGGATGCAGGAATTCGGCGTCGCGAGAGAGCAGGTTGAGGGCGCTCTGCAATTCGCCGCGTACGTGCGGAGGCGCCCGCGAGCTGTCCATAAAACGCGCGCGTCATTTAACCACGGCAGGCAGACCCCGGCTTGCTTTTCCGGCGGATAATCACGGCGCCCCGAGCCGGCTGTCGCATTCAATTGTGGAATGGCGATTTGCTGAGGGGCGGGAAATTGCCCGGCAGGCCATGTTGCGGCGAAGGCGCGGCACCGCGCTCTCTTTGACATGGACTCCCTGGAATGATACCGTCTAGTAAATCACTCCAAAGGGGGG
>SHUI01000143.1 GCA_009697455.1 Bryobacterales bacterium
CGGCGATTTCTTCAGGTTATCGACGAACTGCGCGTAGTAGAGCTCGCGTACGTGCTCCGAATTCGAGACGCGAAACGCCCCATACTCGCCGGGCACGACGTAGCGCAGATCTCCGTAAACATTCATCGCTTCGTGATTTGCAATGAGAGCGTGGACCGCGCCGCCCGCGATGACGGATTGCTTTTCGAGCTTTCGCAACAGGTCCAGGGCTTTCCGTGAATCGGGCCCGCGATCGGGGACGTCGCCGGTCTGGACGAGGTGAGTCCTGCCGCCTGTCCAGTTTTCGTTCCGGTCGATAACTCCGGCCAGGCGCAGTATGTCGATAAACTGAGCGTAATCGCCATGCACGTCCCCAACGGCTACAACCCTCTCGACGCCACTGTAGGAAGCTTCGCGAAAATCCGCTGCTGCGCTAACGGCGGCGCACAGAAAGGCGAACGAAAGACACGTGTTCCTGATCACGTCGGACATGGCAGTATGACGCTGACAGTGGTTCCTTCTCCCAGGATACTGCGGATGCGAATGTCTCCTCCATGCTCGTTGACGATCTGGCGCGAGTTGAACAAGCTCCAGTTGCCCGTGGCGACGCGCCCGTCGACGGTCTTGAACCCGGGGTCGAAGATATGCTCCAGAGTTTCGGACGAGATGCCGCGGCCGTTGTCCCGTATCAGCACTTCGATCTGAGAATGGCGCGTCTGCGCCGAAACGGTAATCCGGCCTCTCACGTCGACAGCCTGGATCGAATTGTTGAGAAGATTACAGAAGACCGCGATCAACTGCTGTGGGCGGCAGGTCAGATTCGGGAGCGGAGAGAGGTCCAGGTTCACCTCGGACCCCGCTGGGATGGTGGGCTCGACGATCGCGACGGCCTCGGTGATCAGTTCGCTGAGGCTCGCAACCTGCGTTCCGGCCTCGTCCAGGTTGTTGAAGCGCTGCATCCGGTTGACGATTGTTTTGAGCCGGGAAGCTGACTCCTTCACGGATGCCCGCAGTTGCTCCTGCAAAGCGAGTAGACGCGGCTGGTCGGCGGCCGGCAGTTGCGCCTGTTTCTGGCTAAGCAGAATAATCGTATCGACGGCGCTTGAAAGCGCTCCGACGGGAGAGCTCAACTCATGCGCGAGCGCGGCGGAAAGCCGTCCCATGGTAGCGGCGTTTCCGGTAAGTTGGAGGCGCGCCTGGGCTTCACGCAAATCCTGCGAGGCGCGGAGAACGTCCAGATACGACCGGTAGTTGCCGTAGCGCTGCGCGTAAAGAACGGCCGCGAGCGCCGCGCACAGCAGTGCGAGGATTACAAAGAAAACAAAGTGCCCTCGTGCCTGGCCGGCTGCTTTGGACGCGCCAAGGTACGCGGCTGCAACTCCTCCGCCGAGGGCCAGGGCTTGCAACGGCCGCACGGGAATCGCCGCAACTAGGGTCAGTAGCAAGACCGTGATGCCCCCCAACGCGTAGTCGTCCGCGCCGAAAACAGCCATCGAAACAGCCTGCAGCGCCGCACCGGCGAATATTGACAGGCCTCCGGCCAGCCGGCCGGATTCATAGGCTTGGTTGAAACGGGAAGCCGCGATTGTCGCAATTCCAAGCAAAGCTAGGAAAAGGTTGGGCCGCGGGAACGGGTGAACGATCAGTAGAACAAGAGCGATTGCTATTTCTACCGCCCCCACGACGCTCAGCCCCGCATGACTGAGAGACAAAACCTCCTGGTCAAAGCCACCGTCCTCGGGCGCGGGCATCAGCCACCCGCGTATCCGGCCAAAATCCATAGCTTCTAATGTAGCGCGCCGCGGGTTGGTGCGACTATTCCGAAACGAACTGCGCGACGGAGGAGTGATAAGAAAGTTCTGATTGCGCGCCCTTCACCCGGTTGCGTCCTTCGCGCTTTGCGCAGTACAGAGCTTCGTCCGCGAGCCTAACGAGAGTATCCGTTTCCAAATATCCAATCGGGCCGCCAAGGGACGCGACTCCGAAGCTGCATGTTACGGGCAGGTCTTCGCGCTGGAGCGGAAATGGCCTGTCCGCGATGGCCGCGCGTATCCGTTCGGCGAAAGGCATTCCCGAACTATAGTCGCAGCCGGGGAGGACAATCAGAAACTCTTCTCCGCCGTAGCGGCCAACCGAGTCGTATGGGCGCACCGATGAAGCCATTCGAAGGGCCGCTTCCCGCAGCACGGCGTCTCCCGCCATGTGGCCGGAAGTATCGTTGATCTGCTTGAAGCGGTCGAGATCCGCCATTACAACAGATAAGCAACTACGCTCCCTCGCGGCCCGTGAGACCTCGGATTTGAGGACTTCGAAAATTGCGCCGCGATTGAGCAATCCGGTTAGAGCGTCGCGGCGGGCCTGCTCGCTGATCGCGGCCTGCGTGGCCAGCAATTGGGCCTGAAGTTCGACCATCCGTTGGCCCGCGCGAAGTCTCACTTTCAATTCGTGATGGTCGAAGGGCTTCGTAACGTAGTCATCGGCCCCGGCATCCATTCCCGCAATCAGATCGTCTTTCTCCGTTCGGGCAGTGAGCAAGATGACGTAGACGTAAGGGCTGGCCGTCACTTTACGGAGGCGGCGGCAGACTTCCGGCCCGTCGAGTCCGGGCATCATCCAGTCGAGGATCGCCAGTCTCGGCGCGTCTTCGGTTTGAAGAATGGTCCAAGCTTCGGAACCGTCGTGTGCTACAACGACCTCGTATCCCCACTTCTGGAGCGTACTTTGGAGCAGTCGCCGGGAAACGAGATCGTCCTCTGCTATCAGTATTCTCACGGCGCAACCTCGGCGGCAACCGATTCAAGGGCCATTTTGAGACGCTCAATCTCACCGGTGAGAGAGGTCCAGGCCTGATCCGCGCCGTCAAGAGATCCGTTACGACCCATGGCTTCCAACCGTAAGGCGGCGTTAAACGCTGCCGGCGCGCAGAAATTTCCGAGAGAGCCTTTGATTGTATGCGCGGTTGAACTGACATCGCTAGGGTTCTGTTTCCCGATCGCCTCTTCAAGCTGGCGAAGCAGACGCGGGCAGTCCTTCAGGAAGAGGGAAATCAGTTCGGCGAGCAGCACTCCGTCGTTGTCTACGCGAGCGAAGAGAGCCCTCTTGTCGAGAGGGAAGGCGGGAACCAAGCCTCTCGGCTGCTCGGCGCTGTCAGACTGACGGGTGAGCGGAAGCGCGGAAGGCAGGCCTGCCGAAGGCACCACATTTTCCGGCTGGCTGTCGAGCACCCGCGCTATTTCCATCTCTAAATCATGCATTATCACAGGTTTAGCCACATATCCGTCCATTCCCGCATCGAGGCATTTTTCCTTGTCACCTTTCATCGCATTCGCCGTCATCGCGACAATCGGGATATGCCTATGTAGGTAATAACGAGATTCCTCCCGTTGCCGGATTGCACGGGTCGCTTCATGCCCTCCCATTACGGGCATTTGGACGTCCATCAAAACGAGATCGAAGGCCGCGGAGCCGAGCGCCTCAAGCGCTGCCGCTCCGTCCCCAACGATAACAACCGAATGCCCCATTTTCTCAAGCATCCGTAATGCCAACTTTTGGTTTACGGCGTTGTCCTCCGCAACCAGGATCTTCAGGGGCCTGGTAGTGTCGCCTTTGGAAGCGGCTTGGCCGCGTCCTCCATTGCGGCGGCGTTGCGTATGCCGTGTCAGCAGGCAGAAATCCCCAGTTCCATCCGCTTCGAGTGTAGTCGAAATGGCGTCAAGCATGTCGGATTGCTTAATGGGTTTCGGCAGGTAGGCCGCAATTCCGAGTTTTCGGCATCTTGCCGCGTCCCCCCGGTGACCAGCCGATGTTAGCATGATGAACGAGAGGGGGAGCAACTCCGGGACCTCGCGAACGCGCTCCGCCAGTTCGAATCCGTCGGAACCGGGCATTCCGCAATCGACAACGGCCACCCGGTAGGGACGCCCTTCGACGCGAGCCTCTTGCAACCGCGCCAAGGCCGTGGTGGCATCTTTCGCCTGGTCCGGCGCCATTCTCCAATTTCGGAGCATCTCACAAAGTATGTCACGCGCGGTTTCGTTGTCATCCACCACGAGAACCCGGAGTCCTCCGAGAGGGACACCCGCGGACTCTATCTCGGTGCGGGATTCCGCTCTCGATTCTACAGCCTTGAGTTTCGCCGTGAAGTGGAAGGTTGAGCCAACCCCGAGTTCGCTCTCAACCCACAGCTTTCCACCCATCAGAGCCACCAACTGACGGGTAATAGCCAATCCCAGTCCGGTACCCCCGTAGTTTCGAGTGGTGCTGCCATCGGCCTGCGTGAACGACTGAAAGATCAGATCGATCTTGTCCGCTGGAATCCCAATTCCGGTGTCTGAAACGGAAAAGTGCACGGCGGCCTCTTCAGATCCGCCCTCGTCATGAGGCGGCTCCAACCCGACCCTTACGACAATCTCACCCTGTTTTGTGAACTTCACGGCGTTGCCGACCAGGTTTACCAGAATCTGTCTCAGCCGCCCCGGGTCCCCCACAACCTGGCTGGGCACCTCCGACGCTATCGAGCATACCAGTTCCACGCCTTTTTCCATCGCCTTCTGCGCGAGGGACATGACGGAATCCGCAACGTCATCCCGCAGATCGAACTCAATCGGATCGAGGTCCATCTTTCCGGCTTCGATCTTCGAGAAGTCGAGGATATCGTTGATCAGCGAGAGCATCGCATCGGCGGAGCTCTTGGCGAGCGTGAGGTACTCCCGCTGCTCCGGTGTCAGCTTCGTGTCGAGCGCGAGTTGGGTCATGCCGATGATCCCATTCATCGGTGTCCGGATCTCGTGACTCATGTTGGCCAGGAACTGGCTCTTGAGCCGCGCCGAGTCGAGCGCCGCATCACGGGCAAGCACCAGTTCTTGAGCTGTGCGAGCCAGTTCCTCGGCCTGCTCACGGCTTTGCTGTTCCTCCCGTTTCCTGCTGGTAACATCCCGTAACATGGCAAGCACCGCCGGGTGGCCCGCGTAAGTGATCACGGAACTACTCACATCCACCGCAATTCGCCTGCCCGAGCGGGTGAGGTGCTCCCCTTCGAAATGGGCGCATCCGTTCGCTTCCAGTTCGTGGACCCGAGCAGTGAAGCCATGCGCGAACTCCGGCGTTTCGATATCCGGAATGCGCAGTTTCAGGAATTCGGCGCGGGAATAGCCGATTCTGTTACAGATTTTCCGGTTGCAGTCGAGGATGTTCCCGTCCATGTCATGGACTAGAAGGGCGTCGCCCATCTCTTCGAAGAGCGTGCGCAGTTTAGTTTCGCCTTCCTCCAAGCCCGAGCCCGCGTGATTCCCGGAGTTGCGTCGGGCCATCCGGAAGCACAGAGCCCATCCTGCCACAAGTAGAGGCGTCGTAAACGCAACAACTAGACGCCATTGCGGCACCCACAACTGCCACGCCAGTACGGCGAACAGGAGCACATTGCCCGTTAAGGCGGCGGTTACGGCCATCCATGAGTCATCGAGCCGACGCCAGGTTCCCTCGTTTTTCATTTCCGTTGGAGTAATCGGCAGACTGGGGAACAAACTTGAGTTGCCCTTCGGAGGAGTTGTCGGGGCGCAAGAAGGCTCACGCCCCGGAGGATCATTCAGGAATTCCTTTGCTTTATTAGTGCTTCGCCGAAGCAAATATTCTCAGACTGGCGCTATTTCTCCCGCGCCCGCTGCCGCGACGCAACGGTACACGGCTGGCGAGATTCCGAAGCGGCGTCTGTAGGCGGACTGAATGGCTTCGGTAAAACCGGCTTCGCATCCCTCGCGGACGAGGTTTATTGTACAGCCCCCAAACCCGCCGCCCGTCACCCGCGCGCCGTGGACGCCGTCTATTTCGAGCGCGGCGTCCACCAGGAAGTCCAACTCCTCGCAACTCACTTCGTACAGGTGTTGCAGGCTCCGGTGCGACTCAACCAGCAGCCTCCCGAGTTCCACGGGGTCGTTCGAGACGGCGAACCGCCGGACCCTTTCGTTCTCCTCAATCACGTGGCGCGCACGGTTTCGAGCCGCTTCAGGCATCGCCGGTGCAGCAACTTCGAAAGCGGTCAGCGAAACGTCGCGCAGGCTCCGCACGCCCAGACACCGCGCCGCCTCCGCGCATTCCTCCGTGCGATCGCGGTAGGCTGACCGGGCCAACGAATGCTTTACCATCGAGTTCACCGCGAGGATAGACACTCCGGAAGGCAGCGCCACGTACTGCCTTTCGAGATTCAGGCAATCGATCATAAGCGCCGTTCCCTCGCGCCCGAACACGGAGACGTATTGATCCATGATGCCGCAGGGCAGCCCCACGAATTCGACTTCCGCACGCTGGCCGATTTTCGCCAACTCGAGCGGGGGAACGGACTGGTCGAACGAGAGCGCCAGAGCGCAGGAGATTTCGAGCGCGGCCGAGGAACTGAGTCCGGCGCCTTCCGGCACCGTGCTCCGGATGAAAAGCCTTCGCGGTTCGATGCGATACCCGGCGCGCACGAGTTCCCGCGCCACGCCCGCGACGTAGTCTCCCCAGTCGCCCACCGGCTCAAGTTGGGGAATCGCGTCCACGGGCCATTCGCGCGACTCCTTGTAGTGTTCCGAATGGACGAACACGGACGCCGTGTTGTTCGGCGCGGACTCGACGAACGTCGCCAGGTCGAGGGCCATGGGAAGCACCAGCCCCTGGTTGTAGTCGGTATGCTCGCCGATCAGGTTCACCCGCCCCGGCGCGCGAAAAGTGCGGATCACGGTCTTCGGCGAGCCAGCCCAAGCAACACGCCGCCAAAGATCAGCAGGCCTGCTCCGGTGTAGAGGTTGACGTTAAAATCCGTCAGCGGCGCGCGCAGGCCCGGGTCGAAGATTCCAAGCCCCGCGAGAATCGCGCCGACTATCGCGAAAAACCATCCCGAGGGAATGCGCAGGTCGAACATATATTTACCAGAACCAAATGTTGAGAACGGTAAGCACGGCGAGCACCACCAGCGCCAGCGGCACCGGCCGCTTGTACCACGGAAGATCTCCGTCGGAAGGCATTTCCGTCAATCCAAGCACGAGTCCGCGAAGCTCTTCCTCGGCCTTCGGTTTAGTCGCAAGACTCACCAGAAACGTGACGGTGAAGCAGGTGGACCAGGCGAAGATCGCGATCCAGAAATTCTGCGCCATCGTGGACGGGAAGTGGTGCGTGTTCGAAATCCACGCTCCCTTCTGCTCCGCCTCGGTCAGCCCGTGCGTGAGCGCGGCCGCGCTAATGCCCGCCGCGAGACCGGTAAATGCTCCGTGCCCGGTCGCGCGTTTCCAGAACATTCCCAGTAGAAATGTTGCGAAGAGCGGCGCGTTCACGAATCCAAACACGAGCTGCAGCAGGTCCATGATGTTGTTGTAGTGCTGCGCGAGGTATGCGGTCGCGATCGAGAGGGCCGTGCCCACGACGGTGGTTACGCGTCCGACGGTGAGGTAGTGTTTGTCGGGCGCGCCGGGACGGATGTAGCTCTGGTAGATATCGTAAGTCCAGACGGTGTTGAAGGCCGTGACGTTTCCGGCCATGCCCGACATGAAGGACGCCATCAGGGCCGTGAGGCCGAGGCCCAGCAGGCCGGAGGGATAGAACTGGGCCATCAGGGTGGTCAGGACCTGGTCGTAGTCGTAACCCGATCCCTTCACGGGGAGCACGTAGCCGCTGCTCATGCTTGCCAGCGACATGGCGGCGATGCCGGGCACGATCACGATAAACGGAAACACCATTTTCGGGAATGCCGCGATTAGAGGCGTCCGGCGCGCGGCCGACATGGAGTCGGCGGCCATGGCCCGCTGCACCACCAGGAAATCGGTACACCAGTATCCGAAAGAGAGCACGAAGCCGAGTCCGGCGACGAGGCCGAACCATTCGACACCCATGGGGTTCTGCGAAGCCTCGGGCAGGTAACGCCAAGCATGGGTCATCACCTGAGGCAGGCGCGCCGACATTCCGTTCCAGCCGCCCGCCTTCAACACCGCCATGACCGCGAGCGGCGTAAAGCCCGCGACGATGAGGAAGAATTGCAGGACCTCGTTGTAAATGGCGCTGGTGAGGCCGCCGAGGAGCGTATAGATCAGAACGATCGCGGCCGAGAGCAGGACGGAGGCGGTGAAGCTCCAGCCGAGCACAAGCTGCAACAGCAGTCCGAGCGCGTACATGGAGATGCCGGAGGAGAACACGGTCATGGCGGCGAAGGTGATGGCGTTGAGGCCGCGCGTCTTTTCGTCGAACCGCAGTTTCAGATATTCGGGTACGGATCGGGCGCGGCTGCCGTAGTAGAACGGCATCATGAACACACCGACGAAGAGCATGGCCGGGACCGCGCCGAGCCAGTAAAAGTGCGCGGTCATGATCCCGTATTTCGCGCCGGAGGCCGACATGCCGATGAGTTCCTGCGCGCCGAGATTCGCGGCGAGGAAGGCGAGACTGGTGATCCAGACGGAGACGGAGCGGCCGGAGGTAAGGAAGTCCCCACTGGTCGAGATTTTGGTGCGCAAGCGCCAGCCGATGCCGAGCACGAAGGCGAAATACAGCGCGAGAATCAGGTAATCCACGAATGCCAGGGTCATACGGGAAGTTCAGTCTAACATAAACGCCGGGAGAGGCTTCGCGAGCGGATTGGTTTTACGGATTGCCGTCGAGGCCCAACCCACTTCTGTTTGAAGTGTACATCGCAACTGCGCGGCTGGAAGACAAAACGCCCGTAAGTGACTGATAAGCGGGCGCGAAACTTTCTTGAAACAGTGAAATGCAAAAACGACCGGGCTTCGGTAGGAGCGGCTCGGGGGAGCGGCGTACGAGCATTTCTTAGGGTCGTTCCGTCATTTTTCTTGTGTGCCGATGCGATGAGGGTCATTCCCAAAATGGGACGTTAGGGTCGTTTCGCAACTTTGTGTGCGCATCCATGGACACCGTCCGGGTTCCGTTTCGCCTACTGGGATTGTACACCTAAGGGGTCTCCGGAAAGAAGTCTCCGGGCGTTAAGATGTTTTAAATCAACGCGTAAGAATAGTCTCAATGATGTCACCCGCGGAACGGCGGTCTGTCCGGGGCTACCGGGGAAGGGGCGATGGTGGCCCGTTTCCAATCAAGCTTCGGAATTGCCCCACCACGCGCGTTGCGAGCCTTTCATCGCGGATGAGCACTCCTAATTCGATATTGCGGAGTTGGCTCCGACTCCGTGTAGTTCGACGACGTAGTGAAAACGCGCTTCACGCCGGCCACAATGCCGTGTTCTGGGTGGGCAGATGGCGGTGGCCTCTTCGTTCGAAGGTATTCTTCGATCGCGCTCTCCGAATAGCGAGTGGCGAGACGTGTCTACGTTGAGTACCAACGTCGAATCCAGGTTCGATTGCGGATCAGGGTTTCGCCCACGGGTTCAGACCTCGTGGCGTCGCGGGATATGGAGAACGTCGTAGTCAAAAGGGGCTGTGGCATAGCCTGCTCGAGAAGCTCGCGCGCAACCACGCCGTGTCCCGCGCGATTGGCCCCTCTTTGATCCGGTCCGGTCCAGACCCATTTGAATCCGGTCGTCACCTGTTTGCTACCGTGTGCGCGGCGCCGTCATTCCCGCCGCCCCTCGCCTGATCATACCCGGCAAGCCATTCTCTCAACGCAAGACCTGAGTAGGATGCCTGAATTCCGCCGTAGGAAAGGGCGCGAGCCAACTCTTCAACCGCCGTACACTGAAGCTCGTGAAGAATGGGCAGCATGTTTTCAGCCCCGATCCGAATCTGACAGGTCATGACCTGGAGTCCCGCGCGGTGCGGAGCCTGCTCGTTTCGAGGACGCCCGCATCGACTTTGAGTTCCCAGAGGACGGAGAGGCGTTCACCTTGGGCCTCATCGTCGAGGCAGGAGAGATCGACGAGGGTTTGCTCCCAGGTGGTGCCGGTGGGTGGTTCGACGCTCTCGACAAGGTAGCGCCAGGACGGCACCTGGACGACCGCGCCCGGATGCGGCTTGGCGCGGGCTTGCGTTCGGGGGCTGATGGCTTGGTCGATCACGGTTCGGGGAACGTAGCCAAGGTATCAAAGGACGGATGCGAGGCGCGAGCCGGTGAAGGCAAGCGCTCCGCCGAATTCGGCTTCGGGCTAAAATAAGGGAAGGAGCACCACAGCCTTGATTCCAGTGGACGAGTACCTCCGCTCCTCGGAGAAGCCCAACTGCGAGTACCGCGACGGCGTGCTCTACCCTAAGCCCGCAGCCACAACCATTCACGGTCTGCTCGAATTCATGTTGTTGGTCATGCTCCGCAGACTGGGTCTCCAGGCGGTTTCGGAAGTGACGGTCAAGTTGTCTGCTACCAAATTCCTGGTGCCGGAGGTCATAGCCGCCCAAGTTCTTCAGCGCCCCTACCCCACGGAACCCGTCCTGCTCTGCTGCGAAATCCTATCCCCCGAAGACCGCCTCGGCACAACGCTGGCCAAATGCGAGGAGTATCACGCTTGGGGAGTCCCGTTTTGCTGGGTGATAGACCCGATCAAACGGACCGCCTGGGAATATCACTCCGGCGCGGAACCTGTGCGCGTGGCAGGCGCGCTCCGCGCAGTCGAACTTTCGGCCGGCCTGGAAGAACTGTTCTCGGCGCTCGACGCACGCACCGACTAGGGGCCTGTCGGGAATGGAATTCAAGAACAACCGTGAAAATAAAGGAAACGTTTCTGTTTTAAAACGTTTCTTTTTCCTCTATACTGGTCCTAGGTCCAAGTCCTTTCGCTCCTGCGATCTGGATGCCCCCTTTCTCCTCCCTCCTTCCCCCCGCGACTGGTTGCCGGAGAATCATCTCGCCCATTTCATCGCCGAAATCGCCGATGGCCTCGATCTCTCCAAGATCTTCCATTCCTACGGACGCCGGGATGGACGCGGCAAGGCCGCCTATCACCCCGTCATGTTGGTCCGCTTGCTGCTCTACGGCTATTGCGTGGGTGTGATGAGTTCCCGGCGGATCGAACGCGCCACCTACGAGGATCTGGCCTTCCGCTACTTGTCCGTCGATCAACATCCCGATCACGCCACCTTAGCCAGCTTCCGGCAACAGCACCTCGCGGTTCTGGCAGAGTTGTTCACCCAAGTGCTGCAGTTGTGCGACAAGGCGGGGCTGGTGAAGTTGGGGCATGTAGCCATCGACGGAACCAAGCTGCAGGCCAACGCCGGCAAACACAAGGCGATGAGCTACGAGCGCATGGAGGAGAAAGAGAAGCAGTTGAAAGCGGAAGTGGAGAAACTGATGGCGGAGGAGGCGGCGGCCACGGATGCGGTGGAAGACGCGCTGCATGGGAAAGGGAATCGGGGGGACGAACTGCCGGAGGAACTGGCGCGGCGGGAGAGCCGGTTAAAGAAGATAGCGGAAGCAAAAGCATCGCTGGAGCAGGAAGCGCGGGAGCGGGCCGAGGCGGCGAAGAAGGCGGCGGAGGAGAAGCTGGAACAGAGGCGGAAGCAGGAAGAAGAGAGCGGCAAGAAGGCGGGCGGGCGTCCGCCGCAGGTCCCCGATCCGGAGCAGGCGAAGCCTGAGCCCAAGGCGCAACGCAACTATACGGAGCCGCAAAACCGGAGATTCGATTCGAGTCCCGTCGATTCGCGATCTCCGTCAGCTCAAAAAACATGCGGCGGAATCTCGACCGAAATGGATTTGTGCAAAAAGCCGACTGCGAGCGTTTTCATTTCGACACACTCCTAGGCGCGCAGACCGGGCTTGCTCCGCGTCAGCAGATAGACCGGGTAACTGCACGAGAGGAGCCCAAGCGCGGGAAGGCTGTTGTCCGGATCCGTCACCAAGTCGGCGATGAGGAAGCCCGCACCCGTCGCCAATACCGCGAGCGGAACCCACGGATAGAGGGGAACCTTCCAGGGGCGCGGCAACTCCGGCTCCCGTCTGCGCAGAATCAGAAGCGACAGCACCGCGGAACTGTAGTTGACCACGAAGAGAAAGCTTGCCATCGCCACCAGTTTCTCGAACGTACCGGTTATCACGAGCGCCACGGACGCCGAACAACTCAGGAAAAGTGCGACAGTCGGCGTCCCGCCGGCATTCACTGTCTGGGCCCGGCGCCAGAATAGGCCGTCGCGGCTG
>SHUI01000144.1 GCA_009697455.1 Bryobacterales bacterium
CGTTCCTTTGGCGCGCAGTTTGAGCGGTTTTATCTGTTGCGGCTGATGTATCACAGCATCACTGTTACGGTTCCTTTCTCAAACGTTTCAAACATCGGCCTGCGGAAGATCACCAGGCAGAACGTGGCTAGCCGAGTCTTGACTTATCTGGCGGCACCGGGCTTGCCCGATTCGCACGTGGACTGGAAATCCAGGTTCAAAGAGAATACGGACAAGATGCAGAGCGGCAGCCTCCTCCAGGTGGCGGAGGTCATGAAGAGTCTGCTTATGCTTCAGCGCGAGAAAGTTCTCTCCTTCCGCGAGAAGAAGATGCTGGACCGCGCCCGCCACATGCTGGTGACGGAGCTTTCTATCGTTCGGGGAATCTGCGAGTCCGAGGCTGTAACGCTGCTTCAGAAGTCCTTGGCGAAAACAGGCCTGACCCTGCCGGCGGAACTGTAGCCAGGGCCATAGCCACTGCCGGACAGGCCTTGCCTCCCGGCCGCTCGACCACAGAGCGGAGGGACGATGAGCGCCCCCCCACCTCACTCACCTGAAGACCTAGCTCAGGTCGAATTTTTCCTGGTGCAACACGGCATCGCTCTTTATGAGCACGTTACGGCCAAGAATTTCTTCCAACTCCTGCAAGTAATTGTTCCGATTTGACTTAAGCGTCTTGGCGACTTCCGGGTGAACCCGCAGAATGACGTCCGCGCCTTCGACGGCCCTGGCAATCTTGTTGGCTTCCTGAAGAATTTCGCCGATGACGGTATCCACGCTCTTCACGTATCCGGCTCCCTCACAATAGGAGCAGGGGGAACAAAGCGTCCGTTCGAGGCTTTGCTTGACGCGCTTTCGAGTGATGGCAACCAGGCCGAAATCGTTAAACTGAAGTATCTTATTCGGGGCCTTGTCGGTGCGCATGGCTTCTTCGAGGGCCATCATCACCTTCTGCCGGTTCTTTCGCTCATCCATGTCGATGAAGTCGACGACGATGATTCCGCCCAGGTCCCGCAACCGGATCTGGCGCACGATTTCCTTAATGGCGTCCGTGTTGGTTTTTACAATCGTGTCTTCGAGGCGGTTCGACTTTCCCACGTACTTGCCGGTGTTGATGTCGATCGCTACCAGAGCTTCTGTCTGGTTGATAACGATGTAGCCGCCAGACTTCAGCCACACCTTTGGACGCAGGGCTTTTTCAAGCTCCTGTGTGACATTGAAGGCGTCAAAAATCGGCGTCGGCCGGGTGTAAAGTTTGACCCGGCTCACAAGCGCTGGCTGGAAACGCTGCACGAATCCAAGAACGTTCTCGTACACCTCTTCGTTATCCACCCAAACGGTCTTGAAGTTCGCGGTCAGCTGATCGCGAAGGATTCGCGCCACCAGATCGAGATCGTGATGAACCAAAAGCGGCGCGGGCCGTTTTTCGGCCTTCTGACGCAGATCAATCCAAAGATTGTAGAGGAACATCATGTCCGCTTTCAGTTCCTCTTCGGTCTTACGTTCACCGGCCGTGCGAACGATAAAACCGCCGGGAATGCCCACGTGATGGGTCTGAAGGATGCGCTTGAGTCTCGATCGCTCGTCCTCGGACGGAATCTTGCGCGAAACGCCGATGTGATCGACCGTTGGCATGTAGACGACGTAACGGCCGGGAAGGGCGATGTGAGACGTGATTCGCGCACCCTTCTGTCCCAGGGGTTCCTTGGCAATCTGAACAATGATTTCCTGGCCCTCCCTCAGAAGGTCGGAAATACTCGGGAGGGGTGGTCTCTCGGGACGTGCGGAACCCGGATCGGCGGCGCGCACTTCGCGAACCGGTTCGGGCGCTGTCCTTTCCCTCGGGCGATTTTCGTTTTGACGATCCGGGCGCTCCTCTCCTGGCTGTCCTTCCCCTCCACGGCCCCGGCGGCGTGAGCGCCGGGAAGCTCTGTGCTGGTAACGTGCTCCCTGTTCCCGCAACTGAGCGGTCAGACTGGTTGGCGTGCGTGCAGGTTCCACTCCCTCCGGTTCGACGATCTCAAGTTCCGTTGGCGCGTCAGCTTCATCCGCCGAGGCTTCCGGCGATTCGACCCGTTCCTCGCCCGAGGCGTCAGCTTCAACGGCTTCCACGGCTTCGGCTGGCTCTGTGGCGACTTCCGCCGAGGCTTCCGGCGATTCGACCCGTTCCTCGCCCGAGGCGTCAGCTTCAATGGCTTCCACGGCTTCGGCTGGCTCTGTGGCGACTTCCACCGCGGCTTCCACAACCGTCTCGGCCTCGGGCTCCGTCTGGGGTTCTGGAGCGGTCTCCTCGACCGGTTCGGGAATCGTCGCCCCGGCCTCCGGAATAGCCGTTCCTTCGACGGACTCCGAAATTACTTCGGGAGCAGTGGCGGTGGCGGATTCGAACACCGGCGCGGCCTCGGTTTCAGCCGCGGCATCCGGCTGCGGGCTTGGACGCTCCTCGCCCCGTCTGTACTTGGCGAGCGACTCGCCCGGGAGGACAATACGTTCCGACGCAGGTGGGCCGTCGCCGCTGAAATCCGCTGAAAACGACTCCTCAATGGCTTCGGCGATGGCTGCCTGATCCTCTGGCGCTCCTACGGGTTCGGACTCGATTGCGCCCGGACGGGCATATTTCGATTCGGGGAAACCACGGTCACCTCCGCGGCGGCGGCGGTTGCGCCGGCCTCCCTTGAACTGGCCGTCACGGGGCGCACGCTCTCCGTCCCGGGCTTGTCCGGCCGGACGCAGCCCGGACTCGCTTACGGTTGGGGCGGAAGGGACCCCGGCAGGAAGAACTTCCCGCGCTTCGGAAACCGCGGCCGTACCAGCCTCGGTGGGATCCCCTTCAGCGGCGGGTTTGACAGTGATGCCGAGCACGGAATCCTCCACGCTCGTAACGATCTTGTCGTACTCATCGTTGTCTTCGAAAAAATCGGAGACATAGAGAAATGCGTCGCGGTCGAGGCCGATATCGACGAACGCGGACTGCATTCCCGGAAGGACACGCGTAACGCGCCCTTTGTGGATGCTTCCGGCCAGCGAGTATTCCTTCTCCCGCTGATAATAAATCTCAACCAGTTGATCGTCTTCGAGAAGTGCCACCCTGGTCTCGTGGCGGTTCGAAGAAACCACTAACTCTTTGGACATCCAATTCCCCCGGAGGGCCGGACGGAAACTCATACCGGAATGAGACCAACGCGCTACGCCAACGGGCAACGCCGGGACCGTAACGCGTGAAGGAGAGTAGAGCCAAACGCCGCATACTCAACCAGGGCCTTTATTCCGGGAGCCGATCGGCTCCTGCCAAAATCTTAAGATCAATTCACAAAACGCCGGAGCCTGACATTGTTCACAAGCCCAAGCATCAAAAACGTCGAGAGAAGGTTCGATCCGCCGTAACTTAACAGCGGCAATGGAATGCCTACGACCGGCATCCTTCCCACCACCATTCCCACATTTACCAAAACGTGAAACAACAACAGAGCCGCGACCCCCATGCAAAGGTAGACTCCCGCGCGATCCGCGGAGGTCTGGGCATTCTGTATGATCTGCATGAGCAACACGAAATACAGAACCAACACGAAAACCACGCCTGCAAATCCATGCTCTTCCGCGAAAGCGGAAAAAATAAAATCCGTATGAGGCACCGGAAGGAAACGCAATTGAGTCTGAGTCCCTCGCGTCACTCCCTTTCCCCACATTCCCCCGGCTCCGACCGCAATTCTCGATTGGATCGCCTGATAACCGCGTCCTCTCGGGTCGCTGTCCGGGTTCAAAAACGTCTCGACACGGCTCTTCTGGTACTCCCAAAGCGCGTTACTGTACCATCCAACGGGCAACAGCACGGCGAGCAACACGGCGATCACCGCCAGATACTTCCACCGCACGCCTGTCAGAAAGCATCCCGCCCCCAGGACGGGCAAGTAGGTTAACGCCGTACCCAGATCCGGCTGCAGCATCACAAGAATCATGGGGATGCCCACAAGACCGGACAACTTCACCAAGTCCCAACCCCCGAGTATTTCGGCTCGGACTTCTGTCAGATACCTGGCTACTAGTAATACTATCACTAATTTGACGAATTCAGACACCTGGAAATGAAACGAACCGATGGGTATCCAGCGACGGGAGCCGAACACAAGCTTCCCGGCAAATAAAACCGCCATCAGCGTGACGATGGAAGCCAGGTACAGGAGTGGCACGTGATGAAGCATCGCGTGGTAGTCGAATAAGGTCGCCACCCACATGACAAGCAGGCCTATCGCCAACCAAAGGATCTGCTTCCACCAGGCGTCGCGCCACACGGTGTCGTGCGTGGCGCTGAAGATCTGAAGAACGCCAAGCGAGCAGAGCAGGACGCTAACCGTGATCAACGTCCAATCGAAATCGCGGAATGACAGGTGGCGGGACATTTAGCGGGGCTTTCTTCGTTGTGGTCTCTCCAAACCTTCGTACGAACCCTTGATATGGAGCCAACAAGGCCGGGTTCGCGACCGTTTTGCCGTAATATACCCGAGATGCGCAACTACGGGCAGCACTCGCCCCAGGCAGGCCGATCTTCGCTTGGGATAGCGCGCTAAAGCGCCTGCTCCAAAGCAGCGCACGGAATTCTCATTGACAGGCAAGGCTCGCAACAAACCGTAGTAACCGCGGAGGGGATCGCGCCGATGGGACATGGCATTCACTGAGCAGGCGCCTGCGCGCCAAGGTGACTCACTTGCGCCAAGGAGGTCTGCGAGGGTGCGGCTCTCTCCTTCTTGTCGAAATACACTTTCATGATATCCCGGACGAGTCCAGCGGCGAGCTGGCCGTGCTCCGCGTGCTCGTAAAGGGCTACCACCACGATCTCGGGATCTTTCCGGGGAGCGAACCCGACAAACCAAGCATTGTCCTTGAATGCCTGCTGCCCGGGCTTCTTGTCCTTCAGAAATTCGTTCGAAACAAGCTGGGCTGACCCGGTCTTACCGCACACCTCGATGCCCGGAATCCGGGCGCGGATGCCCGTTCCGGCCAGATTCACGACACCGAACATGCCGTCGATCACTTTCCGCACGTTTTCGGGATTGAGATCGACATGGCGTGGAGGCTCCGGTTTCTCCGTGCGTACCAGATGCGGTTTGTACCAGTTGCCCCCGACCGCGAGTCCTCCGATGGCTTGGGCCAACTGCAGCGGCGTTACGGTAAGAGCGCCCTGTCCGATCGCCACCGAGATCGTCTCGCCGGGATACCATTTCTGCCGGTAGGTGCGCACCTTCCACTTGGTGGATGGGACCAGGCCTGCCTCCTCGTGCGGGAGATCGATGCCGGTGCGGCGCCCGAGGCCCGTCATCTCGGCATACCGGGCAATTGAGTCGATGCCCAACTTGTTTCCAAGATTGTAGAAAAAAACGTCACACGAGTGAACGATGCCGTTTATCAGACTGATGGTCCCGTGGCCACCCTTTACCCAACACTTGTGATAGTGCCCGAAGAAACTCGCTCCGCCGGAACAATGCACGGACCAGTTATCATCGATCGTGCCCGTCTCAAGTCCGGCCAGCGCCATGATGGGTTTGAACGTCGAGCCGGGCGCGAACTGCGCCTGGATGGATCGATTCAGTAGCGGGTTGTCGGGGTTGTTAACAAGTTCCTTCCAATCGGCGTTGCGGATGCGGAACGCGAACTTGTTCGGATCGTAAGCGGGGCGGCTGACCATGGCTAGAACTTCGCCGTTGCGGGGATCAAGCGCAACAATGGAACCGACGCGGTCCTGCATCACGAGCTCGGCGACTGCCTGCAGGTCAAGATCGATCGTGAGTTGCAGGTTCTTCCCCGCGACGGCCTCCTTCATCGCGATCAGTTGCCGCTCGCGGCCGCGGTTATCGACCACGGCGCGACGCTGACCATCGACGCCGTGAAGCAAGTCGTTGTACTGGCGCTCGATCCCGGATTTCCCGATGACGTCTCCCTGGTTGTACCTGGCGAATTCAGGAAGGTCCAGCTCCGATTCACTCACTTCCCCCGTGTAGCCGATCAGGTGCGCCGCAAAACCGCCTCGAGGGTAGAGGCGGCGCTGGGCGCGAATGATCTCCATTTCAGGGAAAAATTCAGGGTCCCGATGGGATTCGACGAAGGCGATATCGGCAGGCGTCATCTCCGATTTCAACGTGATCGGTTCGTACTTCGGGCGCGACCGGTCGAAGCGGTTAAGGCGTGTGAGGAGATCGTCGTAGTCGAGATCGAGCCCGTCGACAATGGGTTTGAGGTTGGTCCGTTTAAGGGTTTCGCGCGAAAGTATCAGGGTGTAGGAAGAGTGGTTATCGACAATCACCCGCCCGTCGCGATCGAGAATTTTTCCGCGCGGCGCGGGCACCGGCAAAGCCTTGATGCGATTTCGCTCCGCCCGCTCGTTGTAGAGTTCCGGATTCTGAATCTGCAAATCCCAGAAGCCCGAAATAAGAAACAGGAACACGGCAACGGCGAAGTACTGGAAGAACGCGATCTTGCCGACGAAGAACTTCGGGTCGTCCCGTTGAAGAGGGGCGAGCGGATCGCGCGGCTGGAATTCTGGATCGGCGGAACTCGGGTTCACGAAGAGCGCATAACCTCTGATTCCGAGTCTATCGCAAGTCGCCTCCCGTTCAGGGGACGCCGAGAATCCAGCCCTCTATCTCCGCCGTTTTTCGGTCTTCCTCCGTCAAATCGGGATTGAAGAAATCCCTGAGGTTTCCGCAGCGATCGGTCTGGCGCATCCATGCCGCGATGGAATAGGCGTCGTGTTGATGGGAATTCCGGTCCTCCCTGGCGAAACTGCGACTCCATAGCGCTGGATAGACTTCGGCCACAACCGATCGCCTCGATGGAATGTCCCAGCCGTCAAACGGCCAGAAGTGGATCTTCCCGGCATCCTTACTCCGGAGATACCGCAGCCATGGGAGACCCGCGTGCGTGGACTTCGCGACTGAGCCCGGCACATCGAAGTGGAAGACTGATTTCGCCTCGGCACGAACCTCCGCCAGACGCCGCCACCGTGGATGACCGGTTCGGGCCGCGCCGTTGCCGCGGTTCCCGTCGCGCACGAAGTCTACATATAGGTACTTGTCGCCCGTTGGCCAGTGGCTGACGAAATCCTCCAGAAACCCATTCCAATTGACAGGCAGATCGTATCTATTGAAGTACTGCAATGGGAACGAAAACCCGTGGTCAATGCCGGCGAGAGTTGGCGTCTCCTCCGAAAGCCGCTCGAAAAGCCACTCCGCAACACCGCGGCGCGTCCAGTACTTTCGCGGGCTGGGTGGCGGACCTATCTCGCGTGGCGGCGTTTCCTGATCGGCCGCCACGTAAACCCGAAGACCTTTGAGGCTCGACTCCGCTGTCTCCGCTCCGGAGTAATCGATGCCGATGTAGCGCTCAAATCCCGGAATTCGGCCCTCCCTCGTCTAGAAGTGCAGACGAACCGTGTACTGCATTTCGCGTCCACGGTTGCTCTGGTTTGTGGTGCGCCCAAAGGTCGCCGAAGTGAACGCCGTCGCCGGATCGTTCGGTACAAAGCTGTTCGTCAGATTGTAGGCTTCGAACCGCAGTTCGAGTTTGAAGCGCTCGGTCATCTGGAAGAACTTCGACAGGGTAGTATCAAGATTCCAGTTCCGGGGACCGGCGAGGTCGTTATATTGGTAGGGATTGCTCCTCGGCGTGAAGGCAGGCTGCCGGTCGAATCCGGAAGTGTCGAACCATTTGCCGCGTGCGCGTGGAGCCGGTGGCGTTCCGGCAGGCGCCACTTGCGACGGGAATCGCAGAAATGCGCCCGAGTTGTAGAACATCAGCCAACTCGCCGACCAACCGCCGAGCGCGAAGTTCGTGGCGCGGCCTGAGTTCGCGAGCCACTTGCGGCCCTTCCCGAACGGCAGTTCGTACGAACCGGCCTGCGCGATGCGATGCCGCGGATTGTTCGAATCGAGCATGTCCGTCTGCTTTCCGAATTCCGTAATGTCGTTGAAGAAATACGAATTCTGCTCGCGATTAAAATTGTAAGCGACCAGGAAAAACAGCCCGCCGCGGAACGATCGCTGCGCCTTCACTTGAATCGCGTGATAGCGATTCAGGAAGCCGTCCGAATTCGTTTGCGTCAGTCCGCCGTACTGCGGGTACGTGCTGAGGAGGCTTCTCCGCGTGACGGTTCGCTGATTGCGCAGTTGGCCCGGGAATTTCTGCGGCGTGAGGTACTGGAAGAACGGGTTGTTAACGGTCTGATCGAGCACAGCCTTCTGGGAGTAGATCAACGCCGGGTCCACCAGATTGAGCTGGAGATTGTAGGGCAGATCGCGCCCCAAATTAACGAAGTAGGTGATGTCGAAGTGAATCTGGCCCGGTAACTGGCGCTGGAACGATACATTGATACGTTCGTTCACGCCCGGCCTGTAATCCCGCTGCTGCCAGCTTGCCGCCTGCCCCAGGTTGGTGTACCGCCCAAGGCTGCCGCCCACCTGCGGAATCAGCGGATTCGTCGACGGGAACGGGTCGCTGAGCTTCGCTTGCGGAACGCCCTGCAACACAGGCGCGGACGTCGAGAGCGCGTTGTAGCCGGGATAGCTCGCGCTGCCCAGCAAGTCCGTCGTGAAGACGGCCGGAATCACGTAGCGCGCGTATCCCACGCGCAGGCTCATGCGGTCGCTCAGCCGGTAAGCCATGCCGATTCGGGGCATGAACACTTTCTTTGGGGAGTCGAAACTTGACCGGGGGTTCCCATTGCCTACGAAGTTCCACGCGCCGGTAAAGGAATACGGCTTGCCGCGAAGAGCGGCAATGTCGGCGGGAATCGCCGGCGGGTTCGCCTGGATTTCGGGAATCGGATTCGTCAGATCGAGCGCGCGTGAGAAACGGTCCTCGGCGTCGTAGATACCAGTTTCGTATTCCCATCTCAATCCGAGATTGATAGTGAGATTCCGATTCACCTTGAAATCGTCGTGCATGTACCCGGCAAAGAAATCGGTTCGCGGTTTCTGGAGCGGGATGTACTGCGCCTGCGAACTGGAATCGATCGCGCCCAGAAGGAACGTGGCCCAGCCATCGCCCCGAAGACGCGTGTTTGGTGCAAGGAACGTGTCCGCCGTGAGCGCGGGCCCGAAACTGAAATTCATCAAATTGGGGCGCACCGAACTGCCTCGCAAATGCCTGGCTTCCGCCCCCCACTTGACATAGTGGCGCCCGAAGTTGCGCGACACGCGTCCGCTATAGTTGAAACTCTCCGGATGCTGATACCAGTAGCCGCCTTTGCCGAAGCTGGCGTTGCCCACGCCGGAGATCGACAGGTTCGGATAGTAGACCGAGGGAATGCCTTCCAGATACGGCTTGTACCATCCGTTTGGCCAGAACTTCGCCAGGCCATCGGCGCCGATTTTCGATTTCGGCGCTTCGTAATCGTCGTTGAGCGACGCGTAACTGAAGCGGAAGTTGACTACGGTCCGCGAGGAAGCGGTCCACACGGCGTCACCCGCGATGTTGCGGGCATTCATCACGCCGCCGTTGTCATCGGTGAGGGCCGGCGAGGTGTTTGGCGAATAGTTGTCCTGCGCCAGATCCGTGCGGAAGCGCGAGTAGCGTCCGAAGACTTTCCACTTGTCATTAATGTTCCAGTCGGTCCGGTTATTGACGTTCCAGTTGTTGAGGTACCAGAAGTAGCTCTGTTTGTAGTTATTGACGCGAGTGATGCCTTCGCCGGGTGTGTTGGGACCCCAGATATCCTGCATGAACTTGAGGGAAAGCGGGTCCATCTGCGCGCGGGGTATCTGATTGCCCGGGAACGGGGTGCGCGTAGCGGAGTTCGCCGCTGCGTTGAACTGAGTCGTAAAAGGATCGAAGATCGCACGCAGGCCGCCATCGGGATTGAACGATTGCGAGAAGTTGCCGCCGCGTTCGAGATCGGTGGGAAGCGTCATGATCGCGCTGCGCGGATCCTTCGTTCTCCACTGCTCGTACGAGAAGAAATTGAACAGCTTGTTCTTGATGATCGGGTTGCCGATGGTGCCGCCCGCGATGTGATTCTTTACGGCGTTCGGGGACCGGACGACCGAGTTGGTCACGGCGTTGAACACGGGATTGCGGCCGAAGTAGTAGCCGCTACCGTGAAACTCATTCGTGCCGGATTTCACGGAAAGCGACAGCACGCCGCCGGCGCTATGTCCGAATTCCGCATCGACGGCGTTCTGCTGCACGCTTACTTCCTGCGTTGCGTCCATCGGAGGCGCGTAGGATCCCTTCGCGCCGAGCTGGAGCGGCGCGCCGTCGAGTTGAAGCTCGTTCTTCGTGGTCGTATTGCCGCCGACGTCCATTGAACTCGACGACCACATATAGAATGGATTGCGTGTGGCGAGAGTGGCGTAGCGGTTAACCACGGCCGGGTCGAGCAAGGCCAGCGTGAACGGATTCCGCGCGAGCACGGGGAGGTCCGTGAGCATCTTGCGATCCACCGTCAGAGCCATGGTGCCGGTATTGAACTGCACCTCGACGGCCTGCGATGAAACGTCCACGGTTTCGACCATGTTGCCTGGACGGAGCACCGGGTTTACCGAGACATCGCTACGCACCTGCACCAGGATATTCTGCTGGGTGTACCTGTTGAAGCCCTGCAGTTCGGCGCTTAGCGTGTAGGTGCCGGGGTCGACAAAATCGAAGAGAAATTGCCCGCTGGCGCTCGTCTCCCGGACGGTCTCGATTCCCTTGTTGACGTCGAGCAAAGCGACTTTCGCGCCGGCGACAACGGCTGCGGACGAATCGGTAACGGTTCCCTGGACCCGTCCCCGGTAATTCTGGGCGAAGGCTACTGAAGCCATGAGAAGAACGGCGGCGAAACGCATTGGACCTCCTCGGTGCACAATTTGAAGACAACGGTATCTCAGTGGAGTTCCCGAGTCAAGGGGGATGAGACAGAAGAAGATAGAGACGACGGAGGCGGGAGTGGCTGCGGCTTCAACGGCCCAGGTCGATACCCAGCTTCTTCAACTCTTCGGCGTAGTATCGTTTGTGAAGCAAGTCCCACTCCTCGGTGCCTTCGGCGATCTCTTTCTTCTGAGACCGGACCTTGACGCGGGCGGTGTGATCGGCCTTGTCTTCAACGCTCAGGAGGTCGGTAATGCCTTTGACAATCTGGAGCCGGACCTCGTTCGGGTCGAGCTTAAAGCGCAATTCGCGCGACTTGCGAAGAATCACGACGAGCTTGTGGGAGGTGTCGGTGATCTTGTCCCGGGAGAGCTTCATATGGTCGCCTGCGTCGCGCCCGGACGCGCGGACCACTTTTCGCTGGGTGATGAGCGTATTCTTGATGCGGCGGAACATCTCGGGATAGCTGACGCCCTGTTCCCGCATGTAGTCGCTGTACTCGCCTAGGATCTCGCGGACTTCGTCGTTGAGGCGATCCTCAGCCGTGAGCTCTTCAGTGATGACGTTCGAAACGATCTCGGCGACAGCATTGGGATTCGCGGTCTCAATTGCGCCGTTGGACAGCCTTCCGACGATCTGGCGGGACAAATAAGCGACAAATTCCCTGGCGATCAGCATCCTATAGCGATTCGGCTCCTACGAATATCCTGGTTAGTTTAGCACACTGCCCCGCGACCGCGGTTTTCTCGAGTAGCTCCGGCGTCTCCGCGCAAGACGCCTCAGAACGTCATTCGCAGACCCATCTGAATAATCCGTGGACCGCTCGTGGTGTCGATCTGCCCCACCCTGGCGGCGCTGATGTTGCTCCGTGGGCTTCCCAGATTCGCGTGGTTCAAGCCGTTGAACATTTCCAGCCGGTATTGCAGTTGCCAGGACTCCCGAACCGGTAACCGCTTGAACAACGCAAAGTCGAGATTATAGTTGCCCGGCCCGATGATGGAATTGCGCCCGGAGTTTCCGTAGCTGCCGAGCGGCGGCAGAACGAAAAACGACGGGTCGAAATACCCCGCCATCTGTTGATCCCGCCCCCTCCCGCTGTTCAGTTTAGGATTGCCGGTAAGATCGGGCCGCTGTGTGCCAGTCGCCGTAAGCGCGCGGTC
>SHUI01000145.1 GCA_009697455.1 Bryobacterales bacterium
CGTAGCCACCGCGAAATACGGTCTTGGTTCCGCCAAAGGGACGCCAGGCGAATCCGAAGCGCGGACCGAAATTCGTGTAGTCTGGCTTGACGATCGTCGAAGGCAGCCCGGCGTCCGAGGCCATGACAATGTACTGCTGCAGGCCCGAGGCGCGGATGCGCTCGTCGAAATCGGGAATGTTTCCACGCCCGGCGATCACCTGCTTGCGAAGTTCAGGAACGAACATGGACCATGCGCCGAATTTCTCGAGCGGAGGCTTCATCAACTCGTACCGCAGTCCGAGGTTGAGCGTTAGAGTCGAGGATACCTTATAGTCGTCCTGCAGGAACGCGGCATAATTTGATACGAGGTCGTACGGTCCGGCGGCATCCAGCTGACGCGACGTGCTGTTCGGCCAACCTAACAGAAGATCGGCCATTGGTTCGCCGGTATTCCGGCCAAGGAAGGTCAGCCGGCCGCGGGTGTCGCCGAAGCCGCGCGAAAAATACTGGAAGCGAAGGAAATCGACGCCGAACTTCAGGTTGTGCTTGCCTCTGATCCAGGTAAGGGTGCCTGCGTACTGATAGTTGTTGTAGCTCCAGATCTTCGGCAAATCGTACGCCGGGCCGAGGATAATGTATCCGCTTGCCGTAAGCTGCGGAAGCCCCTTCGCCACGGGATTGGTGATGCCACCCGTGAAGCCTGTTTCGGCGGCCCAATCTTTGTCGTTCCCATAGGGCCAGCGCTGAAACAAGGTCTTTCGGGAGAAGGAGACCTTCCCTTCGAAGAACATGGTTGGCGTGATGGTGCGCAGATACTTCACGTAGGAGAGTAGGTCGAACGTGTTGTTCCTCGCGCCGAAGATCGGGAGCGGCGAGCGGCTGCTGGCCACCGGATCGAAAGTGTTGTTGGGCCTCCAGAACGCGCTGAATGTGAGCATGTCTTTGGGAGTAACCAGGTAGTCCACTTTCGTGCCGAAGCTGTTATTGCTGGTGGTTCCGTTGCCCTGGGCGATGAAGTTGTTGACCGATCCGGTCAAATTAGGCGCCGGATAGAAGGCGGCCAGTTTCCGCGTCACCGGGTCGAAGCGGCTCGCGGGGATTTGGTTGTTCGGAAACGGGATTCCGGCGATGGGGTCTCTCAACCCGATGGGCTTGCCAAAGGCGTCGGCGGCCTTCGAAAAGTCGCCGCGCAGCATTTCTGGCGTGGGCGTAATGCCTCGCTGCGTCTTTCCGTCGACCACGCGCAGCGAATCCCAAGTCACCATGAAGAAAGCGCGGTTCCGGCCGTCAAAGACTTTGGGAATGTAAATAGGCCCGGCGACGGTTGCGCCGAACTGGTTGCGCCGCAGTTTGGACTTCTCCACGTCAAAGTAACCCACGGCATCGAACGCGTCGTTACGCATGAATTCGTAGAGCGAGCCGCGCAGGCGGTTGGTTCCGCTCTTCGTAACGACGCTGAGAATTCCGCCGGCGTAGCGGCCGTATTCGGCTGCGAAGCCGGACGTGATCAATTTGAATTCCTGGACGCCTTCGATGGGCGGGCTGATCATCGCACCGGTGTTGCGCTTCTGGGTATTCTCCACGCCATCGATAACGAAACCGAAGTTGTCGGCGCGCGCGCCGTTGACCGCGTATGCGCCGTCGCCTCCGTCTCCTTTGGGGATGACGCCGCCGGTGAGGTAGGCGAGGTCCGAGAAATTGCGGCCGTTAAGCGGAATCTCGGAGATCTCCTTGCTGGTCGTAACCTCGCCTCGCGCACCGCTCTCGGTGTTCATGACTGGCGGGGTGTCGCTGACGGTTACGCTCTCGGCCGCCGTACCGATTTCGAGCGGGATGTCGATGCGCAACACCTGATCCAGGGAGACGGTAAATTCCGGCCGCCGGTAGGTGCGGAAGCCGGCGGTGGATGCGTCGAGCGAATAACGCCCCGGAGGGAGAAAGGGAATCGTGAAGTCTCCGAATGCGTTCGACGAACCTTCGTGGGGAATATTGGTGCCGAGATTCGTGATCTTTACGGCAACGCCGGGGATGACGGCTCCCGAAGAGTCGGTGACCCGGCCGACGACGCTGGCGGAGGGGGTCTGAGCGTTAAGACAGAGCACCAGGGCGATGAGCACGAGTAGAGGTGTAAAAAGTCGCATGGCGGTTGGCTCCTTGTTAGTGCTCCCACTCAACATTAATGATACGCCGGCTGAGGATGCGGCGGGGGCTTGGGCAGCGGGGAGTAGCGGGAGTAGCGCGCGGGCCTTCCCCACAGGCCGCGAACTACGATGACCTGAGCCGACAGAGCGGACTTGGAGGGTTATCACTGAGGCGCGCTAGGCTCCCTTGTATCCTGCGTGCGCGACCACGCTGAGCGCGGCAATGGCGGCGGTTTCCGCGCGGAGGATTTGCCTTCCCAGGGACACGCCGGTCCAGCCGTGCGGCGGGAGCCACTCTCGCTCGGCGTCCGTCCAGCCTCCCTCGGGACCCACGAGCAGCGAGACCGCGGTTGATCCGGGCGGCAACACCGCGCCCAACGCCGGGAGGCCCGGCTTTTCGTCAAGCGCAAAGCCTGTGGATACGGGGTAGGCCACATCGTTCAGCTGGCGCGGGTCCTCGATCACCGGCATTCTCGCGCGGCGCGATTGCTGACTGCTCTCCCTCGCGATCTTCCGCCACCGCTCGACGCGTTTCTCAGCCGCTTGCGCCAGACCCTTCTCGCAGCGCACCGTATCGACCGGCACGATGGTCTCCACACCCAGTTCGGTAGCCTTCTCGACAATCCATTCAAACCGGTCGAACTTAATGAGCGCGGCGTAGAGCGTCAGCCTGACCACGGGTTCGTCGACCGGCAGTTCTTCGATCGTTCGAAACTCCACGCGATTCTTGCGAGCCAGAGTCACCTCCGCGAGATACACGCGCTCGTTATCGCTGATCTCGTAGGTCTCGCCGGCCTCGACGCGGAGGACGCGCGTCAGATGCAGTGCATCGTCGCCGCACACCTCGGCTCCGCCTCGCGCAACCTTATCCACAAAGAATCTTCTTCTCGCCATGTAGAATGTCTTTAGGTTATGTTCGCTCATCTGCGGGGCATCCTGCTCGAAAAGCATCCCAATCAGGCAATCGTCGAAGCGGGCGGTGTCGGTTACGACGTCGTCATCGCCGTGTCCACGTTTTCCAAGCTGCCGGAGCCGGGAACCGAAGTGCGCCTGCGGATTCACACCCACGTCCGGGAGGACGCTCTTGCCCTCTACGGATTTCTCTCGCAGGACGAAAAGAACCTTTTCGAGAAGCTGATTTCGGTCAGCGGCATCGGACCGAAACTTGCGGTAACCGTTCTTTCGGGCTTCGATGCGCCGAGTCTGATCTCCGCCATTCGAAGAAGTGAAGTGGAGAAGCTCGTGCGCATTCCGGGCATCGGCAAGAAGACGGCGGAGCGCATCGTTCTCGAACTGCGCGACAAACTGCCAGGCGCGACGGGTGAAGACATGGGACCATCGGCGCCGGGCGAGGGAGCGCTGGGATTGATCGAACAGGATGTTCTCTCCGCCCTGCTGAATCTCGGGTGCGCGCGGCCGGCAGCCGAGGCAGCCGTACGGAAGGCCAAAGCCGCCGGCGGCGCTACGGATTTCGAGCCTCTATTCCGCAAGGCGCTCGAACTCGTGCGGTAAGAGAGGCCCATGCCAGACCGCAAAGTAGTCTCGCCATCGCCGCAGGAAGAAGACGCGCAATTCGAGATCGGCCTGCGTCCGCGCCGTCTCGCCGATTTCACCGGCCAGACGAAGCAGAAGGAGAACCTGTCGATTGCGATTGCCGCCGCGCGCCAGCGGGGCGAAGCCATGGACCACGTTCTTCTCTACGGTCCGCCCGGCTTGGGTAAGACGACGCTCGCGTCCATCATCGCCGAGGAGCTTGAAGTGAACTTCGAGCAAACGTCCGGACCCGTGCTTCAGAAGAAGCTCGATTTGACGGGCATCCTTAGCAATATTCGCGCCCGGCAGGTTTTTTTCATCGACGAGATTCACCGTCTGATGCCCGACGTCGAGGAGATGCTGTACTCGGCTGTGGAGGATTTCCGCGTCGATATTCTGGTGGGCGCGGGGCCGGGCGCGCGGACTCACTCGCTGCCGATTCCGCGTTTCACGGCGATCGGCGCGACCACGCGTCAAGGCCTGCTCAGCGCGCCTTTGCGCGGACGCTTCGGCCTCGTGATCCGGCTGAATCATTACGACGTGGCGGAGTTGAAGCAGATCGTCCAGCGTTCGGCGCGGCTGCTTCAAGTGCAAGTGGACGACCCGGGCGCGGACGAAATCGCCCGCCGCAGCCGCGGCACGCCGCGCATTGCCAACCGTCTGCTGCGCCGAGTCCGCGACTACGCACAGGTACGCGCGGACGGGAACGTTACGCGCGACATCGCCCGGACGGCGCTCGATCTTCTGGAGGTGGACCAGTACGGACTTGATGAAATCGACCAGAAGATCATGATGACCGTGCTTGAGAAATATGGAGGCGGACCTGTGGGGTTGAACACGGTTGCGGCGTCGATCGGCGAAGAGGCGAGCACGGTCGAGGAAGTGTACGAGCCGTATCTGATTCAGCTTGGGTTTCTTGACCGGACGCCGCGCGGCCGCGTGGGCACGGAGCGCGCGTTCGATTACTTCAAGGTGCGGAAGCGATTGAAAGCGAGCGATCAGCCCGGCCTCTTCGGATGAAGACCGTCTATCTAGGGTTAGGCGCGAATCTGGGAGCCCGCGAGCAGGCCCTCGAAACCGCGCGCCGTCTGCTCGAGCGGGAAGGCCTGCGGATCAGACGGGTTTCCTCGCTCTACGAAACCGAACCGATGGAGCTAGCCTCTCAGCCGTGGTTTCTGAACCAGGTTGTGGAGGCGGAAACGACGCTGTTCCCTCTTCAGTTGCTCTCGCGAATACACAGGATCGAAATAGAGATGGGCCGCAAGCGTATCGTGGCGAAGGGCCCGCGGACAATCGATATCGATATCCTGTTCTACGGCCGCTTCACGATCGATTCGCCGAAGCTATCGGTGCCGCACCCGCGCTTCCGCGAGCGCCGTTTCGTGCTCGCGCCGATGGCGGAGATCGCGCCGGACTTCCGCGATCCGGTGAGCCGGAAGAGCATGCGGGAACTGCTGGCGGCGCTCAGCGGCCAAACCGTGCGGAAGTTGGCGGTCACGACGTAATCCCTGGCTGGGTGTGCCGCTCAATTTATTCGTTTGCGGCGCGGCCGCACTGTGACACATTCTTCCAATGGCTGGCGCCGGATCGAGTTGAAGCAGAAACTCGCCCTTGGCCGGCAACGCTTTCCGCTTGCGGGGGAAAATCCCCATCGCGCGTCCCGTTCGCATCTGGATTATAATTATCCGCACGAGCGCTCTATGGTGGTGAGCGCCCAGTTTGAGGAGAGGACGCGGATGCAGGTGCCATCGGAAGCCGTGATAGCAAAAGCCCTGGACTACACTGCGAAGGTTTTGTAGATTCTACGATCTAAGTGCGGCGGGCCGGCTACGGCAACCGGATTCTGCGAGGCCTGTGGAGGAGCGCTGGCTCAGCTCTTTGAGCCGCACAGTATCAGGATTGTCGCGTTTGAGGTGCCACGCGCGGCAGTTGATTCGCGCGAAAACACCGTCTCACAGGTAATCTTTCCGCGGCACTCGTCGCCTTCTTTCCCGTATCTGACGCAGACATTCCTGGGGCTGCGGAGCTCCGGGGCCTTCTGGATCGAGTCGATACCGTCATACATCGAAGACCGGAAGAGCACTTTCTCAGAGTACGCCATTCTCCTATCGCGGACGAGTAGAAAGATTGCCAGAGACGACGAGTATCTGCTATCGCATGCCGCCAAGGCGATGGGGCATGGACTCGCGATCATGAACGGCAATACGGCGCTTCGCCACGCGAACCGGGTGATTTCGGGATCCAACACGGTCGCGCAACTAGCGGACGAGTGGCTGGGCTACGAAGTGCTCAAGATCGCCAAGGACATCAAAGGGTGGAAGTCCCTTTCGGTGTGGCGCTACTCCAGAATCGAGGGGGTCCTTGAGAAGGTGGCGGAAAAGCACAGCGACGACTTTCCGCTATCGCCGGCAAAAATACCGGCGCGCCTGTTGTTTTCGCCTAACCAGAAAGGGTCATGCTGCAACGTGATTTGCATAGAGCAGGGCGCGTCGGCCAGCGGGCGATCGCATCAACTTATTTCGGCCGTGACGGGGCACAATGAATTCGAAGGGTGCACGTTCAGCACCCTTTCCGGAGACTTGGGGCGGCAAGTGTACATCGCGACGCCCGGCGGCAAGGAGTCCGGCCCCAGACCGCAGGGATCCAAACTGGAATCATACTGCACATCTCTGGCAAATAGCATATTGGACCGGCCCGAGGGCGACGATCCGCGATTCGTTCCAGGAGACACCATCTGCATCCTCCCGTTTGTGCTGACCTGCGAGCTCCCAATCAAGGACAACGCCGGGCATCGGCAGTATGAGTTCGCGTATGAAGTGGCCGTGGCATTTCACTTCGGGGAAGGGCCGATCCGGGCAGGGCACATCGGCTATGTCCGGTCTGTCGCGGAGCCTTGTGTGGGAATGCTGGCTGGCCTGTCGCAGATCCATGAGCATCTCGATTTGTGGGCCCGAGAGATCCGAGCGCTGCAAAATGTCAATTCAGTCGAGGAATTCAGCCGTTCCCTGGAGTCGCTTTCAGACCGCCTACTTGGTGGATCCGCAGTGATCCTGTGGCAGGCGGGGCTTGGCGCGGTGCGTCCCCTCCACCGTAGCCAGTCTCTTGGCAACCTCGATATCGAGGCGCTTCCCGGCCATATCCAGCTTTCCGACGACGACCCGGTTTTCTTCGGCTCACTGCAGCCGGACCGCCAGCCGTGGCTGTCGGCTGTAGAGCGCGTGCTGATTGGCGATTCCGCCGTAAACGAGGGATCGCAGGCATCGAGCGCCGAGGGGCAGGTGTGGCCCAAGCAAGAGTCGATCAGTGGTTTTCTGATTCCCGCGAGAACGGGGCGATCGAGGTATCTTGTGGCGATCGTCAGGAACCGGCGCACGCGGAAGCGCCAGCTTCACCTGGCTCTTTGCCGCGCTCTGCAGCCCGTATTTGTGGAAGTTCTCAGCCGGCTCGAAGAAAAGCAGGGTGAAGCTGGAGCGCAATCCGGCGGCGGCCATTCCGCGCCGACCAATCAGCGCGTACTGGTAGACGACTTTTGCCGGACATTGCAGCAGCGTGTGAGCGCGGACGCAGTTTTACTTTTTTATGCGGATCAAGACCTGAAAGCGCTTTGGCTGGCGGACCAACTGAACGCCGCACCGCAGGCAATGGACATCGGGCTGATACGCTCCTCCGACGAGGAGACTCTCGCAGGCACGTGCTACTCGCTCAACTCGGCCCTTTTCGGCTGCATCGAAGGGCAGTCGATTGTAGCTCGCCGGCTGAAGCCGAACGGGGAAGTCGAAAAAGACTTGATCAAATGCGTATACAAGCGTTGGTTGGATGCGGCTTCGGCGATAGCCGCACCCTTGATCAGCAGAGAATACACGTTCGGGGTTGTGATCGCCGGGTGGCGACGTGTGCTCGACAGCGATGAGCTGCGGAACTCGTATGCTCAAGTGTCTAAGCTATGCGAGGAGGCGAGCCAACTCGCTCGAGAGAGTCGCGTGGAGTTGGGGAGGAGCCTTCTTGAAGCACTGGCGCAGCCTGTGCACAACCTTCGGAGTGTTCCGGATGCCGTTCTGGCGCCGGAAATGCCCGCGAGGATTGAGTTGCCTCCAGAGATTGATCAGGTTTTCCCTGCCAAATTCCGATCGGCTTTAAACGAATTGCTGAGCCGCGCCGTTAGGGAATTGGGGTGTCTGTCAGTAACCCTGAGGCTTGCGGACGATTTTCGCGCCGCGCTGTATCTGATTGGCGCCGGCGGCCGCCCGGGTAGGGGGGAGCAGCATTCTTTGGGTAAGCCCTTAAGCGTCTCCGCGTACTGCTTTCTTAACTTTGAGAAATTCAAAGTGATTTCTTGTCCGCTTATCCGCGACGGAGAGCGGCCTGTCGGCGATCTGTACCCGGGGCTTGTCTACGCGAGCTCAAGAGAGGAGACGCGGTCCCAGTTGTGTTTGCCCTTAGTGACGAGATCGGGCTCCGACGTTTGCGTAGGCACTCTGAGTTTCGCTAGCGTCAAGGAACACGGTTTTCAGAACAGCCGTGGCGCGTGTGTGGAGCTTCGGGACATTCTAGAGGACATCGTCGACCGGCGCAAATCCTCGTCCCACGGCGAGTTGTTGCGGCACATCGAGTACATGGGGCACCTGTTTGCGCAGGAGCATCACGCCCTCAAGGATCACTTCTCGCTTGTGGTGAGCGAAGTTCTGTCCGCCGGCGGCGTCGACGCGGCCAGAATCCAGGAGGTGGTTGCAGAGCATTCGAAGGACTTCGCCGACCGGATCGGGGCACTCGACACCCTGGTCAAACTGCAGCAGTTCCGTCCGGGACCCTGCGTGAAAAATGTCCTCACGCGCGTCTCGGCCAGACTTAAGGGCTCGCTCGAGTTTAGCCTGGATCTGAAGGCCGAAGGGTCCGCGTATGGGAATCTACACCTCTTCGAACGCGCGGTTGAGAATACTCTATGGCAGGTGGTCACTTTCCTGCGGAACACGCCCGCCACGGAGCCCGCGCGGCGCTTCAAGGTGCGGGTCATTTTCAGTAAGATCCCGGACGAGGAAGCATGTCTTCTGGCGATTTCCCACGACGGTCCCGCGATTAGGGAGGATCTCGCGCCGTTTCTATTCTGGTATAGAATTCATTCCGGATTATCAGGCACGGGGATGGGACTGGCACTGACAGGATTCGAGTACAGGAGCATGGGTATGTATGCCCGGGCATCGGCACAGCCCCCTGATTGGCTGCAAGACACAGAATCCAGTGAGGCTAGGACGTGGTTTACTATACATATTCCTCTTGAGGTGAAGCCGTGAACATAGTGCTTACCCACGACAATCTCTTCGATGTTGCCGCTGAGATTCCACCACGTATCCTGGTGGTGGACGACCAACCAGACCATGTCGCCTTGCTGATCAAGCGGCTCGCGAACGAGAAGCTGAAGGTGATTTTTGCCCAGTCCAAACGCCAAGCGTTTGAGAAGCTCGGCGAGTTCGCCATCGACATCGCGCTCGTCGACATCAATCTGCGTCAGGAGGAGCCGAGAGACCGGGACGGTCTTTATTTGGCACAGGAACTGGACAAGCTCGCGCCAGAGGCTCAAGTGGTTTTTATCTCCCGCCCAAAACACCTGGATGTTGACACCGCGCTCAAGATGTTCAACTGGAGGGAGGACTTGGTCAACGGCAGGCTTGCGGAGGCCTATTTCGATAAGGCCAACATCGCAGGCATTGTGAAGATGTGCCTTTCGATTCTCGGCGCGAAGCAAGACCGTAGCTGGCGGGTCCCACTTCTTGCCCAAACGGAGACATGGAAGGCCGTTACGCGGGATTTGCACTCCAAAATCGGCAGCGTGATGGAAACCCGCGGGAGCAGACTGGTTGATGGTGAGGGGCAGTGTCTTCAGATACTCAGGCGTTTGGCTGGGGACCACCTCATGCCACTCAAGGAGGTTCGGATCGACCGGGTTAGTCACGGCCGCAGCAGAACGATCGTACTGACGACGACCGCTCAGTATCATCCGACGGGAGCGCTGCGCTCGACGGTTGTAAAGATCGGCGACCGCGCGTTGGTACAGGCCGAACGCGACAACTATGTGAAATGGGTGCCCAGCTTCGTGAGATTTGCCGCCTACCCGGAAATGACCGGAGTGGCTGCGAGCCGTCAGCTCGCCGGAATCGGCTATTCCATGCTGGGCGAACCGAATGATCCAGCCGAGACATTTGTCGACCGGTATTGGGGCTTGGCGGAAGAGGAATCCCTAAAGATTCTCGACGATGTGTTCCATTCCCTATTAGCGCCGAAGCAGAATCCCCGCGAGGAGAGCAACAGTACGATGCGGCAAGAGTATGCCACCCGCTTTCAACAGCTCCAGAGGGACGATTTCCAGGATGCTGTCGAGCGGTACTGCCATCACTGCAAGATTGGCGCCACCAAGGAATCGTGGGTGATTCCGGTCGGGGGCGAGTCACGGAGCGTGAGTAGTCCGATGACGGCGGTGGACGACACGATGTTCAAGTCGTTTTGGGTGTCGGTTGTTCACGGCGATTTGCACGGGGAGAATATTATCGTCAGCAAGGAAAATCAGACTTTTCTCATTGACTTCTCGCACACCGGCGAACGCCACGTGTTTCTGGACTATGTCGTGATGGAAGTGAGCGTGCGGATGCACTTGTTGAGACTTTTTCTGTTGCAGTTGCCGAAGGAAATGGTGCAGAAGCATATCGGCACGTGGATCGAAGTTGAGGAGTGGTTGACGCTGGAGCAGAAGGAACGCAAGATACCATCCGAGGGCGTGGATGGAATGGAGCCGCTTTCGCGACTGGCCCGGCTCGTGTTATGGCTTCGCAAGAACGCGTGGCTTCACGGCTACAATGACACTTATCAAAACTACTACGGCGCCCTAGGGATGGCGAGCCTGACATCGCCGTTTCTGCCGGACGAAACCGAGGAAAAAGTGAAATACGCGGTTCGGAGGGCGATGCTCAGTTGCGCCGCGTTTTCGCTTGCCAAAGCGTCTACCATGGCGGATAGACGTCCTCTGGACGATGCAATGGCCACTACGGATAGCCGCGATGCGTTCTTGAATTCATTGCTCGTGGCGGGCCGGTTCCGGATTGGCCAAGTGGCCAAGAAAGACTGTCAGGCGTTGTTGCGTCGGTTGAACGCCTCCGAACTACAAGCCGGAGCGGAGTCGGGACAAGGTCTGCGGCAGGCAATTCGAGAGGAGATGCCTGAGTTCAGCCGCGCGTTGGATGAGCACTTAGCTCGGAACGGTCTGCCAGCAGCGCTCCCGGAGACGGGTTACAAAGTCCCGGGCGAGTTAGTCCTTGCGATGAGCGTTCTTGACTCCTTCGATCATCCGATTGTTCAGAGCCTGAAGAACAAACTCAAGCAATGGAAAGATGAGACGTTTAGCCGAGGGACGCAACGCGCTAAGGAAGACGGCTTGGCAGTCGAGGTCAGGTCTGGGCGGAACGGCTGAGGCGCGAGGGTGCCGGAACAGGGTGAAAGGGTAATATGCCGGGCGAGATAATTGCGGAGCATGTGCTGATTACCGCGGGGATTCACGTTCTAGAGCGGATGCGTCATGTCAGGTTCATGAGGTGCCATGTCTGGAAGCCGAATGTAGAGGTTAGAGTGTCGATAGCGGCGATTCTAGCGATTGCCGATGGAGGACGCTACCTTCTTATTCGGAACTGGCGCCAGCCGGAAGCGTTCGGGCCTATTGGGGGAGTTTACAAACACAGGGAGGAGGCGCAGCCTGAGCTCGAGGCGATGCAATTCCGCCCTGAGGGCATTGATGTCGTCATGAAGAACGACTTGCGCGGTTTTCTGCCGCGCCGGCGTTTGGGCAGGTTTCTGAAGTGGTTCGAGCGGAAGGACGACCGGGAGATGCCGGGCGATTGTCTGCGGCGGGAGCTTCGCGAGGAACTGAGCGAGATTGGCCTTGAGAATTTGCGCGTGCCCGCACAACTCGCTCTGCGGCGTGTTCGCACGGTTTGCGAAGGGCCGGAAGTCGTTCCCGGCCAGCCGCTGTTCCCATACCAGTTCCGGTTGTTTGAAGTATTCGCGTTGGTGTCTTCCGGGCGGCGAATGGAGGAGTTTACGCGGGCGCTGATTGGACAAGCTGAGAACCATCCGGCTCTTCTGCTAGCCGGCGCACCCGATATTGTGTCGGGGCGTTCGGCCGACAACCGAATGATCACGCAACATTCTGCGTACGTGATTGGGAAGAAGCGATCCCGTCCGGAGACACCGACATTCTCACGGAGCGCGGGCACGTAGCAGGCTTGTGGGGCGCCAGCCTTGCACT
>SHUI01000146.1 GCA_009697455.1 Bryobacterales bacterium
TTCTAACATCGGAGGTTCGGACAACGCGCCCGCCGTGAAACCGGAACTGGCAGCCGCCTGTCTTCGATGCTGACATCCCAAAGCTGGTCGCAAAGGTGCGCCTGGGCTATTTGCATTTCGCGGAGCCCACCGGAGCGCGGTTACGCGCCGCCTGAACTGCACGGGATGCCACGCCGGAGATGGTGGCATTCCGCGCCACGTCCCACAAGATCGACGGCGAACTCCAAACGGCCACCTGACATCACTGTCACATGAGTCTGGCGGTCCGCTGCAGGCGCTTGGCAGCTCCCAAAATAGGGCGCCAGCGAGTTGCCAACGCTGTGTTCGCGCGCCGATAAACGTGCCGAGCGCACGGCGTCCGTCCAGTGTCGCGGGTAGCAGTCCTACGGTGAACCTGCGGCGGCGTGCCCGGCCCACATGACCCACTGAGAGCCTGAACAAAGGCCGATGATCCCTGCCCGGTTGTTGAGGTCCTGGTGCGCCGGTTTACTTCCTCGCGATCCACGCGAGGAACAACCCGTCGGGAGGGACGTCTTCCCAGTAGGAAATGAAGCGGCTGCCGGCTTCACGGCAATGGCGCCGGAGCAGGCCCTCAAGTTCGCCGCGGTGGAACCACCGTTCCCACTCGGGTGTCTGGAGCCGGCCGAACTGTTCGGCATTTTTGTCGATGATCACGATCTGCCCGCCCGTCTTCACCACGCGGCAGATTTCGGCGACGGCCGCCTCGATGTCCACGGCGTGCTCGAGCGATTCGGTTGCATACGCTGCGTCGAAGAACCCGTCGTCGAAGGGCATGCGGGTCATCGGCGCCTGAACGGTCCGAATACCGTCCGGCACGCATTCGAGCATGGCGGCTGAGATATCGACGCCCCACAGTTCCGCGGCGGGGTGCCGCTCCATTAGGATCCGCGCGAACCGGCCTTTACCGCAACCGGCGTCGAGCACCCGCCTGCCGGCGAGGTCGCCGAACTGGTTCAGGATTAGCTGAACATGGAAGATCCGCGGATCGATCGTGGAAGGAAAATGTTCCTCGTCGCGAGCCGCTTCGTCGAATGACTCCCGAATGCGGCTTTCGAGTTCCGGCGTGAGCGCCGGCGCCGAAGCGGCCGGGGACCAGCCTCTCCATCGCGCGGACAAAAGCGATTTCCAGTTCATGCGATCATGCCCGCGTCAGGAAGATCGGAAGCCCGAGTTTGTGGTCGTAATTGGGGCGGTAGCGTTCTCTGTTGTACATCGTCGCGACATCCACCGTCCGAGGTCCCAGGCCAGGATCGGGAATCGGCATGTTGGCGTAACAACCGCCCGAGATCGCCATCATCAGGCCGCTGAGGTTCTGCTGTATGCAGTCGATCGCCATGCCCGCAAACGTAGAGGCAACCATTTTGTCGACGAAATCCGGGCTTCCGCTGCGCAGATCGTAGGTAAGGTCGCTGACCATGGTTTCTTCGTTGATTCGCGCTTTGACCTCGTCCGCCAGATCCTCGCCGACGTTGATCTTCTTCCGATGCCCGAACGCGTCAGGCTCGCCCCGCTCCCGCACTTTGTAGCCTTCCCATCCGGCGCCCTCCGAGAGAACCACGACCGCATAGTTGCTGGGGTTATCCTGCTTATCCTTGGCGAGGATCTCCAGCATTTGATCCAGGTTGAATTTGAACTCGGGGATCGCGCAGCGCAGCGAGCTCACGTACGCGGTGTAAAGCGCCGTGTAGCCGGCGTCGCGTCCGAAGATGCGGAAGATGCCGATGCGCTCGTGCGACCCCACTGTGGTGCGCTGCCGGTCGATCGCGTTCATCGCCCGCGTTATGGCCGTCGAGAACCCGATGCAGTACTCGGTGTTGCGGACGTCGTTGTCCATTGTCTTCGGGATGGCAATGATCTTTACGCCCTCGTTATGCAGGCGGGAGGCGTAGCTGAGCGTGTCGTCCCCGCCGATCGCGATCAGATAGTCGAGCCGGAGATCCTGCAGGTTCCGGAGAACCTGCGGAGTCATGTCGAACATGCCTTTCGCACCGGGCTCGAAAGCGCCGTTCAAGTGTTCAGGCAGCGCCTTCATCTTGGAGGGATTCGTCCGCGAACTGTGGAGATATGTGCCACCCGTTCGATCGATAATGCGCGTGTTATCGCGGTTGAGATTCTGGATGTAGCGTGTTTTGCTCTTCCCGTCTTCAAGATTCACGTGGGTAAGGCCTTCCCAGCCCCTGCGGATGCCGACCACTTCGCAGCCGATCTCACCGCCCCTGTAAACCACCGTTTTGATGACGGAGTTCAGGCCGGGAACATCGCCTCCGCCCGTCAAAATACCGATCCTCTTACCCATCACTAGAGTATAAGTGCCTGGGCGCGGGAAACCATCCAGTCCGGCCGGCTAAGGTTACTGAGCCGCGACTGTCAAGGAGTGGTACGCCACACCCACTCTGCCCGGTGGATTGTGACGCCTGTCGACAGAACCGGATTCATCGCCGTCGAGACGCGCCCCGCGGCAAGCAAAGGAAATGAAGTATCTCATGTCATACAGGCGCGCCGGTACCGCTCCCGTACAGTCGCGGCTCAGCCTCACGTACCCCTACGCAAGGATTTGATCGTTTTGCCAATGATTTCCTGCATCTATCACTTCAATGTCGCACACTCCGCGCGGGTGGCCGTAGCGCGGAAATCGCTATAATCATGGATATCCCGTAATGCCGCAATTCACGCACCAGCCGCGAATTCTAGTCGTCGACGACGAAGAGCCATTCCGGCGGCTTCTGTGCGAATGCCTTGATGGCAGGGAGTTCCAGGTTGCAGCAGCTCCGGACGGCCCCACGGCGCTGAAGGCGATAGCGGAAGATCCTTTTGACCTCGTCATATGCGACGTTAACATGCCTGGAATGTCCGGTCTCGACCTGCTTGTAGAGATTGGCAAGGGCTTCCCCGACGCCGGAGCCATCATGCTCACCGGCTGCGACGATGCCGGTATGGCTGTCACCGCCATGAGGGCCGGTGCCCTCGATTACATCATCAAGCCCGCTCAGCCAGCCGAAATCCTGGACCGGGTCCGCCATGCACTAGCCCGCCGAAACCGTACTCGCGAAAAGGCCTTGCATTTATTCCTTCTGGAAGAGACGGTCAGCCAGCGCACGGTAGACCTTACCCGAACGCTATCCAGTCTGAACGACGCCTCCCAGGCGACATTGGGGGCTCTGGTCGCGGCGCTCGACGCCCGCGAGCGCGAAACACATGCGCACTCCCATCGGGTGAGCGACTACACGGTACATCTGGCGGAGTTGCTGGGCATCGAAGACGAGGATCTTGCCGTCGTTCAGCGGGGAGCCATGCTGCACGACATCGGAAAGATCGGCATTTCGGACTCCATTCTGCTGAAGCCCGGTGAACTGACGGAGGAGGAGTGGGCGGAGATGAAACGGCATCCGCGGATCGGGGCGTGGATTCTCGAAGGCGTCGCGTCGCTTCGGCCGGCGTCGAGCATCGTACTGGCGCACCATGAAAGGTTCGACGGCGGGGGTTATCCGCGGAATCTGGCGGGCGGCAAGATCCCGCCTGGTGCGAGAATTTTCGCGGTGGCCGATTCGTTCGACGCAATGACGTCTGACCGCCCTTACCGCAAAGGCGCAAACTATAACCAGGCCCGCGCCGAGATCGTGCGTAATTCGGGGAGCCAGTTCGATCCGGCGGTTGTGGAGTGTTTTCTGAGCGTGGACCCGGCGGTCTGGGATGGAATACGGGATCGCGCCGGCCTCGCCAAGCCCCGGCTCACGGCCGAACTAAGCGATCTCCTGTGACGACTCCGGCGATGCGGCGCGTTGCGATTCTCTGCCATGGTTTTGCCGCGCTCGCGCTGGCTCAAAACCTGCCAATCGACTTGGCGCCAATCCTCGACCGCCTATCCGAAGAAGCGGCGGCATTTCGTTACCTTGCGCCACGGATGCTGGCGGAAGAGCGGCTGGAGCAGATGGCAGTCAAGCCGCCGGCGCGATTTCGCCCTCGCATTGGCCAATCTGCCGAAGCGCCTCCGAAGCCGGTAACGCAGACAAAGGTAGTGATTTCCGAGTACACATTTTCGGCGTTTCGCGAGGCCCCGGACGCTTTGCACGAGATGCGCCAGATCGTCTCGGTGGACGGCCGTAAGATCCGGACACCGGAGAAGGCCCGGCAGACCCTGACAGCGGGCGTAATATCGGCCGACGATAGGCTTCGCAAGCAGATGTTGGTGGAACTGCAGAAGCATGGGCTACTGGAAACGGCAATCGACTTCGGATAGATAATCCTGCTTTTCTCGAAGCAGGGACTTCGCAATTTCCGGTTTGAATCGGGCGGACGGACCCGCGTGGGCGCGGATTCCATTGTCACGATCAAGTTCGAGCAATTACAAGGGGATGCCGCGCTCATGTCGTTTGAAGAACGCCGCGTAGTCCGGCAGCGAATGCAAGGCTCGGTTTGGGTCCGCGAGCCGGAGTTTCTTCCCATACGCGTGATGGTGGTGACGAGCTATGTAACAAAAGAGGGAACGATTCGGGACGAGGGAACGGTGGAATACGCCGAGACTTCGTTCGGCGCCCTGGCTCCGGCGTCGGTGGTGCACCGCCGGTATTTGGGTCTCGAAGTTCTGGCTGAGAACATTTTCCGCTACTCGATCTTCCGAAAGTTCGGCGCGGACTCGGAAATCAAGTTTACCGAGGTGCCCGATCCGCCGGGTCCGCCAAAATGAATCGCGAGCGAACCCTTTACCTTCACGGCTTCGGTTCAAGCCCAGCCTCGAAGAAGGCGGCTTTTTTCCGCGACCGATTTCGGGAGGCCGGTATTGAGATTGAAATTCCTGACCTGGCGGAAGGCCGGTTCGAGCGTTTGACGATAAGCGGGCAGCTGCGCGTCGTCGAGGCGTGCGCCGCCGGAGAGCCGGTTACGCTAATCGGGTCGAGCATGGGCGGCTATCTGGCCGCTCTTTACGCGGCGAGACACCCCGAAACGGTGCGGCTGGTGCTTCTGGCGCCGGCCTTCGGACTCCCCGGCCGATGGAAAGAGTGGCTTGGCGAAGAAAAGCTTCGGGCGTGGCGCGAGACCGGAAGCCTGAACTTTTATAACTACGTGGAAGGGCGCGAATGCGCGGTTAGCTACGGGTTGATTGAGGACGCACGGCAGTACGAGGACATGCCACGCGTAACCCAGCCGGTGCGCATATTTCACGGAAGGTTTGACACGGTGGTTCCCGTCGAGTACTCGCTGGAGTTCGCAAGGGGCCGGAGCAACGTGGCACTGGACATTCTCGATTCCGATCACGAGTTGCTGAGCGCTCTCGATGTGATGTGGCAGGGAACGCGAGCGTTTCTGGGGTAGGGCGGTCGCGCTAACTGAGGGCCTATGGTATTTCGATGGCGACCGCATTTGTCACAGGAGCTTCCCGGGGTGTCGGCAGGGGCGTTGCCGCGGAATTGGACGCGAACGGATTTAAGGTCTTCGCCACCGGCCGAAGTATCGACTCCGCGGACTTGCCGGCCGCGGTCAAGCGAATCCGTTGCGATCACACGCGCGACGCGGATACCGCGGCTGCGTTTCGCCAAGTCGAAGATGCCGGTAACGGGCTCGATGTCCTGGTCAACTCCGCATGGGGTGGTTACGAGCGGATGGTGGAAGAGGGCGAATTCACTTGGGCAGCGCGGGTTGATCGTAAACATCAGCTATCGGGCGGCGCAACGGCACCTCGGCAACACGGTTTATGGAATCGCCAAAGCAGCTACGGACAAGATGACCTTCGATATGGCTCACGAACTCCGGGAGTATGGCGTGAGCGTTATTTCGCTTTACCCCGGTCTGGTGAGAGCGGAGATCCCAGGCTCATCGAGAGATCCGGAACCGTTGCCGTGGCCGCGCAAATTGCGCAGGACCTCGGGGTTGTCGACACTGGCGGCAAGCAGCCAATCCCGTTAACTCTTGAACCGCTCGCGAATTGGAAATACCAGGCGCGCCGCCGGAAATCAGGCTTCCGGGGCGTCCGGGGGGGCGATACGCAGACTCGTGGCTGCCATCTTGCCCATGCGGTCCATTCCCATTTCGAACACAATCTTGGCGTTCTGCGACAAAGCCGTGGAGTCGCCTTCCGTCAATCGGGAGATGTGGAAGAAAACGTCGCGGCCACCGCCGTCGGGGCGGATGAAGCCAAAACCCTTGTCTTCGAAGTATTTCACGATCTGGCCCGTCTGCTCGCCGGTGGCCTGCTGGCCGCCGCCCGAATCGGAGGAAGAACTCTGCTGTTGCGGGGGACGCCCTGTCTTGTCGCCGACGCCCTGCTTTACAAGGGCCAAATCGTCTTCAGACCAGCTGGCGGGAGGCTTGGTTTCGGTTGGAACCTTGAGGCCGGGATTCCGTTTGAGGGCATCCTCAAATAGGCGCTTCTGTCTGGCGTTCAAACGCGGACTCCTCGATTGGGCAACTATTCCGCCACTGCTGCGGCGGCCGGAGCCGCTTTCGCTTTCCGCGCGCGACGCTTTTCAGCCGGAGGCTGGCGGTCGCTCTTCTTCAACGACGCCACTACCATGGAAGTGACAAACTTCTTTTCTCCGTGATCGTCGAACTTTATCACAATACGTTCTTCGGTGCTCAGCACAACGGTTCCAAGTCCGAACTTCGCGTGCTCGACCTGATTGTCCTTATTATACGCCATGAAATAGCCTCGGCAGATGGATTCCCCTGGATGCATTGTACCGCATCACAAGCGCTCTCACAGATCCACGAAATTCCTGACGATGCCCAGGCCCGCCGCGCCGGATTTTTCCGGATGAAACTGCACTCCGAAAATGTTGCCTGCCTCAAGCAGGGCCGTGTACGGAGTGGTGTAGGTGCAGGTCGCGGCCGTTGCGGAGCATTGCGGCACGTAGTAGCTGTGCGCGAAATAGAGATACGGCCGGCAGCCGATTCCCGCGAGCAAACGCGAGGGCGCAAGCGGTTCAATCCTGTTCCAGCCCATGTGCGGCACGCGCGCATCGTTCGGGAAGCGCCGCACCGTGCCCTCGAATAACCCCAATCCTCCCGCCTCCGGCGCTTCTTCGCTTGCCTCGAACAATGCCTGTAAGCCGAGACAGATTCCGAGAAACGGCACTCCAGCCCGCAGGCGCTCGAGCAGAGTCTCGCGTACTCGAAGTTCGTCGAGTGCCCGCATGATCTGACCGAAGTGGCCCACGCCCGGCAACAGAATCTTGGACGCCGCGCGAAGGCCCTCTGGATCGCGCACCAGCGAATAGGACGCGCCGATCTCGCTCAGCGTATTCTCGACCGAACGCAGGTTTCCGGCGCCGTAGTCGAAGACGGCGATCACAGAAGTCCCTTCGTCGAAGGAAGTTGATCCTTGAGTCGCGCATCCTTCGAGCAGGCGTACTTCATGGCGCGCGCGAAACACTTGAACACGGCTTCGATCTTATGGTGGTTCGAACGGCCGTAGAGCACCTGAACGTGCAGATTCGCACCGGCGTGGTTGACAAATCCGCCAAAGAAGTCTTCGAGCAACTCCGTTTGCAGATCACCCACGAGCCGCACCTTCACGCGGTCTTTGTAGACCAGCGCCGGCCGGCCGCCGAGATCGAGCGCAACCACGGCGAGTGTCTCATCCATGGGCACCACGAAGTATCCGGCGCGATTGATGCCGCGGCGGTCGCCCAGCGCCTTCGAGAACAACTGCCCGAGCACGATGCCGGCGTCTTCCACCGTGTGGTGCTGATCCACGTCCAGGTCGCCATCAGCCTTGAGCGTCAGGTCAAAGCCGCCATGCTTTGAGAACAGTTCGAACATATGGTCGAGGAACCGGATTCCGGTTGAAATCCCGTAGTTGCCACGACCTTCGATTTTGAGGCGGCCCTGTATTCGTGTCTCTTTGGTGTCGCGTTGAACGGTGGCGCTTCTCATGCCGGCAGCACGGCCTCCAATTGATTGATGTCTTCGAGGATTGCGATCGCCCGCTCCGATTCGAACAGGCTTACCAATTCGGGCGCTTTTCCCGCGGCGATCCCAATGAAGGGAACGCCGGCCGCCCGCGCGCAACGTGCGTCGTCGACGGTGTCGCCGACATACCACTTGGGGCGATCCGGCATCCGGCGGCCGATCAGGTTGAGTCCCTCGGGATCGGGCTTGTGCCTCGAGACTTCGCCCGAGCCGACAATGGGTTCGAAACGCAGTTCAGGCGCGAAGCGCGCGAGCGTGAGCTCGGCTTCCCACTTTTCACGGCCCGTAAACACGGCCAGATCGAAACGGTCGCGGAGCCTGTCGAACAGGCCATCGCGCGCGATCCAGCTTTCGCGCAGGATCAAGCCGTCCGTACCATCGCCGTGAAAGATCGATTGGAAGTAGCGCACCACGTCGCCGTATTCGACCGTGGCGCCGCGGTCGCGGATGATGGCCGTGGAGAGTTTCCAATCGTCGTTCCAGCCTCCGCGATTCTTCCAGTCCTGAATGTGCTCGCGGGTGATTCTCACGCCCGCGAAATGTTCGACGGTGCGCTGGATGGCTTCGCGGTAGGACTCGCGAACGTCCACCAGGACGCCGTCCATGTCGAATACGATCACGCCTCTCACCGCGGTTCTCCGGAAGTTTTCCAGATCTCTCCAAGCGCCTGAAGGAATCGCCGCGTTTGCTCGCGCGTGCCTACGGTGACGCGAATGCAGCCCTCGATTTCGTAGCTGCGATCCCGCACCAGGACGCCCATCTCACGTAGGCGGTCGCGGATCTCGACGGAGCGCTTTCCGATCCGGGCCAGGATGAAATTCGCCTGACTCGGAATGTAGGGGATACCGAGCCTTTCCAACCCGACGGCCAGCAGTTCACGCGCGGCCAGGATTTCGGTCACGTAGCTCTCGATATAGGCTGTGTCGCGGACTGCTTCGAGCGCGGCCAGAACCGCCAGAGAGTTTACACTGTACGGCGATTGCGCCTTGTGCAGGAATCCGATGTTCGCTTCGTTCGAGAACAGGCATCCGATGCGCATGGCTGCCATCCCATAAACCTTTGAAAACGTGCGGCTCACGAACAAGTTTGGAAAAACGCCGATCAACCCAAGCGCCGTTACGCCGCAGAATTCGTAATACGCTTCGTCGATGAGCACGGCGGCGCCCTTCGCCTTCTTCAGAATCCGTTCGATATCCTTGAGGGCCACGCCAGTGCCTGTCGGGTTGTTTGGATTCGAGATAAGAATGGCTCGCGTCTCCGGCCTGATAGCCGCAAGAAGTTCTTCGATCGGAAACGCGAGGTCGCCCGCGCGATACGGAATCTCGCGAATCGAGGCGCCGGCCACCTGCGCGTAGAAGCGGTACATTGCATAGGCGGGATGGAGAACAATGACGTCGTCCGCGTCATCGACGTACGTATTGATCAGCACTTGAATGGCTTCGTCGGTGCCATTCGAAAGAATGAACTGTCCTGGATGCACGCGGAAGTGCGCCGACAGGGCCGCTTTCACTTCACTGTACTCGGGATACACCGCAAGGCCCTCGGCGCTCAGCCGCGAACGCAGGGATTCGATGACGCGCGCGGAGCAACCGACGGTGTTCTCGTTAAAATCCAGCCGCAGCTTTCCCGCGCGGCCGCCCGTGGGCGGCGAGTACGGGGCCATGTCGAGCACGGCCTTGCGCGGACGGGGGCAGCCCTTGGGAATCCTAGCCACGGCGGGTCTTCTCCGTTCGCGCCTCAATCGAGCGGGCGTGCGCCTCCAGTCCCTCCGCGCGCGCAAGAGTCGTAATAGCCGGTGCGAGGGCGCGGAGTCCGGCCGCGCTGATCTCCTGGACCGAAATCACCTTCACGAAATCGCACACGGAGAGTCCGCCTCGAATACGCGCGGCTCCACCCGTGGGCAGGACGTGATTCGGCCCCGACGCGTAGTCCCCGGCCGCCTCTGGGCTGAAAGGGCCAATGAAAACACTGCCCGCGTGACGGACGCCCGCAAGCAGGGCGCTGTTCGGAATACTGAGATGCTCGGGCGCGAAGCGGTTCGAAATCTCCATGGCTTCCTCCAGGCTGCCTACGAGGATAATGGCGCTGTTCCGGTCGATCGCCTGGCGCGCCACGGTCGCCGTCGGCAGGTCCGCGAGACGTGTTTCAATCGCGGCCGCCACTGCCTTCGCGAGTTCCCGGGACGGAGTAAGCAACACCGCGGCAGCGTCGGCATCGTGCTCGGCCTGCGCCAGCATGTCCGCGGCAATGTGTTGCGGGTCGCCGTCCGCGGCGATAATCAGGACTTCGGTGGGTCCCGCGATGAAGTCGATGCCAACCTCCCCGGCCAGCAATTTTTTCGCTGCCGCCACGTAGATATTGCCTGGACCCACGATGCGGTCGGCCTTGGGAATCGTCTTCGTTCCATAGGCGAAGGCCGCGATGGCGTGGGCTCCGCCCATTCGGAAGACATGCGTCGCGCCGGTTAACTTCGCGGTACCGTAAATTTCGGGTACAGGTCTCGGGGACGCGACGGAAATCTGTTTAACGCCGGCCACCACGGCCGGAATCACGGTCATCATCAGCGTCGAGGGCAGCGGGTAGCGCCCCGACGGAATGTACGCTGCAACGGAGTCCAGCGGCCGCACAATCTGACCGGCCCGTACGCCAGGCGCAATGGTGCGGAACTTCTCCGCCGGAAGCTGCATCTGTGCGAAGGCGCGGATGTTGGCTGATGCCTGTTCCATGGCCTTGCGGAACTCGGGCGGGAGCGCGCGTACGGCCCGGTCGAGCAGGCGCTGCTCCACGCGCACACTGCCTTCCGCGAATCCGTCAAAGCGCTTCGCATACTCAAGAACCGCCGCATCGCCGCGCTTGCGGACGTCTGCGAGGATGGGGCGGACGGCGGTTTCGGCCTCCTCCATCCGGTGGGCGCGAGGGCCGAGAACCCGGTCGATTCCGCGAATTGAAAGGATTCGGATCATAGTTACATCACGATCTTGTTCAGCGGATATTCGACTATGCCCTGCGCTCCGGCCTGCTTCAGACGCGGGATGATGTCGCGCACGGTGATTTCGTCCAGAATCGTGTTCACCGCGAGCCATTCGTCGTCGCTCAGGTGCGAGATGGTGGGCCGCTTGAGCGCGGGCAGCACGGCCAGAACTTCCTTCAACTGGTCCTTGTGAACATTAAGCATCAGACCCACTTTGCCGAGCGCGTTGATTGCGCCATCGAGCAGCATCTTCATGTCTTCGAGCTTGCGACGCTTGGCCGGGTCCTGCCAGGATTGCTTGTTGGCGATGAGTTGCGTATTCGATTCAAGCACCGTGTCGATGATTTTGAGCTTATTGGCTCGCAGGGAAGAGCCGGTCTCCGTCACTTCCACGATCGCGTCCGCCAGCACCGGCGGCTTTACCTCGGTCGCGCCCCAACTGAATTCGACCTTCGCCGAAACTCCGTTCGCCGCGAGATACCGCTTCGTCGTCGCCACCAGTTCCGTCGCGATGATCTTGCCTTCGAGATCTTTCACCGAATGGAACGGCGACGATTCGGGAACGGCCAGTACCCAACGCACTTTACCGAAGCTCTGCTTGGCGTAGACCAGATCCGCCACCGCTTCGATGTCCGCCGCGTTCTCTTCCACCCAGTCGCGGCCCGTGAGACCCGCGTCGAGAATGCCGTCTTCCACATAGCGCGCCATCTCCTGAGCGCGAATGAGCATGCACTCGATCTCCGGATCGTCGATCTCCGGGAAATAGGAGCGGCTACTGGTGCTGATGTTGTAGCCCGCTTTCCGGAAAAGCTCGACCGTCGCGTTTTCGAGGCTGCCTTTAGGAATGCCGAGCTTGAGCGTCACGCTTTGCTCCCTTCAAGCTGGCTCCCGTACACGGCGTTCGGATCGTAGGCGCGCTGATCTGTTACGGACCAGACGCCGTCTTTGCCAAGGGCGCGATAGAAGCAGCTCTCA
>SHUI01000147.1 GCA_009697455.1 Bryobacterales bacterium
GTCATTCGGCGGGCTATTCGTTGGAAGCGCGTGCCGGAGGATCCCCGGCACGCGATGAAATAAATGCCTTAGCGATTTTTTACGACCAGCGAGACCAGATATTCCTGTGTAATTTGGTGACTTCTGATGGTCGGCCAGGTATTGAAAATCTTCTCGGCGGATTTTACTTGCTCGGCGGCATTCTTTGGATTTAGGTCAATGGTGAGATTGTAGTCCGCAAAATGGCGATTTTCCTGCAACTCAGCGAACGCGGTTGCAATAAACCGCAGATCCGCCACAACCTGAGGGTCTTCGCCGTTAAAAGGAAAGTGCTGCGGATTCAGAAGCCGATTGGATGCCGTCTTCATTATGCCGTGATCATAGGCTCGCCCAAGCGCGGGTCGAAGTTTAACGTTGCTCCAATTGGCAGTCGCCTCAGCAATCAGCAGATGAAAGACGGCGTAGTAGGCGGATGAGACAGCCCTTCGAAGAGTCGCCTGTGTAGAGGGCACCGTATGAACAAGCTGAAATGCCTGGGCCAATAGATCATCGTGGTAAGCCATCTAGGACGATTTCGGATCCATTCGTAGTTTCTGTTCCGAAAAGCTGCTGAAATTGGAATAGGCGAGCAAGCCCCAATTCTCGATAGGCCTTATCTCGTCGTAAAGGAGCGTTCTAATGCGACGTGCTGTATTGGCGATAGTATCTTCGTTAGCCGCCTCATCGGCCAGAACGATGCGAAAAAAGAGGGACGGATCGCCAGTTGAGTCCTCGCGCATATTGTAGGAAACGTCGACGACCTCCGGACATTTCTCGCGCAGTTTGTCGATGGCGCTCTTGATCTCGGCATCCAGTAGCCGATAGTGGACTAATCCGGTTGGGCCCATTGGCATATTCCAATTATTGCGCATCCAAAAGCTAGGACACTGGGCCGCCGCGGGGTACGGCCGCGGCGGCCCGTTTACGTTACAGTCCTTTTTTAGCCAGGAAAACGCACAGATCAATCACTCGGCTCGAATAGCCCCATTCGTTGTCATACCAGGCAACCACTTTCACCAAATTGCCGCCCATCACTTTGGTCAGGTCGGAATCGACAATCGAGCTATTCGGATTCTTCAACATATCGGTGGAAACCACCGGGTCCGTCGTGTATCCCAGAATGCCCTTCATCGGGCCTTCCGAAGCAGCCTTCAACAGCCCGTTCACTTCTTCGGCGGTCGTGTTCTTCTCGGTCACGCACACAAAGTCGACAACCGAGACATTCGGCGTCGGCACGCGCATGGCGTAGCCGTCCAGCTTGCCCTTCAATTGCGGGAGCACCAGGCCAATGGCCTTGGCTGCGCCTGTCGAAGTAGGAATCATGTTGACCGCGGCGGCGCGGGCGCGGCGCAGATCCGTGTGCGGGAAGTCCAGGACGTTCTGATCGTTCGTGTAGCTGTGGATCGTCGTCATCGAGCCCTTCAGGATTGTGAAGTTCTCATGCAATACTTTGGCGACGGGGCCAAGGCAATTGGTGGTGCAGGATGCGTTGGAAATGATCTTGTGCTTCGAGGCGTCGTAGGCTTCATCGTTCACACCGAGAACGATAGTCAAATCCTCGCCCTTTGCCGGCGCGGAGATGATGACCTTTTTCACGCTGCCGCGCAGATGCTTGGCGGCGTCGACGGCGTCGGTGAAACGCCCCGTCGATTCCACAACAATTTCGGCGCCGTGCGCCGGCCAATCGATCGCGGCCGGGTCCTTCGTTTCAAAAACGCGAATGCGCTTACCGTTGATCGTAATCGAATCGGCGTCGTGCGACACTTCGGCGTCAAGCCGCCCAAGCGTCGAATCATATTTCAAGAGATGCGCGAGCGTCGCGTTGTCGGTGAGGTCGTTCAGTGCGACGAACTCGATCTCGGGGTTGTTGAGACCCGCGCGCACAACGTTTCGGCCAATGCGGCCGAAGCCGTTGATCGCTACTTTTACTGCCATGTAATTGAATGCTCCTTACGAAAACGGTGGAATACACTCAATTATACCGTTAGTCCGACGCCGCCCGGCTGGTACGCGGTGAAGTAGCGGTATTCTTAAAGTATGGAAACTCTCGACAAGGCAGTTCGGAAGAGTGTAGTGCTTCCTTTCCGCACGGCAGAACGTGTAAGCGCCTTGGCGAAGTCTCAGCACAGCACTGCGGACCGGGTCTTACTCGATCTAATCGAAGCGGGTTTGCGATCGAAGGACGCCGAAAAGCAACACTATTTGGACATGGTCGAACAACTGTCGGTCTCGACAGATCCCGCCGCGCGCCAGCAACTCAAGCAGGATCTTGCCAGGTTGACATTCGGCACAACGACGTAGATGCCAAAGATCCAATGGACGGATCTGCCCCTTGCGCTTCGAGACCCTCTCTATTGAACGCGCAGCCGAGCGTAAGATCGCGGGGGCAGAGCTGCACCAGCTAAAACTCTGGCGGGAGTCGAAACCCGACGCTCCCGAAGGGCGATGGTTCACGGATTTTGGATCGTTCAAGATTTGCGGAGAGGGTAGGTTCCCAAAGACATTCCTCCTAAACGGACAAGCCGCGACCGGAGAAGAGATCTAGCCCGAATGCACACGGGATCGAGTCGGTCCTCCCTGGATTCTTCTGCGCATCGCGGTTGCTATTTGCGAAAGTTCCACTTGCCGAACGTTTCATGCGTAGCGAGGCGGATCTCGGCCATTTCGGCGTCGGAGATTTTGATTCCCGTTTCGTAGTATTCGTCGATCAGATAGCTCTTCACGACGAGACCGGGTTCCGTTTTGGTGGTGCCGATGAACTTGAGGAGTTTTTCGATGCCGGGGAGAGGTTCTACCGCCCAGTTATTGCTAATCGCAATGCCGCCTCTAATTCATCCTTCCCCATCGTCGTGCTAATGAACAATTCCTGCCGCGCGCCGTCGCTCAGCGCGATCGCTTTCCACCCATTCGTAACCGGCACCGTCACGCGCACCTTCACCGGCCCGCGCGCGTCCCGCACGATGGCAATCCGCCCCGGCACCACGGAACGAATGTCCGCGCGCTGCTTCAACAGCCGCTCCAGCATTCCGCGCACGCCGTCCAAAATGCTGTGCTCAATCTTCAGCCGATTATTTTCCGCGCGTAGACGCATCGTTCATCTCACCTGTTTCCGAACCTGAAAATCCATTCCGAAAGAACCATTTTCATCGCGCAGCGCAATCACGGACCATTCTTTGCTGAGGTTCCATTCCAATCGCACGATCTGCTGCTGGCTGCGGTTCAGGTTCGTGACGAACGTGATGGTCACATCTTTCGACACTTGCTGTTCCACGGTCACGCGCGCTTGGGGCGTGCCTTCCAGACCCGCAATCGTCGGATCGATCTTGATCCGGCTGACGCCGAAAAACCGCTGTAACTGGCTGGAAATCGGCGCCGAAATTGCGCTTCCCAAAAGCGAATTCGCGCCGCTCTCCAGGAACGAGCCGCGCGCCCCGCTCTGGCTGCTGCCAACCGTTGACGCCGTTGGCGAACGGCCCACGGTGAGCAGCGCGATAATCTCGCTCGGCTGCAGCGGCGGATCCGACCGGTAGCTGACATTTAACTTGTCAATCGGCCCCGTGAAATTCACCGTCACATCCACACCGCGCACGCGCGTTTCCAGATCCAAATCCAAAGTCGGCTCCACTTTCGCCGGATTGTAAAAGCTCACCTCCCCGCGCTTGATGCTGTATTTGTTGCCGAAAAAATTGATGTCGCCCTGGCTGATCGTGATGCGTCCCAACGCCACCGGGCGCGCCCCCGTGCCACGCAACTGCAGATTCGCCTCCGCCTGCAAGTCGTTCGTCAGCGAGGTCGTAAACTGCGTCTCCGGCGCCGTCCGCACCTTGACGTCGATCTGCATATTCGCCAGCAGTTTGTTGGCTTCCTTCGGCGTACTCTCGCCTCGGCTCGATTCCGCCAGCAAACTGCCGATATCGGTCTTCGGCGTAAAGCCCGACCGCAACACCGTCACGGTGCCGGCGAGCAGGCTGCGGCCGGTCGTGCCGCTCAGGCTGATGTTCGCGTCGGCAACCGTGCTCACGCCCTCCGGATAGCGAATGCGAACGCGCGAGGCTTCCGCTTGCAATCGATAAAATGTGTCGTCACTCGAAAAGTCCAGGAAGCCGCCCAGCGCCAGTGCGCCCCCGCCCGTTTCCGCCGTCAGCCGGTTCTCTATCGTCGCCCGCCGCCGGTCGAACAGCACGCGCCCGCTCACCTTGTCGAGCCCGTTTGGAACTCCATCCACGTTCAGCGTCGCGTTCTTCAATTCCAACGCCCCGAATACCTGCGGGCTGGCCAGTTCGCCTCGCACATTCGCCTGCAGTGTCGCCACGCCGCTTGCCACAATTTCCGGGATGAACGTGCGCACACCCGCCAGATTCAACTGCCCGTTCACCCGCAAATCCCACGGTCTCCGCTCCGCCAGCGAAAACGTCCCCGACGCCGAGAGATTCGTGTCCTTCGCGACGAACCGCGCCGCTCCGATGGTCACGGTTCGCCCTTCCGCGCTGAACCGTACCGGGCCGTCATTGCGAAGTTCGAAGTCCTGCGCCGTCGTCTTTCCCGGCAGGGACTGCCGCCGCGCCGGTCGCGCGTAAATATCCTGCAATGCCACGGCCACCTTCCAGCGTTCAATGTCCAGGGCCGGTCCGCTGAAATCGACGCTACCGCGAAATGCTCCGGTAAATGGCCACGGTTCCGCGACCACTTGCGACGGTCGCAATTCGTTGAAAACAGCGAACGGAAGCTCTCCGAACTCTAAATGCGCCGTGCCCGGATAGCCCGCCTCCAGCCGCCATTTCGATCTCGCCGTGATCGTGGACCCGTGCAACAATCCGCTGGCGTTCAACGAAACTTCCGCGTTGTTGACGGTCGCCGCGGTCAGCGCGATGTCGCCATACGGCCGGTTGTCGATCAACAGCCGCGCCAGTTTGCTCTCCCCGTCCAACGCCGAAATCTGAACCGTCGAGTTCACCAATCGCGCCTGTACCTTTCCGCTCGCGGTCAACAGCCCTCCGGTGCCCGTGCGTACGTTCTGCACCGCGGGAATTCCGTCCAGTTCCAGTCCGGCGAGTTGAAAAGCAACCGTGGCCGCGCCGTTACGCCAGTCGGATTTTCCATGGCTGAACGTGCCGGAGGCGGTTAGCCGCGCCGCGCCCCGCGACGCTTCAAACGCCGTCACACGCAGCGTCTCCTGCCCATGTTGCAGCGTGGCGCGAATACGGTCGATATGCTCATCGCCATACGCAGGCCGAAACCAGTCGATCCGCAGCTCGCCGCGTGGATCGTCCAGCGTTCCCTGCAACTGCGCGTTCGCATGCAGCAGCCCCGCAAGGGGTTGCTCGATACCCGCTTCCCGCCGTAAATTCGCTACGTTCAGGTTGCGCGCGTCCACACGCAAATCCACCGCGCTACCGCTATTCGCCTGCCAGTTCCGTAACGCGATCGTCCCATTTCCAGTGGCCGTCGCTCCGCCTTGTGTCGCGCTAAACCGCGTCAACGTCAACTTGTCGGCTGAGGCAAGCAGCGTCGTGCTGAGCGCGTCCACCACCGCCGCCCCCCAACGCGCGTGAATCGCCCGCAGTTGCCCCGCCACCAGCGGCGTCCGCAGCGCCCCGGAAACCGTTCCCTCGAACAGCGCCGATCCATTTGCCTGGAGCCCTACCGGCAATGGCGTTCTTACCCCAACCATTGCCAGCGCCGGTCGCAAGTCCTCCAGATCGGAGGTCGCGAACTTTACCCGCAGTGTCTCCAACAACGTCCCGGCTACGTCGATTCGCGAATGCGGCATCGTCAAGTACGAGTCCCGCAGCACCACCTGTTTCGAAGCGTGGTCATATCTCGCCACCATTTGCCCTTCGAGCGGTACACCGCCTGCTCCAGGCACAATCCGCAAGTCCGCATCCGCCTGCAATGCTCCTTTCCACGCGCCCTCCAACCGTATGGGTCCCGAAAGTACGCCACTGTAGCCCATTGGCTGATTCCCCGCCCTCTCCAACACCGTTCCCAACGCCAGCCCCTCCAGGCGTCCGTCCACAACGTATCCCTCATACTTCGGCACCGAGACGGAGCCGCTGAACTCGCCCTCCGCCGCGCGCGCCTTCACCGCGTTGACCGCCAGATCTTTCTCCGTCGCCACCACTCGCGCCGTCACCGCCACCGGCCGCACCCGCACGCCGGCGATTTCCACGTCCAGGCCCGCCGCCGACAATTCCCCTTCATAGCGAACGTGCGCGCCGCCTGGCCACGTCAGGCGCCCCGTCGTCCGCACCGCGCCCCGTCCGGCCGGGGCCCGAAATAGCCGCGCCGATTCGGCTAAGTCCGTCTCCACCGCCAAATCGAATTCCCCGTGCGCCGCGCGAAAATTTTCAATCCGCCCCTTACCGGTCACAGTACTCATTTGCGATTGCAGCCGTATCGCCGGGAACTCCACAGCGTCTTTCCCGATCACGATAGTAGCGGCCGCGTTCACCGGCAAACGGGGAAGAATTCCCGCCTGGACCTCCACCGCGTCCGATGACACCGTGCCTTTATAAACAGGCCCCTCCCCGTCATAGTCAAGATTCGCCCGCAGATTCTTCCCGCTCGCCGAAAACCGGTACTTCTTCGCGTCATAGCTGAACTCTCCATCGCGAATCACGAAGGTATCGACCGCCAACCGCAGGAATTCCTCCACCGGTCCCCGCCCAGAGGGCGCGCGCGGCACAACCGGAGTTGGCAGATTTGTCCGCCCCTCCGCATCCACGGTGACCGTTACGCGCGGCCCGACAATTTCAATTCGCTCCAAATCCACATCGCGATTCAAAAAAGATCGAACCCTCAGCCCTACCTCTATTCGCTCCGCCAGCACCAACGGCACCGCGCCCGCCGGTTCCGTCCCGTGCAGCACGAAGCGGTCGAATCGAGCGCCTAAAAGCGATGGATCGAAGTCCAGCCGCCCTAGCTCCGCTCTTCCTCCGGTTGCCTTCTCAATCTCCTGTATTGCCCTCGCCCGCAGTTGTGTACGCAGCCAGTCGCTCCGCAGCAACCACCACCAAGCGCCGTAGAGCAGCACTGTCAGGCTCGCGAACACGAACACCGAGCGCCGCAGGAATCGCTTCATGGCCGCGCGCCTCTCGGTTGCAGCGTTTCAATGCGCGTCTGCTGCCTGGTCTCTTTCAACCAGCGGTCCAGAAATCGGGCCGACTCTTCGGCGATGAACTCATTCTCCACCAACTCCCGCGCGGCCTCAAATGCCGGCTTCTCTCCCGCCGGTTTCCACTGCGAATAAAACGCCCGAAGCGCCTCATCCGTCAACTGCACCGCGGGCCGGAATCGATACGTGATGAAACGGGAGAACGTAATCTGCCACGCCACGTTCTCGGCCATGTCTTCCTCCGTCAGCCGGTATTCAGCCAGTTTAGAAGCGAACGCGGCGGGCCCGCCCAATTGCGTCTTCACTTGCTCCATCGCCGCCCGGACTTCGTCCCGCTGCGCCAGGCTGTAACGGCTGATCCGGATCTCCTCCTTCACCAGCGCCTGTTCAATCAGCCGGTTGCGCGTCTCCTCCCACACTGCCGCCGTTTCCGCCAAGGGCGTCTTGGCTAGGAACGCCGCCGTGCGCAGGGAGCGCCGCACCATACTGTCTGTAATCGCAGTCCGTCCCACGGTGGCGACAATTCCGTCTACGATCGCCGCCGAAGCCGCCGCCGCGAAAACGAGAATGAGGCCAACCCTGATCAAAATGTCTGTCCTAAAGAAAAGTGGAATTGCAGCGCGTTGATCCGCTGCACCATTCGGACGCCGCCGCCCTGCACAAGTTCTTCCCTCGTTCCCTTAAAGCCAAAAAACCGAGGCGAATTCGGCGAGTATCCGATGTCAAACCGCACCGGTCCCACTGGTGTCCGGTACCGTATCCCGAAGCCAACGGCATGGACCATGTAGTCGAAGTCCTGTACGTCGCGCTGCGAGGTCCGGAATGACATCTTTTCCAGGTCCCGAAACACGTTGCCCATGTCATGGTAAAAGACTCCCCCGATCGTATCCCCGATCAGCGGAAAGCGCAGCTCCAGCGTGTTCATCGCCAACGCCTTCCCGCCAATCGGAAATCCCGTCGATAGGTCGCGCGGCCCGGCCTGGTTGTCGGGAAAGCCGCGATGCGTGGAGCCGCCGCCCGAGAAGTACCGTTCCGGCAGCGGGACGTCGCGCACCAGTGTGCGGCCGCTTAAGCTATACATCCCGCCGAGAGTCGTCATCCGCGCCAACACCATTTCCCTCGGCAGCCGGTGATACGTCGAGTTCCGGAAGATCAACCGCAGAAAGTCCGACTGCGATCCGAACACACTGGCTGCGTAGCCGAAATCCACCGTGTTGTACGAGCCGCGCCGCGAGTCGATCGGATCGTCCCGCTTGTCTTGTACGAACGAAGTCGAAACAATGCCCAGCCGTACCGGTTGCGAGAAGAGAGGGATGAGCGCCGGGTCAATCGACAGCGTCGACTGGTCGATCTGTACGCGCCGGAACGTGAATCGGTACTGCACCGCATTGGCCTTCGACAATTTTTGCCCCAACTGGATACTGCTTTCCAACCGCTGCGCCGCGAATGTCCGGATATCGCGCGAATCGTCGAAAAGCGAAGTGAAGCTTAAATTCAACCGGTCGTTCCCGGTGAACTGCGGCGCGTAATAATTCACCACCGCGCGCTTCTGGAAGTTCGATAACTGGCTGCGAAAACTCAATGTGTGGCCCAGGCCCAAAACGTTTACGCGGCTCACGCCGAAGTTCACCCTCGGCGAAAAGCCGGGCGCGCCAGCCGGGGAGTTAAACGTTCCAAGCCCGCCGCCAATCCTCGCCAATTGCGCCCCGAAACCGATCGTGTAGCTATAACGGCTCGCCTCTTCCAGCCGATACAACACATTCTTGTCCCGCTCTTTGCCCTCCGGATTTTGCAGCGCAATGTCCACCTTCGCAAAGATCCCCAGGTCGTACAGCTTCCGCTGTGCGTCAATGATCGCGCTTTGCGAAAGCGGATCGCCTGTCTCCAGCGGAATCCGGTCGTAGATCAACCGCGGCCGCGTTGTGCGATAACCGCCCACTAGCACACGCCGCACAAAGTTGCGTCGCCCCTCCGTCACCTCTATTTTCACACCCATGCGGCGCATGGCGTCGTCGGGTTCGGTGCGAAACTCCAGCGACGCATCCGGAAATCCGTTGTTGAAGTAAAAATTAAGGATCGTGTCCCGGTCGCTGACAAGGACCGTCTCCGAAAATGGCTGACCCTCATTCGTTTGCAGCAGGCCCTTCACGTAATCAAAATCGCGCAGGTTCACTCCGCTGATCTCCACGCTGGAGACAACCCACTGCGGGCCCTCCATTATCTTCAAGTACAGAGTTACCTCTTCCCCCTTGCTTTCCGGATTTCGCTCGACGCGCGGCTCCACTTGCACATCGCGGAATCCGTTCGCCCGGTACAAATACTGGATGGAATCAATGTCTTTTCGCTGCAACTCCTCGCTGTACCGGCCATGGCGATAACGCAGCAACGTGGCCGGCGTAATCGCCATGCGCTCGCGGATCGTCTTCTTGTCGAAGTACTCGTTACCCTGAATGTCCAGCTCCGTTAGTTTGTACCTCGGCCCCCGTTCTACCGAATAAAGAATCGTCTGCTCGCCATTGGCTTCCACTGCCGGCGACGAAAAGTCCACCTTCGCGTCAAAGTACCCCTGCGCCTGAAAATACTGGGTGATATTCCGGCTGCCCTCAGTCAGCAGGTCCCGGTCGACAGTCCGCTCCTGGAACACAGGCACGAGTTGTCGCAGCTTTCCCAACCCTACTCTTGCCCCCTCCGCGCGAATCCGGATCCGCGGCCCTTGCTCAATTCGCAAGTGCGGCCGCAGTTGGTTCGGTTCCGGCAAATGCTCCAGCTTTTCCAGCGCTACTTTCGCCATCAGGAAATCGCGCGTCTGAAACGAATACCGCACTCGCTCCAGTCCGTTCTGCACGCGGCTCTCCGTCACGTGCTTATACCCGGCCAATCCCCAGAGCCGTTGCCAACGCGTCTTCCACAGAATGGCGCGGTCGGATAGCCCGGGAGTCCCCGTAATTAAAGGCTTCGTAAACCGCGCCCGCGGCCCGGCGTTCAGATTGAATGTAACGTTCACTTGCTGCGTCAACGGTTCATAGTCGTACCGCGGATCAACCGTCGCCCGGTACATTCCGTTCGCCCGCATCAGCTTGATAATGTTTTGGCTCGACTGCAGCAGATAGTCCTCCGTAAAGTCCTGCCCCAACTCCAGCCGGGATGCCGATATCAACTGGCTCACGTTCGGCGGATCGGCTAACCCATTCACCGTCACCTTGCCCACAAACCACGCCGGCTCCGTTCTGAACTCCAGGATCACTTCCTCGCCCGATAACGCCGCATCCACGTCGACGGTATAAAACCGCCCCGTCTCATAAAGCCGCTCAATCGCCGAGGCGATCTTCCGTATGTTGAAAACGTCCCCAGCCTTCACCGGATTCATCTGATCCAGCAACGCCAACGAGTACGGCTGCGTCTCCGGCGCATAGCGGATCGCGCTGATTCGTCTTCCGGTGAATGCCGGCTCCGGCGCCGTCCCCTGCGCGTAGCTAGTGCCGGTGCCCATGAAGACAACAAGCACCGGCACAATTATCCAATAACAAGTGCGCAGCGCCACTACCCGTTATGATAACTCGCGATGCCCCTTGCGTTACCGGGAGTTTACATGGAGCCCCTCCGCCATGTGCCATAATGTGGCCATCCTGGAGGGAGTCCCGTGCGACTTTCAACTTCCCTTTTTGTCCTGTGCATTTCGACATTGTTGACGGCCCAAGAACCGCCCGCGGCAGGGCCCGGCGGCGGTGCCGCCACCACCCCAACGAGCCCCGGTGGCGGTGGCATTGGTAACACCAACCCCACTAACCCCGGCGGTATTGGCAACACCAACCCCACTAACCCCACCAATCCCGGCCGCAATCCATTCCCCGGCCAGGATCCCAATGACCGCAATCGGTTTCCCGACATGCAGCAGAACCGGCCGATTTTCCTCTCCGGCAAAGTGGTCCTGGACGACGGTCAGCCCCCGCCTGATTCCGTCACCATCGAGCGCATCTGCAACGGCGTCACCCGCCCCGAAGGCTACACGAATTCCAAAGGTCATTTCAGTATCGAACTCGGCCGCAACAACGCCATGCTGGCCGACGCCAGCACCTCCGGCGGCTTGGACGATGGCGACTTCGGCCGATCCCCGTTGGGCGGCGGACGCAATACCGGAACCGGCGGCATGGGCGGTCAACCCAGCGGGATTTCCGAGCGCGACCTGATGGGCTGCGAGATTCGCGCCAACCTGCCCGGCTTCCGCGGCGAGAACATCAATCTGGCCGGCCGACGTTTCATGGATAACCCCGATCTCGGGACCATGATCCTCCGCCGCCTCGCCAATGTTGAAGGCTTCACCTTTTCCATGACCACCGCTCTCGCCCCCAAAGACGCCAAGAAGAACTTCGACAAAGGTCTTGATCTCATCAAGAAAAAGAAGCTCCCGGAGGCGATGGCCGAAATCGAAAAGGCCACCGCCGCCTACCCCAAATACGCTATCGCGTGGTTTGAACTCGGCCGTCTTTATGAAACGCAAAAGCGCGCCGAAGACGCTCAAAAGGCGTTCGAATCCGCCGTCGCCGCCGACTCAAAATACGTGAAGCCCTATCTCAATCTGGCCTTCCTGCACGCGCAGAAAAAGGATTGGGATAAGACCGCCGAAACCAGCGCCAAGGGCATCAAGCTCAACCCGTTTGAATACCCGCAGCTCCATTACGTCAACGCCGTTTCCAACCTCAACCT
>SHUI01000148.1 GCA_009697455.1 Bryobacterales bacterium
CATACTTCGCCTCAAGTTCCACAAACCGGGGCAAGACGCTCTCGGCACTCAGCCTGTCCGGATCGCCGCCATAGACGCCGGCGAGCAGCGGTTCCGCCAGATAATCGACTGCTTCGCGCCCATAGTGCTCACACACGAACTGGGAGACCGAGCGGTCGCCGGACGTGGATTCTCGGGGCCCGCGAAACCACTCCAGACCCATGCGGATCTTCGTTCCCCAGCCGAACAGATCCGTAGTAACCATCGGGAGCACGCGCGTGGGGACCATCAACTGCAATCCATCAGGCATCGGCACCAGTCGCCCCCCGCGTTGGATGTAGGTCTTTCGAAGGTGGTCGTTTGAGCCGATGACCTCCCGTTCAAGACCCAGGTCGCGTATGAGGTCGAGCGCCCACGGCTTTGCGGAGATGAAGCTGTCGGGACCGGCCTCGATCACGCAACCCTGGACGCGTTCGGTACGCATGACGCCACCAAGGCGGTCCCCGGGATCAATCAGAGTGACACGCACTCCGGCCTTAGTCAGGTAGTAGGTTGTGGAGAGGCCGGAGATACCGCCGCCCACGACGACTGCGCTCTTCATCGCCTCCCCGCACAGGTTTCGAAACAGGCGCCACCCGATTTGCGGAATGTCGAGTAACTGGTACCGCTTGCTAACGCGCGCGGCTCGGTCAGGAGCACTCTGTCAGCAACCTCAACATATACGCGCTACGGCCTGTGCTCGCGCACCATCTCCACCACAGCTTTGACGTTCTCGACAGGCGTTTCGGGCAGAATTCCATGCCCGAGATTGAAGATGTGTCCCGGCCTGGTTCCGGTGCGCTTCAGCATTTCGGCCACGCGCATCTTGAGTTCCGGAAGCGGGGCGAATAGTACAGCCGGATCGAGATTCCCCTGCACGGCGGACCGGTAGCTGATATCGAGCCATGCCTGGTCGATGTTGACGCGCCAGTCGACGCCCATCACGTCTCCGCCAGCCGCATGGAGCTCGCGGAAGAAACCCGCCGCGCCGGTGCCGAAGTGTATCACGGGCACGCCCGTGGAACGGATGCGCTCGATCAGGGCGCGCGAATAGGGCGCCGCGAAGCGGACGTAATCGTCCGGTGACATCGAACCCGCCCAACTGTCGAACACTTGGATGGCCCGCGCTCCCGCCGCAACCTGAGACGCGGCAAACGGCGCGGTCACATCGACGATCTTGCCCATCAGCCGCCGCCACAGCGTCTCGTTTGAGTACATCATCTGCTTGGTGCGGAGATAGTTTCGCGACGAACCACCCTCGATCATGTAGCTCGCCAGTGTGTAGGGCGCGCCGACGAATCCGATGACCGGAACTTTTCCGGCAAGCGCGCGCACCACCATCTGGATAGCCTCGCCCACGTAGCCGAGATCGTCGGTATTCGCAGTCGATAGAGTATCCACGTCGGAAGCGAGCCGGACGGGGTTCTCGATCATCGGTCCTTCGCCCGTCACGAACTTGAGCTTCAAGCCCATCGGCTCCACCGGTAGAAGCAGGTCGGCGAAAATGATCGCCGCGTCCACGTCGAGAATCTCCACGGGTTGCAGCGTCACGGCCGCGGCGAGATCCGGGCGTTTGCACATTTCGAGGATCCCGTGCTTCGAGCGGATCTCGCGGTACTGCCGCAGGTAACGGCCGGCTTGACGCATAAACCACACGGGTCTCACGTCCGTCGTCCGCCGGCGGCAAGCGTCTAAAAAACGGCTATTCATTGGAGCCACACGCATGGCTGATCCGATCCGGTTCCGCTTGCGTTGTCTTCGCAGACGATCGCGCGAAACCCTTTTGGAATGTGTTGGGCCGCCCACTTGCGGCCCTGGATAAATACTGGCTTCGTCCACGCTTCGCTATCAAGCGTTCTCGGAGCGATTACAGAAACGGCAATCATCCCCTCGGCCGGATACCCGGCCCGCGGGTCCATGATATGGCTATACATCTTGCCCCCGGCCATGAAGAACTTCTCATAGCTGCCGGAGGTGGACATGGATTCATTCTTCAAAAAAACCTCGATTGTTGTTTTCGTCTCGTCACGCGGATCGCGGATCTTGATGTTCCAGCCGGTTTCACCCGGAGGCGCTCCCAGGGCGTAAATGCTACTGCCTCCACCGGAAATCAGCGCGGTTTCCACGCCTTTATTTCTCAATATTTCCGCCATCCGGTCTACCGCGTATCCTTTTCCTATGCCGCCCGGATCGATTTCCACGCCCTTCTTCGCGAAGCGCACTGTCTGGTTGGCGGCATCGAGCAATATGTACCTGTAACCCACGTTCTCTAAGCTCAACTTGACTTCCGCCGGGGACGGCAAGTTACCTGTACCCCTATAAAATCCCCAAGTTTTCATCAACGGTCCAACGGAAATCTCGAATGCGCCCTCGCTTTGGCTGCTGTACTCCAGACAGGCCGAAAGCAGGCGGAACAACTCGGATGAAACCTTTACTGGGGCTTCCGCGGCATACCGGTTCACCCCGCTCCACTCGCTGTCGAACCGGTAGTTCGAAAGCATCCTGTCGAGCCGTTTGGCCTCCACCAAGGCGGCGTCCAGCGCCTCTTCCATCTTGGTCTCGTCGTCTCCGTACACAATCACGGAATAGACCGACGCCATCGCATCCACGGCTTTCTCCATACGAAGCTTGTCGGCCGCCGCGAGGTAAGCCCGCCCCGCCATCAGAGCGAACGCCAAAACGCCGATGCTACGAAAGCTCTTCACGGCCACGGGTCTTCCTGGCCCGCCTCAACAATTGCGCCAGGCGATCGCCGGATTCAACAAACAAGCCCGCTTCAAAATGCAACTCAGGCATTCGCCTCAGATTCAGGCGCCGGGCCAACTCCCGGCGCAAAAAATTCGTCGCGCGCTCAAGAGCTTCGAGCGCCAGATCCTGTTCCGGCGCACCTCCAGGACAGGAAACCATCACGTGCGCGTGTTTCATGTCAGGCCCGACCTGAACTCCAACCACATCCACCATGCTGAGGCGTGGGTCCGCCATCTCGAAGCCGACGATTTCCGCCAACTCCTCCCTCATCGCCTCGGACACGCGCGCTGAACGCCGCTCATCCATAACCGCTCCGTCTCAACAGCCCTTTATCCGGCACCACGACGGGCCGGGAGGTCTGTATTACAGCCACTCCAGCGAAACACCCGCCAACTCCGGCCCCAACAACGCCGAGGCATCATCTTCCACCGACCGCAGCACGTTCTCGGCGTACGCGCGATCGGCTGAAACCGTTACTGCCGCAACAACCGACCGCTGCCAGAGGTCCATGCAATCGATCTCCGCCACGGCCACGTTAAACTTTCCCCGCAGCCTGTCTTTCAAACCCTTTACGGCGTGCCGCTTGTCCTTGAGAGAATGCGAGTTGTCCAGCCGCAACTCCATCGTTAGCACGCCGATGACTGGCAAGCTACGCAAAAACCTCGGTTACCACTTTCTCTGTCACGAAAGCCTCGATAACGTCGCCGGCCTTCACGTCGCCGTAGTTTTCGATCGTGATACCGCACTCCATGCCCAGCTTCACTTCGTTGACGTCGTCCTTGAATCGCCGCAGAGAACCGACCCTTCCGGTATGCACCACCACGTTGTCGCGGAGCAGGCGGATCGAGCAATCGCGGGCGATGGCGCCGTCCTGGATCATACAACCCGCGACCATACCGACCTTTGTGACGCGGAACGTATCCCGCACCTCGGCCTTGCCGCGGTAAATTTCCCGGAATACAGGCGAAAGCATGCCGGTCATCGCGCCCTTAATTTCATCCGTGAGATTGTAGATGATGGTGTGAAGACGGACCTCTACCTTCTCCTGGTCGGCCACCTGCGCCGCATTACGCTCCGGACGGACGTTAAATCCGATCACAATCGCGTTTGACGCCGACGCCAACAGCACATCGGATTCGTTGATCGCGCCCACGCCAGAATGCAGCACGCGGATGCGAACCTTATCGTTCGATAGCTTCTGAAGTGTGTCGCTGATGACTTCCGCGGAGCCGGCCACATCCGCCTTAAGGATGATGGGCAATTCCTTGACCTCGCCGGTCTGCATCTGCTTGTGCAACTGTTCGAGCGTGAGCCGCGTATTCCGCGAAAGAGACACATCGCGGGCCTTCGCCTCGCGGTACATGACGATCTGCTTAGCCTTCGCGGTGTCGGTAACCACCTGGAAGGAGTCGCCGGCGTCAGGAAGCGATTCGAGACCCAGCACCTCGACGGGGGTGGACGGTTCGGCCTCGCGAATTTGCTGGCCGCGGTCGTCAAGCATGGCGCGGACTTTGCCGAACACCGAACCGCAGATGAAGAAATCGCCTACGCGCAGAGTGCCGTTGCGAACCAGCACGGTTGCAACGGGACCGCGGCCGCGGTCGAGCTTCGCTTCGAGCACGCTGCCCATCGCCGGCCGGCTGGGATTGGCCCTGAGGTCGCCGAGATCGGCCACCAGCAGAATCATTTCCAGAAGAAGGTCCAGATTCGTCTTCTGCCTCGCTGAAACCGGAACCATGACGACGTCGCCGCCCCAATCTTCGGCCAGCAGTCCCCGGTCGGAGAGTTGCTGCTTGACCCGGTCCGGCTGGGCATTGGGCTTGTCGATCTTGTTTATGGCCACCACGATCGGAACTTTGGCCGCGCGGGCGTGATCGATAGCTTCGAGCGTCTGCGGCATTACGCCGTCGTCGGCGGAAACCACCAGCACCACGATATCGGTAACCTTCGCGCCCCGGGAACGCATGCGAGTGAACGCTTCGTGGCCAGGCGTATCGATGAAGACGATTTTCCTGCCGTTCTTATCGACGTGATACGCGCCGATATGCTGCGTGATCCCGCCCGCTTCCTTTTCCGCAACGTTCGCCGAGCGGATAGCGTCGAGCAGGGAGGTCTTGCCATGGTCGACGTGTCCCATGATTGTAACCACAGGACCGCGCTTCATCTGGTCCTTCTCCTCCTGCGCCAGTTCAACATCGAACATCGCTTCTTCTTCAAAGCTGACGGTACTGGTGGAGGCGCCGAACTCGCGTGCGATTTCGGCCGCGAGCTTGCCATCGAGCGTCTGGTTAATGGTCGCGAAGATTCCACGATCCACCAGCTTCTTAATGACGAGCCCGGCCTTTACATCCAGCTTCTCGCAGAGTTCCTTGACCGTGACGCCCTCGGAGATCGTGATATCGCGAGTTACCGGCGGGGGCGGCTCCGGCTGATCGCGCCGGGGCGAATAGCGCAGCGTCTTTTCTTCCTGCTCGCGCTGGCGGTCGCGATCCGGACGGCCGCGCTGGCCCACCACGCGTCTGGGCTGGTTGCCGGTGGGAGGAGCCGACGGCGGCTCTGGGCGAGCGCCCGCTCGCGAAGTCGGATGCATCGGACGCGCCGCACCGGAACCTGGCCTGGCCGCCGGCGTGCCGGGGCGAACGCCCGGGCGGGTAACCATAGGTTGGCCCGGCCGGATTGGTCCCTTGTAGATTGGCTGGCCTGGCACGGGAGCCGACGGCACCGCTCTGAGAGGAACTCCGAACCGCGGCGCCGTCGCCTGTCCAGGTGCGAGCCTGGGCTGCGACAATCTCGCCGCAAGGTCCGGCCGAGGCGGAACTACCGGACGCATAGCGGGCTGGCCGGCGAGCGGGGGCCGCGGGGCGGAAGGTCTGGGCGCTCCCGGCATCGCCGCGGGAGCCGCGGGCGCTGGCGGAGGCGCAGGCCTCTGCGTAACCGGGGGGCGCGGCATGACAGGCACACGCGGCGCATCGGCGGGGCCCGAAGGAAACGGCTGTCGAGGCCCTGACAATACCTGGCCCGGTTTAGGCGCCGATGCCGTCGCGGAAGGCAGGGGACGCGCCGGAATCGCCGGGCGCGAAAGTGGTGGTGCGACAGGTCGCGCGGGTGGAGCGGGAGGCGCGGCGACGGGCGGCGGATGTGACGCCGGCGAAGAGGCTGCTGGCGGAGCGGCGGCCGGTGCGGCCGAGACGGGAGGCGCTTGCGGAGGAGCAGGAATTGGAATCGGAGAACTCCGAAGCACCGTACCCGGAACCGGCCCTGGAGCGTGGCCCGGAGAGGCCAGTGGAGGCCGAATCGGCATCGCGGGACGTGGCGCAACAGGTTCGGGCGCAGCAGCAGGCGCAGGGGGCACCACTGCAACCGCCGCGGGCGCCGGGGCCTCCACGGGTTCCGAGGGCGTAAACTCGCCCCCGGCCTCCCGGGCTTCGCTCGCCTCCGGCGGATTCGCTCCGAAGTGCTTCCTCAACTTCTCGGCAACGTCTTCATCGACCGAGCTGGAGTGTGTTTTCTTCTCAGACACTCCCAGCGAGGGAAGCATGTCGATAATCAAGTGCGCCTTGACCTCGATCTCCCTGGCCAGCTCGTTGATACGGATTTTACTCATAAGAAAAAGCGAATCTTGCAGCCCGGAGGGCCCAGGAAGTTACACTCCCGGCTCCGAAGCCGCTCCTTCCGGCACTGTGTGTTCCGAGTCTTTCATGGTAGCAGACTCAGCGGATTCCGCATCCGGATTTTCAGTTTTTCCCGCCTCAACCGCCATTTCCGCATCCGGTTCCACGATTTGAACCGGCTGATCCGCGACGGGTCCCTGAGCTGTTTCCCCCTGCGAATCGTACTGGCTATAGTAGGCATTCACCGCAACCTGAATTGTTTCAATCATTTGCGGCTCAATTCCCTGAATTTCTTCGATCTGCTCGGGGGTCATCGCGCCAAGCTTTTCAACTGTTCCAATGCCTCCGGTAACGAGCATTGCGGCCAGATCCTCGCCAAGCCCGTAATCGATCAGCACCGAAACGGGAGCGCCGGGCGCCACGAGGGCAGCCATGGCCGATTCCACCTCCTGGCGCTTTTCCTCTTCGCTCTTGATGTCGATCCGCCATCCGAGAAGCTTCGCCGCAAGCCGTACGTTTTGACCCTTCTTGCCGATCGCGAGCGAAAGCTGTGAATCGTCGACGATCACCTCCATGTGCTTGCCGATGGCGTCCAGTATCGACACCCGGCCGATTTTCGCCGGGCTCAGCGCATGCGTGGCAAAAACTACCGGATCCTCCGAATACTCGATGATATCGATCTTTTCGCTGCGCAGTTCGCGGATAATCGACTGAACCCTCATGCCCTTCATGCCGACACATGCGCCGACGCTGTCAACATCCCTGTCCCGGCTCTGAACCGCGATCTTGGTTCTCTCGCCGGCTTCGCGGGCGCACCCTTTGATGATCACCGTGCTGTCATAGATCTCCGGCACTTCCTGTTCGAAAAGCCGCATGACAAGCTCCGGCGCGGCTCGCGAAACCTCGACTCCGGGCCCCTTGCTCGACTTGTCCACCATCTTGATGACGCAGCGGACACGGTCGCCCACGCTGAAACTCTCCAGCCTCGACTGTTCCTTGCGGGAAAGCCTCGCCTCCGTCTTGCCCAGGTCGAGGATCAGATCCGGCCCGTCGATCCGCTTGACCGTGCAGTTCACCATTTCGCCGACCCGGCCCGAATACTCCTGAAAAACCGTGTCGCGCTCAGCTTCTCGTACCTTCTGGAAAATGACCTGCTTTGCCGTCTGAGCGGAGATCCGCCCGAGCATATCCGTGGACTTCGCGAAGCGGATTTCACCGCCTTCGACGGCACTGGGATCGATTCTCAAGGCATCTGCAAGCGTAATCTCTTTCGATGCGAACTCCACGTTTTCGACGATTTTCTTTACCGAGAACAAGTCGATCGCGCCGGTTCGCTCGTTCAGTTCCGCGGTGAATTCCTCGTTGGTACGGTAGTGTTTGCGGGCGGCGACCAGCAAGGCGTCTTTCACGGCATCGACGACAATTCGCGGATCGATGCCCTTTTCCTTGCTGAGAATCTCAATGGACTGATAGATGGTTCCCAATTTGTTCCTTCCTAATGGATGCGGTTCAGGAGACGTCACCACTCGAACTTCAGGTTTGCGCGTTCCACCTGTTCGATCGGCAACCGGATGGTCGTTCCGCCGGATTTTGGAGGCGGGGGCGTGCGGCCCTTGAGTGGCTTTCCCTGTTCGATGACTTCAAGCACGACGCAGCCGTCCGCCAAGCCGCCTAGCGTTCCATCCCAAACTTTGCGGTCGCCGACCGGCTCGCGCAGCACGATGTGAGCCTTCTTGCCCCGAAACCGTTCGAAATCGGCGGGTTTTGAGATGGGTCTCTCCACTCCAGGTGAACTCACTTCGAGCGTGTAGTGTCCGGGAACCAGATCTTCAACGTCGAGTATGGTTCCGACTTCATGCGAAATTCGTTCACAATCCGCGTGGGTGACCCCTTCCGGTTTGTCGATGGAAATGCGCAAGAAACGGCTCTGACCGCCACCTTTGAGTTCGACGGCGACAATCTCGACACCTTCCGAATGGCCGACCCGTTCGGCGATGGCTTCGATTTGCGCAACCACGCTGGCTTGACTCATAATGCGAAAACTGGTTCAGGCCAACAAAAAAGTGGGCTTTCGCCCACTTCGTCAGCCCGTGCTCATCCTTAATTGTATCGTGTCCTCGGAAAAACGCAAGCGAAAGTCTTATCCAGCTTATCCAGCTTATCCGGGGTGTGCGACGCCGATGTTTTGGATTGCTGAATTCGGTTTATTGGGCCGCTGTTCTGAATGTTTGTGTACACGGGAGACCTTGCAGATGCCCGACCCTTTATCAGTGTTGGAAGCTGGACGTTCGAAGATTCTTCGCCAGTTCGGCACACTTGGCGGTCTGCCCGCGGGCTCCATCTGCGCGGTGGTCCGGCGCTGCTGGAAAGGCGGGTAGCCATTGCGCCAAACCGAATGATGCCGGACACGACCCGCAAGTGCGGCTGACGCGAACAGTCGGTCGAACCGTTGAGGAATCGTTCCCGACGCCGTCGGCCTAGCGTAAGGCGCAAGCTGGTCGCCGCCCTTGGCCAGTCGGGTCGCACGCCGATCGGTTACGTCGAGCAGCCAGGCATCACCGGTGCCTGTGGAAAACAGGACAAGTTGACCGATGGGGTGGCTCATAGGTGACTCCCGATCCCGGAAACGGTTGAACACTTGATCCCACCAGGATGATCCAATCCGTGGCTAACGTGGCAAGAACACAACGACGCGCTCGAACTCGTAGTCGAGGTGGAGTCTACCGGCCGGTGTATCCGCCGTCCACCATCAGGTGAGTGGCCGTAATGAAACTCGCCTCATCGGAAGCGAGGAACAAAGCCGCGTTCGCAACCTCGCGTACATCGCCAAGGCGATTCAGCATGTGCATCGGAGCCACTTTGTCCCGCCACTGCTCAAACGTCAGCCCCAAGCGTTCGATCTCGCGAAACGACGCTGTCGTCAAAATGCAGCCCGGGCAGATGCTGTTGACTCGAATGTTGAAGGGCGCGAGGTCCAGCGCCATGCACTTGGTCATGGTGAGCACGGCGCCCTTGCTCGCATTGTAGGTGGCGAATTCCGGTTGCGCGATCACGCCGCTCATGGACGCGATGTTGACGATTGCGCCCCCTTTCGCTTTCATATGCGGAATCGCGTGCTTCGAGACCAACGCGGTGCCGATCACGTTGACGCCAAGCACCCGCTGCCAATCGGATACCTCCGCGGTTTCAACAGATTTTTGAGTGAAGTCCGCGGCGTTGTTCACCAGAATGTCGATGCCGCCGAAGCCGTTAAGAGCTGCGGCGGAGATCGCGCGCGCCCCTTCTTCGGTGGAAATATCCGCGACGGCCGTGCACGCCTCCGCCCCCAACGCGCGTACCTTCTCGAGGATCGCGAGGCAGCCCGCCTCCCTGAGATCGTTCAGAACCAGGCGCGCGCCTTCTTCGCCAAAACGCAACGCGATGCCTTCTCCGATGCCGGCGCCGGCGCCGGTCACGATGACTACCTTGTCTTTCAAACGCATGACATCGCAGGGGCGCGGCGTCAGGGCTGGAGGGAAAGAGCGCGGGGCCCAACGGCCCGGTCGGTGATCACCTTGTCGATCATGCCGTACTCAACAGCCTGCTCCGGTCCCATGATATAGTCGCGATCCACATCGCGGGAAACCCTGTCGATTGTCTGTCCCGTGGATTCGGACAATATCTGATTCAATTTTTCCCTCATTCGCAGGATTTCGCGCGCGTAGATATCGATATCGGTCGCCTGGCCCGCCAGCCCGTGCATGGAGGGCTGGTGAATCATGATGCGCGAATGCGGCAGGCTGAATCGCTTGCCCTTGGTTCCGGCCGCGAGCAGCACGGCGGCCATCGACGCAGCCTGCCCCACGCAGATGGTCACGATATTGGGCTTCACGAAGCGCATGGTATCGAGGATCGCGAGACCGGCGGTAATCGAACCGCCCGGCGAGTTGATGTAAATCGAAATGTCGCGCTCGGGGTCTTCGGATTCGAGAAACAGCAACTGCGCGATCGCCAAATTCGCGATCGTGTCGTCGATAGGCGTTCCCAGGAAAATGATGTTTTCCTTGAGCAGCCTGGAGTAGATGTCGTAGGCGCGCTCGCCGCGCGAGGTCTGCTCCACAACCATGGGAACGAGCATGGAGTTGATTTGCATTCGATATTTATCCTTTGCGATTCGCGGCGGGGCGTCCGGCGCGACGGGGCTTTGCGGACTTCGCCAGCAAGTCCCGTTTCCGATCGAGGGCGGCCGCCACATCCGCGATCGTGGTGCCCCCCAGATACTCTATGATACGCGAACGGACGGCCTTCCAGCTATCGTGCATGCCGCACGGAGTCCGGTCGTTGCATTCCGGGAGGCCGACGGCGCAGCGCTCGCAGCAATCCAAACCGTCAACGGCCTGAACAACGTCCAGCACGGTCACCTTCGGAGTCTGGCCATCGCGGATCAGGGCGAAACCGCCGTTGGGACCCTTGTTTGATTGAATGAAATTCCGCCGTGCCAGATCCTGAAGAATCTTGGCTAGAAAGTGAGCGGGGATTTCTTCTCTTTCGGCGAGAACTCTGGCCATGACGTAAGTCCCGGGCGGCGCCTGCGACAGCCGGGCGAAGGCGCGTATGGCATATTCGGCTGATCGCGAATAAAACATGAGCTTCATCGTAGTCCGCCGCTGGAGCGCGCCGCAAGCAAAGGCGCGCTCCGTGCAGCGGGGAGCGAAATGATGCAATCTCCCGACGGCCTAACTAAAAGTTGTACTTGAGGCCGAACTGAATATTGCGCGGCGTTGTCACCTGGGACGTAATCTGTCCGAAGCTGCCGAGCGTCGTGATGTCACGGCCCGGAGGTCCGTAGCTGACGTGATTCGCGAGATTGAAAAGCTCCACGCGGAAGTCGAGATACTGCCGTTCCGTGACGTGGAACTTCTTGCCGATAGAGGCGTCGACGTTGAAGAAACTCGGCGCACGCTGCGTCCCCACACCGGCGGTTCCAAACGTCCCAAGGGCGGGCACGCCATAGGCGCAGGTTCCGTTCTCGACACCGGCGGCGCAGAACGTGGTGGAATCCACCGGTCCGAAGAACCGGTCCACCGTCTGCGAGGTGACTTTCATATTGCGGTAGTAGTTGGCGCGCACGTTGCCGCGCACGGACTGGCCGGTGTTCGTCTGCGCCGCCGAAGCGTTGATGCTGACGGGGAATCCCGCATGCGTCGACAGGAAATAACTGACGTTCCAGCCACCCAGAATCAGGTCCGCCGCTCTGCCCATCGAAGCTCCGAAGTGCTTGCCTTTCCCGACGGGCGGGGAGTAGAGTCCGCCGACGGTGAAGTTCAGCGGCGAGTCAAAGCAGGAGGGTCCGTAGTTGGCGTGCCTGTCATAGGCGTTCTGCCAATAGGCGCCATCTGAGGCGACCGCGCCGCAGCCGTAGTATCCCAGGTTGTCGGTCAGCGTCTTCGAGAA
>SHUI01000149.1 GCA_009697455.1 Bryobacterales bacterium
CATCCGGGATCGCGGGAGGGAGCGCCGGCGAGGACACACTTCCAAAGCTCTCCCTGAGCCGCCGCATAGTCCTTGCTCCGAAACAGCGCGCCTCCTTCTTCGCATGGACTGGCGGTCTGCGCCGCAAGCGGGGAACTCCTCAGCCCCCCGAGGAATGCGGCGATCGCTGTCGCGACGGTGAAAAAGGACGCGATCCGTGGACAACCCAAATAACCTCCTTGACTTCGCTAAAATTCCGACATATTATACCTAAACCATGAAAGTTTTCGTTACGTTCCTGCTCCTCATCCTCTTCGCGTCGAGCGTCTTCGGCCAAGGCGTAACCGGGTCCATCACTGGGCTGGTCACCGATGCAAGCTCCTCCGTTGTCGCCGGTGCGAAGGTCACGGTCCGTAACACAGCGACAGGAGTTGCCTCTGCAACGGAAACCAATTCCTCTGGCGTCTTCAACGTTCCCTCCCTGACAGCCGGCCCATACGAGGTCAAGGTGGAGTCTCCGGGATTCAAGGAGCACGTCGGGTCTAAGATCGTGCTGGACGCGGCGCGCACTCTTCGCGTCGACGTGTCGTTGCAGGTGGGCTCGGTGGGCGAGAGCGTGACAGTGCAGGCAGAGGTGCCGCTGCTTCAACCCGAGTCTTCCACGGTGAGCAATCAGGTGAACAAGACGATGCTCAATGCCCTGCCGTTCCAGTTAACGGGCGCGTTGCGCGACCCCACGAGCTTTGTAAGGCTGACGCCGGGTGCCACGGGCGGAGCTTTCGGGGCAAACATTACGGGCGGCCGCGCGTTTGCGAGCGAGGTTCTTGTCGATGGCGCGCCGGTGGCCTACAACGCCGCAACGAACAGCCCCGATCAGGCTCATCCATCGTATGACACGATTGCGGAATTCAAGGTTGAAGCCGTAGTGCCACCGGCCGAGTACGGTCGCACCTCGAGCGGCGTGGTGACTATGATCACGCAGTCCGGCGGCAACGATGTTCACGGCAACTTGACGCTGTTGCTTCGCAACAACATCTTGGATTCGCGCCGGTACAATGCACGGATTCCGGACGTCACCCGGCAGGCCGAATACGCGGCTTCGATCGGCGGTCCGCTGAACATTCCGAAACTTTACAGCGGCAAGAACCGCACTTTCTATTTCGGGAACTTCACCGGATTCCAACGCATCAATGTTCCGCAGGGCGTGACGACCACGGTGGCGACGGGAGCGATGCGTCAAGGCGATTTTTCCGACCCCCGCATCAATCCGATCTTCGATCCTTTGACCGCCGCCGGCGGCGGTCAGCGAACGCAGTTTCCGGGAAACCAGATTCCCGCCTCGCGCTTCGGGAGCTTCGCGAAGGCCATCCAGAACGTGATCCCGGCGTCGAACGTGGCTGGGCAACTCTCCGGCAACTTCATCGGCGTGGGCCCGGCGACCCAGCCATCAGATTCCTTCCTGGTGAAGATCGACCATCAAATTTCAGATAAGAACAAGTTCAGCGGCAACGTGCGGTATCAGAATCCGCGCCGCACGCACTCGCGCGGTCCGCTGCCCCGCGTCTCCGACGGTTTTGTGGACAACCCACAGTCGCGCAACATGGTGTTGAGCGACGACTATTTCATCCGTCCGAACGTCTCCAATCGAATCCAGGCCGGCTACACGCGCTTCGGCAATCCCACCGCGAGTTCGGCGGATATCGGACTGAAAGTGCCGGGCGCATTTGCGGGCGGATTCCCCGCCGTGACGTTCGACGGCCAGGGCTTCGGCGCAATCGCGAATACGGATTTCCGCTACGAGGGCGACGACAACTACAACCTGCAGGACGCCGTGATCTGGACCCGGGGCAAACACAACTTCAAGTTCGGCGCTCGTCTCGATTGGTTCCATTTTAACTTCCGTCCGCTCGGCAACGAGATGGGCACGTATAATTTCTCCCAGTTCGCCACCAGCCAGCCGAACGTAGGCAATACCGGCCACTCGTACGCCACCTTCCTTCTCGGCGCTGTGAATAACGCGTCGCTTTCCAAAGGCATTCCGTACGGACTGCGCTCGCGCTACTTCGGCACCTACATCCAGGACGATTGGAAGATTACCAAGCGGCTCACTCTGAACTATGGCCTGCGCTGGGAACTGCAGAATCCGTGGTACGAAGTGGCGGGCCGAACGAGCCAGTTGGACACCACGGCGCCGAACCCGGGGGCGGGAAATCGTCTGGGCGCGGTTATTTTCGGGGACAAGAACAAGAGAGGATTTCAAACCACGTATATGGGAGGTATCGGCCCGCGTTTCGGTCTAGCCTATCAGTTGACGCCGAAGACGATCATACGCTCGGGTTATGGGATGTTCTATGCTCCGATCATCGGGAACAACCTGAGTTTCCAGGGCTACGCCGCGGCAATCGGAATATCGAGCCAGGACGGCGGCATCACGCCGGTGTTCAACATCGACCAGGGGTGGTCGGCCGGCATCGTGAATCCGCCGCCGTTTCTGAATCCAACCGTGGCCAACAATCAGAACACATCGACGTCTCTGACTTGCGCCGGATGCAGCGGCCGGCTGCCGCGTACGAGCCAGTGGCAGATCAATGTGCAACGGACCGTCAAGGACATTCTGTTCGAGGGTTCGTATGTGGGTACGGTGGCGCACGGCATTACCAACAATGCGCAGGTCCGGTTGAATCAGGTGAACCCGCAAAATCTGAGTTTGGGAAATCTGTTGCGTTCGAACATCAACGCCGCGGATGTGAGAGCGGCGGGTTTCACGCCGCCCTACGCGGGATTCAACGGAACGCTGTCGCAGGCTCTTCGCGCGTACCCCCAGTATCAGGACATCACCACGTTCAACGCCCCGGCGGGGAATTCGTCATATCATGCGTTCCTGTTCAAGGCGGAGAAGCGGTTCGCGAACGGGTTGCAATTCCTGGTTTCGTACTCCGCGTCGAAGACGCTCAGCGACGTCGCGTTCGATGCGAATGGAACGCTGGCTCCTCCGCAGGATCAATTCAACCGGCGGGCGGAGAAGTCGATTGCCAACACGGACCGGCCGCAGCGGCTGGTTTTGAGCTACTTCTACGAACTGCCGTTCGGCGCCGGCAAGCCGTGGCTCAAGTCCGGACCCATGAGCAAGGTGTTCGGCGGCTGGGGAGTGGCTTCGATTCACGAATACCAGGCCGCGGCGCCGCTGCGGATAACGGTTCCGAACGGCCTGCCGATCTTTAATGGACATCTGCGCCCGAATCGGATTGCGGATGTGCCGATCCGCACGGGTCCTGGCCGCGCGGACTTTCAACCCTTGAACGGCTTGACGGGTCAGGCTGGCGACATTCTCTTGAACCGCGCCGCGTTTGCCACCCCCACTGCATTCACGTTCGGGAATCTCGGCGTATACCTGCCGAACGTGCGGGCATTCGGTACCCGCAACGAGGACATCTCGGTGATGAAGAAGGTCCGTTTTCTTGAGAAGCGTGCGGTTGAGTTCCGCGGAGACTTCTTCAACGCGTTTAATCGCCGCAATCTTAGCGGACCCATCACGGACCTGACGAATCCCAACTTCGGCAGGATCACCGGACAAGGGAATCCGCGCACGATACAGCTCGGCTTCCGTCTTGATTTCTAGATTCGCGCTCGTCCTGTGCGGGTGCCTGCCGGTCTTTGCCGTCGAGTTCCTGGATGTGACGGCGAAGGCTGGTTTGGCGGAATTCGTGAACCGGCAGGGAAACGCGAAGAAAGACTATATTCTCGAATCGATCGGGGGTGGCGCGGCGTGGATCGATTTCGACAAGGACGGCTGGCAGGATGTCCTGTTAGTTAGCGGAGAAACAGTGTGCGCCCTGTTTCGCAATCAGCGCGACGGTACATTCCAGAAGGTTCCCTTGACGGCGAAGGGAATGGGAATGGGGGTAGCCGTCGGCGACTACGACGGCGATGGCTGGGATGATTTCCTGATCACCGGTTACGGACGCAATTGGCTTTTTCGCAACCAGCAAGGCAAGGGTTGGGAAGAAGTGGCCGAGCGGGCGGGCGTCCTTTCCCAAGGACTGTGGTCGACGGGCGCAACGTTCTTCGACTACGACAACGACGGCCATGCGGATCTGTTCGTAGCGCGTTACGTGAAGTTCGACATTTCCAAGCCGGTTCAGAGGAGTTCGGCTTGCCAGTACCAGAGCAAGAGCGTATTCTGTGGTCCGCAGGGCTTTCAATCCGATCCGCATTCGCTCTATCGCAACAACGGGAACGGCACGTTCCGGGAGGTGTCGAAAGAGGCGGGCATCCGGACGGCAACGGGTCCGCATCACGGCATGGGAGTAATCTCGCTCGACTACGATAACGACGGACGTCCGGACATCTATGTGGCGAACGACGATACGCCGAACCAGCTTTGGCGCAACCTGGGGAATGGCAAGTTTAAGGACATCGCGGTGGAAGCCGGCGTGGCATTTTCTCCGGACGGACTCTCTCAGTCTTCGATGGGAGTCGATGCCGGCGATCTGTTCCACCGCGGCGTGCAAGACATTTTCGTAACGACGTTCGAGGGGCAACCCTATCCTCTCTACAAGGGGGGCAAGGACGGCTTTTTTGAGGATGTGACTTGGGCATCGGGGTTGGGCCGCGAAACGCTACCGTTTCTTGGGTGGGGCGCGAACTTTCTGGATCTCGACAACGATGGATGGCTGGACATCTTCATGGTGAACGGCCACGTGTATCCCGAGATGGGCGGGCGGTACCGGCAGAAACCCCTGATTTTCCGCAATCTGCGCAATGGCAAGTTCACGGAGTGGCCGCTGTTGGCCTCGGCCCTCCCCGGCAGGGGTGCCGCTATCGGGGACTTCGACAACGATGGCGACCTCGACATCTTGATCAACAACATCGACGCTTCACCTGTGCTCTATGAAAACAGAGGCAAACCGGCCGGAAACTGGATTACGGTAGAAGCGCCGGTTGGAGCGCGCATTACGGTGAGGACGAATGGCATGTCGCAGTTCGGTGAGGCGCGGTCGTCTTCAGGATATCTGAGTTCGAGCGATCGCCGGATGCACTTCGGACTCGGAGAGGCGGCAGCGGCCGACGAGATTCAGATCACTTACGTCGGGGGACGCCGCGAGACGCTGAAGAACGTGAAGGCGAACCAACGGCTATCGCGTCGGTGAGAAGCTGTGCCTCTTGCACTATTGCCACCGCTTACTCACGCGCTCCTCGGTTTTTTCACACCTTCTGAAACTACCGCGCATCCAACTTTCGCGTCACTTGCTGATGGAGCGTCATTTCCCTTGCTGCCTCGGCCTGCAAGCCCAACGCGCGATAGGCTCGCGCCAGAACAAAATGAACCTCTTCGTCGTCGGGATCTTCACGAGCCACGCGGAGCAGGTGATCGAGGGCTGCACGCGCTTTGCCGGTTTCGACGAGGGCCTTACCCAAAGCCTTGCGGGCCCCGGCAAGCGAATCTCGCGCGGCGAGCGCGGATTCGAGCAGCGGAACTGCCGGTTCGGATTCGTGCAAGGCGACAAGGAGTTGTCCCAACAGACTCTTCGCCAGGAAGTGATCCGGATCGATCCGAAGCTCCTGCTCCAAGAGCGTGCGGGCTTCCGCGGGCGCCGAATCGGTGAGAAGGCGGGCGAGTTCGAACTGCACGCCGGGAAGACCGGGGCGAAGCCTTAAAACCTGACGGTATTCTTCGATGGCTTCATCACGTCGATGCGTGGATGCGTAGCTTTCGGCGAGGACTTGGTGTAGGCGGTAGGATGACGGGTTCACGGCGCGAAGACGCTGAATAGTGTCGACCTTGAGATCGGTATACGCTTCGCCCAGGTAGTAATACACGTCGGCATTTCGAGGTTGCGCCGCCCGCCATTCGAGCAGGTGTGGGAGCGCGTCGCGCGGCTGCTTTTTCTCGACGAGCGCGATTCCAGGCGAAGGGGACGGCTGGCGTGCCTCTCTGGCAGCGGCGGCGCGAGATCGCGCGATGTCATTGAGTTCGCGTGCATGGATCCGGGCGATAGACGACCAGACGCCGCGCATCTCGGGCCCGAGCTTCAGCGCGGTCTCGTATGAGTCGATCGCCTTTGGCCACTCCCTTTCGAGCTCGAAGCGGATACCGCGCATCTGGTAGGCGCGGGCGGATTTCGGATCGAGCGCGAAGATGCGTTCCAGGCTCATTTCGGCGAGCTGAGCGTACGTCCGCGTCAGGGCATACAGAACGTCTTCGTTTCTTGGGTTCGCCTTGAGATACGCTTCAAAGGGTTGGATGGCTCCCGGTCTGTTGCCAACCGCGAGTTCGGCGTATCCCAGCCAGAAGTGGGTTTCAGGCGTGGCCTTGGCGGACGTAACCTCCTTCAGGAGCGCGTCGCGCGCTTCGGCGAAACGCCCGGCTTCGTAGAGCTGCAGGCCCGATATTTGGAGCAGCAACAGGAGCGGGAGGGTCATCCGGTTCTTAGTATACTTTCAATGAGTATGTGGTTTCTTTTCGCGCTCGCGTGGCTCGGCGAAGGCCGCGCCCTGTTTGAGCGGAACAAGTTCACGGAAGCCCGCGTGGTGTTGGAAAGGGCTTCGCGGAGCGAACCCGGCAACCACGAGGCGCGATATTGGCTGGGCTTCACGTGCCTCGCGCTAGCCGACTACGAGGCGGCGATCCTGCAGTTCGAGCGGATCGAGCGCAAGTATGCCACCGACCCGGAATTTCTGTTTGCGGCCTCAGAGGCATACACACGGCGGGCGCGGCAGTTGTCGGACCTGTTGTCGTCGCGCGGAGAAGGCTCCGCCCGGCGGCATCAGCACCTGGCGCATCGCCACTTGGCACGCGGCGACACGGCGAATGCGTTGACCGAAATCGGCATGGCCTTACAGAGTGACCCGGCTCTGAAGGGCGCAAATGAGGAGCGCGCCGAAATCCTCTGGGCGCAACAGCGCACGGAGGAGGCAGCGGCTGCCGCGCGGGCGGAATTGACGTTGAATCCCAACGCGTTCCTTTCGAACCTCCGATTGGGCCAATACCTGCTCACGCGGCGGCAGGCGCGGGAAGCGCTGGGTCCTTTGCTGGTAGCCGTACGTTACAGGCGGTACCCGGAGGCCCATCAACTTCTGGCCTACGCGTATGAGCAACTGGGACAGACGGCCGAATCGCAGGGAGTGGTCCAGGCGGGGCTGCAAGTGTTCGCGGGCCACGCAGGTTTGCTCGAGATGCGAAAGCCGGAGATTCGCGCCGTCGCGTTTGCCGCCGGGCCGGAGTTGAAGGACAGGCCGCCTGTCCTGGCGACACTACGGGCTGCCGCGGGTACGGACGACTCGTTGTATTGGCTAAACGAATCCTATGGAGAACGGGCCGCCGATCTCATGAACCGGCTGGAGCAGGTTGCGCCGCAATCGGCCCGGCTGGCGCAGGCGAAGGGTTTGAGCGCCGAGTACGACGAGGACTACGTGAAGGCGGAAGAGTTCTACCGTGAGGCGCTCCGGCGGTCCCCGGAAACTGCCGGCCTGCACTTCTGCCTCGGCCACGTGCTTCGCCAGCAAGGGAAGGATGAGGAAGCGGCAGCGGAACTCGAGCGCGACGTTCAGAACCACCTCGCGTTGTTTGAACGGGCTTTGATCCGTGTGAAAGGCGGAGAATTCGGGGCAGCGATTCCCCTTCTTGAAGGGGCGGTGAGGCTATCGCCTCAATTCTCGGATGCGAAAACCGAGCTCGCGAAGTGTTATCTCCAGACGAACCAATCCGCCAAGGCGGTTCCGCTTCTCGAAAGCGTAATCTCAGGGCGTCGGGACCATCCCACGGCGCACTTCCTGCTAAGCCGCGCGTATCGCGCCTTGAATCAGCCGGCGCCCGCGCAGCGTGAACTCGACATTCACCGGAGGCTTATTCAGCCGAAATAGAGGGCGCCGGGCCCGTATCACCTTGGAGCGACGTTGACGATGCGGCCGGGTTCCAAATTCTCCACCTTGCGCGTCGAGCCATCCGTCCATGTGACCTCGATGGAACGAATGCGGCGGTCCTGACCGAGGCCGAACATGACTCTGGGGTCGCTCGCGGAGAGGTAGCTGCCGGCGGTTGAGACCACGCGCTCGATGACGCTGCCGGACTCGGCTGTGAGCTTAACACGGGCGCCCGCTGCCTGTCCCTCGACATTCACGGTGAGCCAGTGGTTTGTGTTCCCATGATTCCTGAGGATCACGGGACGGCCGTCATTGCAGTTGATGACGATATCGGTGAAACCGTCATTGTCGAGGTCGCCGAATGCCGCTCCCCGGGCGGCTAGTGGAGTCTTGAAAATTTCCCCACTCCTGATCGAGACGTCTTCAAACTTTCCCTTGATATTGCGCATCAGCAGAGGCGGCTCGAGGTAGCGGAGACCGGGTTGCGTAAGTTCGATGTTGTCCATTACATGGCCCTGGGCAACGAACAGATCGAGCCACCCGTCGTTATCGTAATCGAGGAAGCGCGTGCCCCAGCCCGAGTGCCTCGCGGTGATCTGGCCTACACCAGAGGCTCCCGTGACGTATTCGAAGCTCTCCTTCAGATTGCGAAACAGGCTGTAGCGCTGGTTGGCCAAGGCGTTGATGAAGACGTCGGGCCAGCCGTCATTGTCGTAATCTGCGAAATCGGCGCCCATGCCGGCGAAGGTGCGGCCATCTTCGTCGTAGGCGAGACCGAGCGCGAGAGCCACTTCTTCAAACGTGCCGTCCCGTTTGTTGTGGAACAGTTGTTGGGGGAAGGAATCGTTCGCCACCAGGACGTCGGGCCAGCCGTCTCGATCGTAATCCTGGAACGCGACGCCGAGGCCCTTGCCGAGCGCCTTGGCGATACCGGATTTTACAGTCACATCGGTAAAGGTTCCGTCGCGATTATTGTGAAACAGCAGGTGCGACACCGGCTTGAACTGATCGGGATGACAGTAAGAGCGGAAGCCCGGCTTCCGATCGCCGCAGTAGGGGTTACGGGAGAAGTTCCAGTCGACGTAACGGGAGACGAAAAGATCGAGCGCGCCGTCGTGGTCATAATCAACGAACATCGCTCCGGTGGACCAGCCGGAGGCGGCGACACCCGCCTTGTCCGTCACGTCTGAAAACGTACCATCGCCTCGATTGCGGTACAGGATGTTGCGGCCGTGATTCGTGACGTAGAGGTCCGTCCGGCCGTCATTGTCGTAATCGCCCGTGGCGACGCCCATTCCGTAGCTGTGTCCGCGAACTCCAGCCCGTTCGGTGACGTCGGTGAAAGTAAGGTTTCCGTTGTTGCGGTATAAGCGGTTCCAGTAACGGGGATTCAACTTGTCCGTGGCGGGAAGGCTGGCTCCGTTGACGAAAAATAGGTCGAGCTTTCCGTCGCCGTCGTAGTCGATCATGGCGACTCCCGCGGACATGGACTCGAGGAGGTATTTTTCCGGCGTATGGCTGGCTTCGTGCTTAAAGCCGATTCCCGACTGCGCCGTCATGTCCACGAATTGGGGGAGCGCGGCGGCGGCGGCGAGGAGGAAGGCGAACGGCATAAATCCTCAGGAGTTGCTCGACATCCCGGGGGTTACGGCAGGTGATCCGGGTGTCCGCGACGCTAAGTGGGAGCACCAGTGCACGGTCCCGTGTAATCGTCTACCTCCAGCGCGGAAGCGCGACCAGGCGGTCGCGCGCCGGCGAGGGCGTCCACCCCAGGAGTGCCCGATGGGCGTCTTCGGGTGCGGGAGGCTCATCATTAATCCCCTAAACTCTGCCGCACTCCGGATAGCATCCCAAAATTCGAAGGAAGTCCGAGGTTTCCCGGAGATGGTTTATCGCATTCCTGGGAGCGGGGTCGTCCATATGACCCAGGAAATCCACATAGAATAAGTACTCCCAGGGCTTGCCGCGCAGCGGACGGGACTCGATCTTGGTAAGACTCAGGTCGCGCAGCGCAAGCGCGCTAAGCGAACGGAAAAGCGTGCCCGGCACGTCGCGAGTCGTAAAGACCAGGGAGGTTTTCCATTTCACGCGCCCGTCGCGAGGTTTCCTGGCCGCGCGAGCCGCCACCTCCGGCCGCCTGAGGAGGAAGAATCGAGTGAAGTTCTCCCGGTCATCCTCGATCGAACGCCGCAGGATGCGCGCGCCGTAGATCCCGGCGGCGGCGGCGGAAGCGATGGCGGCCGCGTCTCGCAGCCCTCGCTCCATCACCATCTTGACGCTGCCTGCCGTGTCGTAGAAAATCTCACGTTCGAACGCCGGGTTGGCGGCAAAGAACTTCAGGCACTGGTTCAGCGCCACCGGATGCGAGTAAATCTTCTTGACGTCCTTGTACCTGACCCCAGGCGCGGCGATCAGGTTGTGAACGATACGCACGCGGGTCTCGGCCACGATCGGCAAATCGTGGTTCAGAAGATGATCGTAGTTTTCGTAAACAGAACCATGGAGAGTGTTCTCAATGGGCACCACCGCCGCTGTCGCCTCGCCGTCTGCCAGCCGTTTGAAAACGTCCTCAAACCGCGCGCACGGAACCACCTCGGCTCCCGGCAGCAATTGGGCGGCGGCTATCTCGCTGAACGCCCCGCGCTCGCCTTGAAACGAGGCCTTTTCGATTTTCTTACTCATTTTCAATGCCGCTCGACATCCTTTCGCCGCCGGCCGGGCCGTCCCAGCGGGGCGCTCCCAGCACGGGCAGCCCGAGCAGATCCATGACGCGGTTGACACTCTGATCGACAATATCCATGACAGTTTCAGGCTGCGTATAAAATCCGGGAATGGGCGGCGCGATGATGGCTCCCATCTCCGCCAACTGTGTCATCGTGCGCAGATGTCCCAGGTGCAGCGGCGTCTCCCGCACCATGAGGATGAGCTTGCGGCGCTCCTTGAGGATTACGTCGGCGGCTCTTACCAAAAGATTGGAACTGATGCCGCACGCGATCGCGGACATCGTGTGAACCGAGCAGGGAGCTACCACCATTGCCTCGCTCCGGAATGATCCGCTGGCGAGTCGGGAGCCGATATCTTCAACCGGATAGGTGTAGGCCGCCATGGCTTTGAGGTCGGCACTCCTCTTCCCGGTTTCGAGAAAGAGCGTCCTTTCTCCGGAACGGGTCATCACCAGATGAACGACGGCGTTCGGGACATCTCGTAGCCGCTCAAGCAGGCGGATGCCGTAAATTGAACCGCTAGCGCCACTTACGCCGACAATCACGTTCACCGTTGACATTGGTTGTTTCGAAATCAGAACAAACTTTCCTTCCACCCCTTGATCCCAGTACTACTACCGGATATAATTCAAAGAAAGCGTCCGGTTCGGCGACGAGCCGGTGGAGCCGACGATGTCAGCACTCATACCAAGGGCAGGGCACACCACCCGCGAAGAAGATCTTACCATGGACGCCGGACAAAAACTGAAGCGTGCCAGGGAGCGGTTGGATCTTCGATTTCGCGATGTAGTTGAGGCAAGCCAGAAAATCGCTGAAATCCACAAGAGCTCTGAGTACTTGATCGCGCTGAGCCAACTTTCGGCGATCGAAAACCAAGGTTTAGTTCCGAACGTTTACAGGATCTACTCGCTCTGCGTTATTTACCGGTTGGATATTCTGGAAGTGCTCGAATGGTACCAGGTTCCGATCGCGTCGCTGCCGGCGGACGCCGCCCGGATTACTCATGAACAGACCCATATTATCGGCTTTCGATCCACGGAGGCTCTTGCAAAATTCTGGAGTTCGGACATCCATTCTGACAGCAGAGGGGCGTCGTTTGGCTGCTGAGCGTACTTTGTCGCGAATGCCGAGCCGTTGAATCAACATTTTTTCGCTCGAACCTGAACGTTCCCGGATTTTCGGCACG
>SHUI01000002.1 GCA_009697455.1 Bryobacterales bacterium
GGCCAGTCTACTCGAAGCCTCTACCTGTTTCCGTTCGGCAAGCCGACGCCGAACGATCCGACCAAGCCAACCACCACGATGAAGACTGCCTGGGGGACACTTCGCAAGCGTGCCGGGGTCAATTGCCGGTTGCACGATCTGAGGCACACAGCAGCCACCAAAATGGCCGAAGCCAGTGTACCTGAGAGCACTATGCTGGCGATCATGGGCCACATGAGCCGCGCAATGCTGGAACGATACTCCCACATCAGAATGGCCGCGAAACGGGAAGCGGTTGAATGTCTGAGCGCGGGGCAAAAGCCGTTCGTTTCAGATGGCGTCCCCACAAAATCCCCCACAGTCGAAGGATTCGCCACGATTCAATAGTCCCTAAACCATTGATTCGAGTGGTGAGCGCGGAAGGAATCGAACCTTCAACCTAGTGATTAAGAGTCACTTGCTCTGCCAATTGAGCTACGCGCCCCGGTTGGGTTGGCTGCCGCTCGGGCACATCGAAAAATCGGCCCGCGCGAGTACGTTTACGAGTACGTTTAATAAATGTAGCACGTCCTTCGGATCGGAATCCACCCGTGAATGCGCTATCATGTGGATCATGCCGCTTGAGTGGGACGCCTTATACCGCCGTGCTTATGACGGGGTGAACTATAGGCTGCGAGGATTCGCCGGGGGCCGGCTCGCCGGGCTCTGCCGCCCTACCTCCGTTGTTTTTCTACTTACCGAACTCTGCAACGCCAAGTGCGTCCACTGCGACATCTGGCGCAATAAGGGAAAGGAGGACAGCCCCACCCTCGATCAGTGGAAAACAGTGGTCCGCGACCTCCGCTCGTGGCTTGGCCCCATTCACGTCGCTTTTAGCGGCGGCGAAGCTCTCCTGCGCCCGTTCACGACCGATCTGGCCGCTTACGCTTCCGAACTCGGCCTGTTCCTCGAAGTGCTCACCCACGGCTATTGGGACGATCAATCCCGCATCGAGAAACTGGCGCTGGCCCGCCCAGGCCGGATAACCATGTCGATAGACGGCATTGGGGACACCCACAGCCTGGTTCGCGGGCGCGAAAAGTTTTGGGAAAAGAGTTTTACCAGCCTGCAAACGCTGAAACGCGTGAGGGAAGAGAAGAATCTCGGCTACGTCATCCGGCTCAAGACCGTGGTCATGTCGCACAATCTCCACGACGTGGCGAACGTCGCGAAATTCGCGGCTGAGAACGGCATGGAAGTGTTCTATTAGGCGATCGAGCAGAACTACAACACCGAAGAAGACGTCCGTTGGTGGGAACATTCCGAGAACTGGCCAAAGGACACCGCGAAAACCGTATCCCGGGTGGAAGAACTGGTCCGCTTGAAGCGTGAAGGTCTGCCGATCGCAAATAGCATTGGTCAGCTCGAATCCATGATTCGCTATTTCCAGAATCCCGACTCGATGCGCGTTGCAATTCAAGGGCACAGCGGACATGAGCAGAGACACCTGTGCGCCGCATTGACGACCCTGCAGTTCCAGGCCAACGGCGAAGTTACCGTTTGCAGCGGAGCTCCCAGGGCCGGGAACGTCAAGGACAAACCGATTCGAAAAATCTGGGAAGACCGGTCGCGATATTGGGAGCAGGGCTGCTGTTTGGAAAAGCGCTGTTCGGACGCGGAGAAGCAGACTTTCGCCCTCCCCGTTCTGCCGCAATGAGCGGGTACCCGCCAGCGGTCGTCTCCGTTTTCGGAATTAATCCCATACGAATTGGCGGCAACGAGACTTTCGCGCGGGAGTTGTCGCTCCAGCTTGAGCGAGTGGGCTGGAAGAGCGTGCTCTGCATGCTCGATCAACCGCCGGAAACCGTAAGGCAGTTTCTGGATCTTCCCAACGTGCAGTTGGAAACGTTCTCCAGCATACCGGTCAGTGGGCGATCGACGATGGAACTGGGGAAGATTCTTCACCGTCACCGTCCACGGATTTTACACTTGCACTTTGTTGATCTCATTAGCCCATACCCATGGCTCGGAAAGCTGTATGGCGCCGGGAAAATATTCTTTACGGACCAGTCATCGCCACGGGAAAACAGTAAGCCAAAGCTTTTGCCTGTTTGGAAGCGGTCCCTGGCCAGATTCATCAACGCGCCCATGACGAAGGTGATTTCGGTGAGTGAATACAAGCGCTCCTTCCTGGCCGGGCTGGGCACTCTTCCCGTAAGCAGACAGATGTGCATTTACAATGCCGTGGATCTGTCGCGGATTCCAGCCGATGGAGCCGCCGCCAGTGGATTTCGCCGGCGTTTCGGTATTCCGGAGGATCGCCGGTTGATCGTACAGGTTAGTATGATCATTCCCGAGAAGGGGATCGCCGACCTGCTTGACGCCGCCCGGATTGTCGTGGCTGAGGACGCGAGCGCCCACTTCGTTCTGGTAGGGGAAGGCGCGGGGCGGGCCGAATTCGAACGGAAGGCCGAGGCGATGGGGATCAAGGACCACGTGACCTTCACCGGACAAATTCTCGATCCCTGCAATGAAGGCGTCTTCGCCGCCGCTGCCTTGATTTGTCAGGTCTCGCGCTGGCAGGAGGCCTTTGGCTGGGTTATCGCCGAGGGCATGGCCTTTGGGAAGCCCCTGGTGGGCACGCGCGTTGGGGGAATTCCGGAGCTGATCGAGGACGGGGTGACCGGCTATCTGGCCGGACGCGGCGATTCGAGGCAGATTGCGGCCTTTATCCTTTCTCTGTTGCACGATCCCTCCGCCTGCGAGCGAATGGGCCGTGCCGGCCGTCTGGCAGTGGAAAAGAAATTCAATTTACGGAACAACGTCGTGCAGTTGATGGAAGTTTACGGGCTTCGCTAAAGCCTTTGACTTGACGCCTCGCGGGGTCCAGATACTCTTCTCTCCGTAACGTCACGAATTCATACACGCCGGCCTTGCAACCAAACTCCACGGAGTAACCAGAGTTCCATTGTGCTGAGATATGTGGGGTAATGTTTCGTTAAGGGAATGACGGGCGAGGTCATAGCGACTACTGTTCCCTGCCCTTCCCTGCCAAGGCTTTGTAGTGGCAGTACTCGCATGACGGTATGACTGGAGATGTCAGGAGGTCATTCAATGCTGCCCAATGTTCCACAGTCATGATGTCCCCCCTGCGGAATTGCGCAGGCCATCGCCCTGTCCACTACTGGGCCGTCATGAAGGGCAGCGCCAGACAATATGGCGATAGGTCCCGGTATCTGGGGTCACTCCTCCAATGGTCAAAAATTGCACGCTAAGGCGACGGCCAGCCCAAGAAAACGCCCCTGTCCGAAAACCCCATTGCGCGGGACCCCGTGAAACGGCCGCTTTCTTGGCGACTGCAAGGCCGATCTGCTCCTGTCCGAAAACTTTAGTTTTTTCACATGGAGTGAGACTGGGGTGTCATCGGGCGACGAAGCCGTTTGGTACCAGGCCCGGCCCCGTACCGGTCTTCCCTACACTGCGCGACTTATCGTTCTTTTCCGCTTCGTCCCGGAATAGGGGAACCTTGTGGAGGCAACAAGCGTATTGGGATTCATGTATTCTTCCCTGCTCCTAGGGTTCTCAATTCTGACCAGCGTTGCCGTATGCGGGCAAGTACCGTGTACCCCGACGGTAGTTGGGGATTTGCGGGTTGAACGATTCGAGAGCAAGACCTACGGCAAGACGATGACCATACGCGTTTGGCTTCCGGCGGGGTACGCTGAACCGGGCCAGAGCGATCAGAAGTACCCGACACTCTACATTCTTGACGGCCAAACTTTGTTCGATGAATGCACAGCATTCAAAGGCGAACACGAACTGCGCCTAGACGAGACGGTGAGTAAGCTAGTCGCGGACGGGAAGGTTCCTCCACTGATCATCGTTGGCATTGACAGCACCGGTGATCGCAGAGATGAATACGCACTCTACAAGAATCCCGTCACCGAGGCTAGCAAGCCTGAACCCAACGGCAAGCGACTTCCGCCTTTCGTAGCCGAAGAAGTGGTCCCTCTTGTTCGTCGACTGTATCGGGTTACGACGGCTGCCGCGGAGACGGCAATTGGCGGCACCTCGCTCGGGGCCGCCGCCGCGCTTTACACCTCCCTGCAGCGACCGGACCTGTTTGGACTGGCGCTGCTCGAGAGCCCAAGTCTGCTGCTTGGAAACGGTCAGTTTTTGCGAGACACGGCGTTTATCGCGCGGGCGCCAGACAGAGTGTCTATTAGCGTCGGCGCGACAGAGTTCGACTTCCCCGACATCGATTCGTACTTTGCGCCCTTCAGATTGAAACGAGCGGAGGCTGAGGCAGGCATCGTAAAGATGACCGAAGAATTGGCAGCCAACCTGAGAGCCGCGCGGATCAAACGGTCGGAGGTAATGCTGGTAGTGGCTCCCAATGGCCGTCATGAGTCGACATCGTGGGCCGCCCGCATGCCCGGTGCAATCACGTTTCTCTTTGGCGGCCCTCGATAGAAGTCGTGGACTACTCTCGGGAAACGGCGTAGCGTAGAGTTTCCTGCGGCCCGACCTGCGCGAGGTCCGCTGGGGAGCCCGCCAGGGCCGCAGTTTCCTTAGCGTGCAATTTTTGACCATTGGAGGAGTGACCCCTATCTCGTCCATGTCCTCGTCCGCGAAAAACCGGCAAGCCCGTTACCGGATTTACGAACTCGCCGCCGCATGACCACTCTAAGCCCTGGGCCCGGAGGTCCGTGAGAATTTTCTCTCCCGTATAACGGACCACGATATTTCTCCCCGACCAAACCGAATTCACGCGCAGGAGTTCTCACGGTCTTTCCCTCCCTCTTCAGTTTACGGAACGGTCCCCACGGACTTTTCGTCCTGATTCCTGGCGTCAGGACCTGCAGGGTCTTCCTCAGAATCAGCCTGCCGAACAACAACCAGTCCGATGCGCTGGACGCTCACGCAGCAGGGCGACGCCAAGGCCGAGAGGCCGATTCTGACCCTACGGCTGCCGTGTGCCTGCAACTTGACGCGTTCGCGCAGCGCCTGGTAAACCACCTTGCTCTACCTGACGTTATGACGCCTACCGTCTTGAAGCATCCATCGACGCTTTGACCGCCAGTATGACAAATGGCTCTCATCATAACGTCGGGTGATGACGGATCCGGGTGCCCGGAAAACCTAGCCGAACCTTGGTGGGAGAATCTGGAGGCGGGTTCAAGCATCGACCCGCAGAGGCCGTAAAGGCGGGTGCTGCCGTTATGACGCCTGCAGTCGTATAGTCTAACGGGGCTGGCGTCTTGATTCGTGTATGCGGACCCACGCGATAGGCCGTTACAGTACCGTATCGACGATATGACGGGTCCGTCGGGTGCTGTTACGGATCATCGGGCTCGGACACAGAAGGCTCGATCACGCCCTTCCGCGCTAGTGGAGCGACGTTATGACGGGTCCAGTCTTGAAGGCACGGCCGTCATACTGGCTACTCCCGACGATATGGCTACGGGAACCGGTATTTCCTCCAGATCTTCCGCGGAGAAGATTGGTAATCCCGTTCCCGGGTCGACGAACTCCACTCCACGCCGCCGCATGACCCACTCCAAACCCTGGGCCCGCCGGTCCGTGAGAATCTGCTCTTCCGTGCGAACGACGTAGCTGCGGGACTGACTCTTGGCGCTGATTTCCGGCGTCAGGACCTGCAGGGTCTTCTTCAGAATTAGCCGCCGAACAACCAGCCCGATGCGCCGCACGCTCACGCAGCAGGCCGACGCCAAGGCCGAAAGGCCGATTCTGACCCTACGGCTGCCGTCTGTCTGCAACTCGCCGCGCTCACGCAGTGCTTGATAAACCATCTGCTCCACATGCGAATGACCGTCCTGAACGCGTCCGCACTTCCAGATCTTCTGCTTGCCCGGTGCGCCACCTGACGATATGACCCCTACCGTCTTTACATCATCCACCGACGTTATGGGGGGCATAATGGGCGGCTCTGTCACAACGTCGGGTCCCGACGTATTGGGATAGCCCAGAAATCCAAGGCTGACCTTGGTATGCGGCGTATCTAGGAGGTCGTCGAGTTCCTGATTGGGGTCGAAGACCGGTTTTTCGCGGCTAGCCTGCCGTTTCGGCTGTGACATGGGCGCGTACCTGATCCTTTAACAGCACCAAGAGCTCTTGGAAGGCCTGGGTGTAGTCCTCGAAGGCTCTCGAGTGACGGTCAAAATCAGCAAGAAATTGCCGCGAACGCTGCGATTTGCCCACGGACGCGTCCACGCGAATCGGATTCAACACCGGGACGCCAAACCGGACGGACATGGAACGGACGGTTTGCATCATCAAGTCCGTGAGTCCGACGCGCCGGTCGACGATCGTCGGAAGCAGTGCGACTGGCCTGATTGCCGTGCGTACGAGGGTGCTGAAAGTTGCCGCGGTTTCAAGGACCGAGGTGGCACCGGAAACGCTCAGCATGTCCATGGCAACCGGCACCAGCAACTGTTGACAGTAAACCATGGCGCAGGTCTGCATGAGGCTGATCGACGGCGCAACATCAACGATTACAGCATCATAGGCCTGATCGTAGGTTGGAAACAGGATCTCGAAATACCGCTCCCGCGCTACCTGGCTGGTTAGCTGGGTCTCGGCGTCCATGGTAGTGCGCCCTCCCACCAGGATGTCCAGATTTGGACTCGACGCGACCACGCAATCCCTAAGGTGAAACTTGCGGATCAGGAAGTCGTAGAGGTAATACTCGGGTTTCAAACGAAGTATGGTCGCGATCGAACCCTGCGGATCGGCGTCCACGAGCAGGGTTTTCAGGCCTTGGTCGGCCAGATGGCGACTTAGAGTCATGGCCGTGGTGGTTTTTCCCACGCCCCCTCTCTGGTTGCAAACTACCAGTTTTATCAATGAGTTAACTCCTTGGCTTGCCGTTCCAGTTGCTCCATTTCGGGTGGGGTCCAGAAGCGATAGCCATTGGCGGATTTTGCCGGCGCAGGGATTCTTCCGTCCTTGATCATCCGGTCGAGGGTCCGCTTACTAATGCCGAGCGCGCGGGCAACCTGCGACGCAGTATACAAAGTGAAGCGTTCCTCTAGCTTTACGCGCATTCGTCTAGAATCATGATAGTCGCGACAAATTCACGAGTCAATCATTCTGGTACAAACCGGCGACAAAAATCGTCATAGTCGCTTGCAATGGTCTGCGAGAGGTCGAAGAGTTTCTTCAAAAGGTCCTCGACGCCTGCAAACTCGATCCGAAGCTCTCCTCGTCGCAACTCGATTCCATCGGGCAGTCCTTCGGCGGAGGGCAGGGAACTGGACTCGATCCGAATCTGCCGCGCGGAGAAGGTCCGCCGCGCTTCGGCCAGCGATTCATGGAGACGCGAACGGCGGCGCTCCTCAATGGCGAAATCCTCTCCCCGTGCTTGGCCTTCGAGCCACTCGACCAATTTCAGGCGCTCGATCAGGAACGTCCGTCCAGCCTGCCACCCACCGACCTTATTCATGAGATAAATGGCTTGGCGCCGCTTAAGGCCGAACGCGGCCTCGATCACGGCCCGGCCGACGACCGGCGCACGCATGGCGCGGAGACTCTCGAGAATAGATGGAAGTTCTAGAAACCACGACGGCTTGTCCGGCATGTATCAAGATTACACTATGCGAGAGCGATTATGCGCACTTGTGCAATGTGCGCCATTCTATAACTTCCGATAATAGAACGGTATCGGAAGTTAGGATTCTGCTACAATCGTAGACGTGCCTGACTTTATGACAGTACCGGATGGCGGAACGGCTTCGATTGCCCCCGCGCTTGTTCGGGCCGAGCAATACATCCGGCAGTCGAAAGCCGAAAACACCCGCCGTGCGTACGCATCGGACTGGAGACATTTTTCCGCGTGGTGCGCCCAAAGGAGCCGGCCACCGCTGCCGGCCGAGCCGCAGACCGTCGCTCTCTATCTTTCGGATCTGGCAGCATCGGCGCGGACGAGCACGCTTGTTCGACGGATATCCTCCATTTCGCAGGCCCATCAGATGGCCGGATACGAATCACCGACCCGTCATATGGTCGTTAGGTCTGTACTTGCGGGCATTCGGCGAAGCAACGGGTCGGCGCAGGTTGGGAAGAATCCGTTACGCGTGGAAGATCTCCGCGCGATCCTCGACCGTTTGACCTCGACCGCTCAAGGAATTCGCGACCGGGCGCTGTTGCTGGTGGGGTTCGCCGGGGGATTCCGGCGCTCGGAACTGATTGGGCTCGACACGGACGACATGAAATTTGTTTCGGCGGGTTTGATCGTAAATCTTAGGCGCTCGAAGACGGACCAGGAAGGGCAGGGAAGACGGGTCGGCATTCCGGCGGGCGCAAACCCGGAGACGTGTGCTGTGCGAGCGGCCGAAGCGTGGCTCGCTGTGATTGGGCGCGCGGCTGGACCGGTGTTTCGAAGCATTAACCGTCATGGGCATGTGGCGGAGGAGAGGCTGTCTGATCGCGCGGTCGCGCTAATTGTAAAGCGGCTGGTGTCCCATGCCGGCCTCGACGCGCGGTTTTACGCGGGCCACTCTCTGCGCGCGGGTCTCGCCACTTCCGCGGCGGCCGCCGGAGCTTCCGAGCGATCCATTATGGCTCAGACCGGGCACCGCAGCGTTGGAACCGTGCGACGCTACATTCGGGAAGGGTCACTGTTTCTCGAAAACGCGGCGGCTAAAGCCGGGTTGTGATCGGCGAATTTGTATTCCTCGGCCAGAGGCAACTCGAGGAGAAGACACGAAACGGGATTTTAAGCACGCTAAGCGGCAGTGGCGAGGTTGTGAGCGCCGGTGCGGAGAGGCCGGAACGATCTGGGCCGAGGGTGGGCGATGCTTCCCAGAGGTAATCGCCGGTTAGTTTAGATTGATGTGTTCCCAGCCGAGGGGCGACAAGTGGGCCAGATCACCGGATGCCGGACGGTGGCCTTGTTGGCGCAAGTGATCGACGGCGCGCTGCAGGCGCTCCTTTGGACGCCACCTGGAGTTTCACCACTTGCCCGGCTCCAGAATCTCGGATGTCTTCACCTTCAGCGTCAAAGCGACTGCGGCTGGTCAGTTGGGATACCGGCGGCCCGCCGAGAGCTGGATCGAGTACGGCACGACGTCGGACTATAGTCGGACTATAGTATGAGACAGACTTCGCTCGTCACCCAGTAGATCGGAACCTCGTTCAACCACCAGGCCCGCATCCAGGGCTCCGTCCGAACACCACTTACCGCTACCGCCACGGGGGCACTTCCAAACCCCCGGTGGCAGATCCACCGGGATCCATTCAAAAACAAACACGAATCGCATTCCCATCGGGATCCTGCATCACCGCGATTCGCTCCGGGTAGTTCGCCTCACGTAGCAGCCGACGCAGCCGAAACACGCTACGCGAATCGCCCTGCGAAACCACCGTTGCTGACCCCCGCTCCCCCGCTACGAGCCCCGCCGCAACCAGATCTTCATAAGCCGCCAATGCCGTATTGCGGGAAACCCCTAGCCAACGCGCCAGCTCGCGCGACGAAGGCAGCCGGTCCCCGCGAGCCAAACCTCCGGCGCGAATCGCAGCGGCGATCTGATTGTAAATCTGCCGCCGTAATGATGCCGCCGATGCTCTTTCCAATACGATCTCCGGAACGAAAACCGGTTTGCGATTCATAAAGTGGTACCTCCCAGTGGCTCTTTTCATTCTGATACGATTCAGCTAAAAATAGGGAGAGGGCTAACATGATCTCAGGTGGCAACGCGACCATCTTCGTTTCGAATTTCGACAGAGCCGTGCATTTCTATACTCAGGTTCTCGGGCTGAAGTTAACCAACCGCTTCGGTGACCGTTGGGCCACCGTCGAAGCCGGCCCAGGACTCACCATCGGCATACATCCGGTTCATCCCGCTTACCCGGCGCCGGGAACCAAGGGTGCCATCACCCTCTCCCTCGAAATCGATGAACCCATCGAAATCACCGTCGATTGCCTCAGCAGGCAGGGCGTGCAATTCTCACCAATTGTGCGCGACGCGAACGTGGGAAACTTCGCGGATTGCACAGACCCCGACGGAAACCCCATCTGCTTGTGCGAATTCACCTACGCCAACAAGGGCAAAGAGGATCTCGCGGAACTCAGCGCCTGATCATGACTGTCGAGGAGTTCCGGAAAACCGCCTTGGCTCTCCCCGACGTCGAGGAGCGCGCCCACATGGGCCATCCCGACTTCCGCGTCGCAGGCAGGATCTTTGCCACGTTGGCTATCCCAACAACAGCAGCGGCGCCTTGATGCTCACTCCCGAGCAGCAGGCTCTGTACCTCCGCGACATGCCCGAAATGTTCTCCCCCGCCAACGGCGCCTGTGGAGAATTACCTGAAACTCGCCATTGGTATTGAGTCGCTCCAGGTACTCCTCAGCAATCCTCGTGGCACGTTCCAGGTCCAAAGCGGAAGGCATAGAAACTCCAACCCCTACGTGGCGCGGTCGCGCTTGACGATATCCAGGACCGTATTCTTGCTCAACCCGAGCCGATGGCTTATTTCCCGGTACGACTGGCCTTCAGCGACGAGCTTCAGCACTTTTGGGGCGTACCGGTCTGACTTGATGCGCTGACCCGGGCGTCGGCCGAACACGACCCCACGCTTGCGAGCCGCCGCGATCCCCGAACGGACCCGCTCACGCAATAGATCCCGCTCAAACTCCGCCAGCGCTGCCATCAGTGAGGCGATTAATTTCCCCTGAGCGCTACGCATATCGAACTGCAAGCCGGTCTGGGCCACCAGGGAGACGCCCCAGGCTTGAAGGTCCTGGAGCGTGTGGAACAGATCGAGCATTGAACGGCCCCAACGGGTAAGTTCAGTGACGAGGATTATGTCGATATTGCGGGCTTGCGCCAATGCAAGGACCTTCTTGCGTTCGGCGCGCTCGTCCTTCGCCCCGGAAGCGGTTTCCTTCCAAACTCCAACGACTTTATAGCCGGCCTTTTTGGAGAAGGCACGCAGATCCCGTTCCTGGCGAACGCAGGTTTGGTCCGCGGTCGATACCCGGCAATAGAGCGCTGCAAACTGTCCCAATTGAACCCCAGTCGAACTCTTCGCGCCAAAGGCCCCAGAAAAGGGCACTTCCGTGTGGCAAAGTGTTGGTTCATTTTGAAATTCCGAATCGTGTCTTCTCCTCAAGTAGGGGCGGTCTTGATGCTACTGTTTTCGGTCTGGCTAGGGCTACGAGCGTGCGCGTTGCGTGCGGCTTTCTCGAAGCATCCGACGAATCTCAGCACAACGGACTCGTATCGACTCGCATTGCACGGACAACGCGCGTTCTTCGCCGGCGGCTCCAGACTTCCAGGAGGACTTGTCGGGCCTACTTTTGTACGCTCCGGCTTGGAACAGATGGTTATAGAGTCGTGCTCCATCTGAGAGTCGCGCCAGGAATGCCTGTAAAGGCCCATCAACGCGTCCAACGCGTCATACTTGTCGAATGCCGATCACTTGAAAGGCGGGCGGTTCTATGGGCGAACCCTACGGATGCGCACGGTCGGGGAGCTGACACTTGCGGACGTCTCATATCCGGCCGGTGCGCGCCTGCCGCATCACCGCCATGAACGCGCGTACTTTTGCCTGATCCTGCGGGGCGGCTATACCGAAGTCTACGGCCGCAGGAGTCGCTTTTGCTCACCGAACACCCTGGTCTTTCATCCTTCGGGCGAAATGCACGCCCAAACGTTTACTGGTGAGGATGTGGCTTCGTTCAATGTGGAAATCGGTTCGGTCCGGCTCCGCAGGCTGAGCGAAACTGGCCATCACCATGATCTGCACATCGAGCTGGTGTAGGGAGGAAGGGAACTGAACGCGCGGCGAAAGGCCTAAATCGCGATCCGCTCGAGCTCATCGAAGGAAGTCTCTTCCTGCCTGCAAGCGTTTCGAGTTCGCCGGTGTGGTCGAGCAACTTTTGATATGCGGCGGCATTGATGCTAATACGGATTGACTCAATCTTGATCGATTCAGGCATCGCGCCTGGCCGCTGGCTAAGATCAGCCGTGTGATCGGCTCTCCGGCTACTATCTCGGAACGCCTTGCAAGTACGACAACACTGCCTCGGTGACATCCGCTTCCACAAGATCGCTGAACACTGACGTCGCCGGTTCATAGCCGCCTTCCGCAAACCCTGCCTTCGTGGGCAGATACCCGATCCAGCCATTCGTATAGCCGAAATAAAACGTGTTCGCAAAGGGCGATTGGTTCCGCACGCTCATCGAAATCTCGCAGAACATCTCGACCGGCGCGCTCCAGATGGCCGTGTCGTTGATTCGCAGAAAACGAACCGGCAGCCGCACGAGCGGCACGCCCGATGCACTGGCTCCGGTATAGGCGGGCAGATCGTCCGTCCAATCCAAGCCTTTCTTGCGCGGCGTCTCGACCCACTTCTCGCCCGCCCATAAACGCACGTCACCGGTCGCCGGCCCCAGCGCGCGGTTCGCCGCTAGTATCCTGTCGCCCAGCAGCACGTTGAATTGCGTCAGGTGGCCGCTCTTCGGGTTCGGATACACGCTGTAAATAGGCGCGAGATTCCCCGCCGCGCCGTTGATATAGAGCATCGGCGCGCCAAGGTTCTGTTCCACGTAGCCCGCGACAATGCCTTGCGCGTCTCCGCTGATCTCCATGAACTTGCCGCTCAGAACTGTACCGTGCATTGCGTAATTCGCCATCAAAACCAGGGGAGTGCCGTCTGGCTTTTCGATGCGGATCAATCCGATCTGACGGTCCGACGGACCGTCCGGATTGAGTCCGAGCGAGATTTTTCCATCCATATCGCGGGCGCGGCGATTGATGTTCGCCATCGACGTTCCCGTCCCGATGACCAAGCGCGCGGGTTCGAGCTTTGACAGCGCGGTCTTAGCGCCCTCAACCAGGGAACTCATGATGTGCTCCGTGTATTCGGTATCCACCGGATGCGCCGATCGCCCTTTCAAAAGTACTTTGTAGACACCGGGAGGTCCGATTTCGGGAGCTGAATGCGTGTGCGTGACAGTCCACCAGAAGCGCACCGGCGGCACGCCCGTCTCCTTCTGAATGCGTGCGGCCACTTCGTCGTAAACGGTGGGAGAGAAGAGGCAGAGATCGGTCGAAACCAGAAGAAACTTCGTATCTCCGCCGGCATTGCCACCGTCCATCGCGACGATGCGGTGGAAGATCGGATCGTGCACGCCGGTCGATTGCCGGTCCCCGTATCCCAATAGCCACTTGGGCGTGGACGGCGTGATGTCGACCTTAACCACGGAGGCGCGAAAAGCGGCGCACAGAGCCTGCGCCAGGATGCAGAAAATAACTATGAATCTCGGCATGTTCTTCAGTCCGGTTTTCTCAGATACGCAATGACATCAGCCATTTGCTCCGGCGTGACTTCCTTGTCCACGTCTTCCGGCATGGCCGACAGGTTCGATACGTACATCTGCTTGATCTCCGCTCGCGGAATCACGTCCTTCTTACCCTGCTCGTGGACCAACGTAATCGTTGTTGAAGTCTGCTCGCCCATCACGCCTTCGAGCATCCCGCTCGAAACCGTTTCGACGACGTAAGCCTCATACATCTGCGCAATGGACTGGCTCGGAATCAGTATGTCAGCGAGCAGCGACGCGGCCGTGCGGTTGCGCACCGTCGCCAGATCCGGGCCGACCACCGCGCCGACACCATTCATCTGGTGGCACTTGGCGCAGATTTTCTCGAACGTTACACGTCCCTGCGATGGATTACCAGCGGACTTGTCCACAACGGCCTGGTAGCGCTTCAAAACTTCTTCGCGGTTGCCCGCCTTCGCGGCAAGCAACACGCGGGCACGCTCCCTCAATATGGGGTCGCGGTTCATCTGCATCTGGATCCGCTGGCGCAGCGGCAAGGACCACGGTTGCACATCGCCTTTTTCGATCGCCGAAAGCAGCAACTGGAATCGCTCGGGATCGGAGATTAGCGCTCCGCCCGCTTCCGAGCGGATCGCGGTGGTCATGGCGCGCCAACGCGCAAGAAAGAACGACGCGCCGGCCGTGCCTTTCTGTTTGCCCAGGGCACGCACGGCTGCCATCTGCACCTCTTCGGGTTCGCCCGGATCGATCAGCTTCTGATAAAAATCGTCCCCCTTACCCGATGGAGACAAGGCCAGGAGGCTAATGGCATCGGCGCGGAGGTCGGCGGCCTGCTTATGATCCGCCGCTGCCGCAGCCGATTTTTGCATCACCGCATCAATGCCGGGAGGGAGCCCGGCGATCTCAAGCAATTTGAGCGAAGCTCGCCGGACGCCGGGCGCGTCGTCCAAATAGAGCTTCAGCAGTACGGGTGACGGCGCGAGTGAGGCCCGGCGGAAACGTAGTCCGGCGGAGAGGCCTTCGAGCTCGGCGGCTCTCCACCACTCGGATTCCTTCCCCGGAGTTGCGGCCATGCCGAGTGCCTTGGTCAGTTCCGTCGCCTTGCCGCGAGCGCCGATGATGGATCCCAATTGCTGAATGTAACTGGCGCGGCCGGGCGTGTTCGCGCCGCGGGAGGCGATCGCCGCTTCGAGCGCCGGCAGCGCTTGCTCGGACGACGCGCTGAGAGCCGCCATTTGCACCCAGCGATCTTCCACGTCGCGGTCGAGCAATTTCTTCCGCGTGGCGGCCGCCTGGGACGTACGCACCGAGCCGAGCGTCGCGAGCAACTGAAAGCGCACCCGTGCATCGGGGTCGTTTTCCATCTTGAGCAGGGCGGCTGCCAGTTTCGGGAGCCGCGCTTCGGCTAGGATGATCGCGTTCTCCCGCACGCCGGCTTCGGAATCGCCGAGCGCTCTTTCGATTGTGGCTTCGTCGAGTTTGCCGAGTCCATCGAGCGTCCAGAGCGCGTGCAACCGGCCGAGCGGAGACTTACCCGACTCCGCCATCTGCTTCAGAGGAGCGGCGGCCTGTTCGCTCTTGCGGTCCACAAGCAATCGCTGTGCCGTGCGCCGCCACCAGATGCCGGGCTTTTCCAGGTAGCTGACCAGTTCCAGGTCGGAGGACTGGCTGAGGCGAAGGTGGGGAATGGGAGATGTCTTAAGGTCGGCGGGTGTCACGCGATAGATGCGCCCGCGGTCTTTGCCGTCGTAGATGTCCTTGGATTCGTAAACGTCGCGGGAAGTCCATTCAGGATGTTCGATCACTTTGCGGTAATAGTCGAGGACGTAGAGTGCGCCGTCCGGACCCACATAGAAATTCACCGGGCGGAACCAGTTGTCGGTGGAAGCGAGGAACTCGACGTTCGGCCGGTCGCGCCTGGCCTGGAACGTAGCCCCGGCAGGCGTCCAAAGGTCGCGGTGAACAAGGCTGTGCACCGGCTCGGCGGCGAAAGTTCCGCCCTGAAACCAGGTGATGCCGCAGGCGGATGTGAAGGTGCCGGTGCCGCTCAGAAGCTCGAATCGGGGATTCTTCGTAATGAAGAAGACCTGCGCGGCAGCGCCGTGATCGGAAACGTCCTGCATGGTCGACCCGGTAGCAAGGTCCGGATTACGCACCAGATAGCGGGCCGCGAGCACCTCCGCGCGCGCGTGATTCGAGTTATTCAGAGTGAGCAGATGGCCGTAGTCGTCGAAGGCGAGGCCGAACTGTGAGGTGCTCGACGTGGTCTCGAGCTGAAAGCTGTCGGGGCGGAAGCGCACGTTGCGGCGTTCGTTCTTTACGGCCGGTGTCTGAGGGTGGCCGGCGAACTGAATGTCGGATCCCTTGTCGCCGAACTTCTCGGCGAACACCACGGCGTTGGCGAATCCTTCGTGGGCAAGATAGATCCAGTTGTCGAGGCCATAGGTAGGGGAGTTGACGGTGTGCTGCGGATTGGTGAAGGCGAAGCCGGTGAGCACGGCGCGCTTTACGTCGGCTTTACCGTCGCCATCGGTATCTTCGAGGTACCAGACGTTCGGAGCGTCGGTGACGAGGATGCCCTTTTTCCAGCGCATCACGCCGGTAGGCAGGATCAGTTCGTCTGCGAACAGCGTGGATTTGTCCGGTTTACCGTCGCCGTCGGTATCGGTGAGCAGCCAGACTTTGCCCGCACCGGGTTGGGTATCGAGCGGATAGCCGGAATTTTGGACCACGTAGATGCGCCCGTCTTCGTCGATGTCCATGGCGACGGGGTCGGCGAACAGAGGTTCGCTCGCAAAGAGTTCGACGCGCCAGGCGGGATCGATTTGCAACGTTTTGAGGGCGTCTTGTGGTGAGAGCGGCGGTTGTTTGCGGCCGCATCCGGAGAGGGCAATGAGGGCGAGGATCAACGGCAGGATTGGCACTGTTCTCGACACGAGCACGAATTCAAAGCTATCACAGCGTGCAGGCTGAACACCAAAATGACGTATCGATGTTCAGTGGTGTGCCGCAAACGCAGCTTTACGGCAAGTTGCTGTAAGATTACTGCGGGATCTACTTTTGCGGGAGCCTGCGGTTGGAGATTGCGGACGTTACACCGCGGACGGCCCGCGCTTTCAGGACGACTACTCAGATAATTTAATTAGGCGTGTCGGCGCCGGAAGGTCAGAAGTGCAGCCAAACCCGAACTCCAGAGCAGGAAGGCGGAGGGCTCTGGGGTAATTTCTGGGGTAATTGTGCGCGCCATTCACCGGGCCGCCGATCACTGACTTCGGACGGATCGTCTCCAGCGGCCGCATCGGAGCGAGCTTCGCGAAAAAGCCGCTCGCGCTGTTTGATGCGCTGCTCCGGGGCGGCTAAATCGCTTAGCCGGATTGTCTTGATGGCGACTTCGCGGCCGATAGTCGGATCGAAGGCCCGGTACACAACGCCCATGGCGCCGCGACCTAGTTCCCCCAGGATCTGAAATCGCCCGATTTGCTCCATTCTAGTATCAGTTGCATCCTAACATAGCAGTGGACCACTCATGCCGCAACGCTTCGATTGGGACAAGCAGGGATGCTTTGAACTCGTCGCCGCTGCTAAACTTGCGCCGCCAGGCGGGTACGGCGCGTAACCGCCGCATGGACATCGCGTCGAAGGGGATGGAGAGGAACTCGTTGTCGCTGGTATCGTAATTGACAATCGGCGTCGAGCCCGAGTTCCGAGACGAAGGGTTGAGCAAAGGTTTCGAGGATTCTACGTGGTTCACTACCGGGACCGCTGGCGCCCGAGTCGATCGAACGGCTGAGAACTCTATTCGGACATATCTCCGAACCCATCGGCAAGGCACTTTTCACAATGGCGTCGGAAAGATGACCGAGGTCGGAGTTTGGCCGGTCACTACCACCATCGACGAACACCGTTATGAGGATACCGACGGCTCCGGCTCCACGTATCCGGTGAATAAGGGAGTAAGTATCTTGTTTAAGTGGCAATCCGAAATGCGCGGCACGATGGGAACCGGTGCGGCGAAGACAGGGGCCGGCACGTGGATCGTACACCGCACGCCCCGAAAGTTTCACAAGCCCTGACCGGGCGCCGCCGGCGATCTGCCCGGAATGGAAGCCTCCGGCACCAGGATTTCCTTCTTCTCAGGTCAGGCGGATGCCCGGCCAGCACATCGACATGTTGCCGGGCCGCGACGGCCAGAGCGGAGTTTTTGCGCCAGAAATTACGATGGAGTTTACGAGACAGTCAAAAGTCGCCGAACTTCAACCAGGCATCGACGATGTCTTTACCTTGAAAACTCCAGGTTCGCGCATCGATCTGCTTGACGCCCTCCATCGGACGAAAGATCATGACGCGGGCAGCCGTGGTGTACTGTACCTTCACCTCCGCCGGACCGTCGAACTGGTACGGCTTGACGGAAGCCGCACGATCTATCGCGACGCGCGCCTTCTCGCGGATCAACTGCACGGCCGCGGCGTGGGCCAGCGATTTTCCTCCTCGGCCTACGCCCCACTTCACCACGGCGCACTCCGCCTCTGGGGTTAACGCGCGCAACTCCTTGCACGCGGCTTCGTCGCCGTACATCATGATCACCGGCACCTTATGCCGTCCCGCCAGCATGGCCCGCGCTCCAATGGCGCCGGTTGGTTTCCCGTTGACCCAGATGGCGTGAATGCTCTGAAAATCGTAGGTCGCCGCCAGCACGCCCTCTTCCGTACCAGCCATGGACGGTAGCCCGGCGAATACCACGGCGGCATAGCTCGAATTCATTTCCAGAGTCGGCGTCATGGGCCGGCCCGAAAGGAGCATCGCCTTTGGATGTATGTCGAGTGTGGAGATCGCCTGACCGGTGTCGTAGGCGTCCAGCACAACCACGTCGCTCGCGCCGCCGGCGTAGAGTCCGTCCACGACCGCGTTGACGTCGTCGGTCATCAGCTTCTTCGATTCCTGCCAGCGCGGCGCGGTGAGCGAGGTGAGCTGCGACTGCCGGTTGAAGATGCCGTCGGACCCTTCCATGCTGGCGATCACTAGAACCTTCTTTGCGCCGGGCCGGTGTCCCGGATCCTGGGCGGCGGCGATCGAGGCGAACAGCAATAGCAGTGTGCAAATAGTCATTTTAGAAAGATGGCCAAAATCTGAACCATGCGTCGGTGATATTCCTGCCGCGAAACGCCCAGGTGCGGGAATCGACCTGCTCGACGCCATCGCCCCGCTGATAGCGGGCCTTCGATTGCCCTTCCGGGGTGAACTCCACCTTCAGCTCGATGGGTCCGTCGATCTTCACTGGCTTGAATTCGCCCAGCCGCGACATCGCCTTCTTTGCGGCGGCGCGGATTGTCTCGCACGATTTCTGATGCGAGAGCGCGTAGCCGAAAGTGCGGTGGACGCCCCATTTGACAACCGCGCATTCGGCATTCGGAACCAGTCCGCGAAGCTCTTTGCACACCGCCTCGTCGCCGGAAATCATGATCACCGGGATATCGAACGATCCCGCCAGCAGCGCGCGCGTGGCCACTTCGCCGATCTTCCTGCCGTTGATCCACAGGTTCTCGTAATCGGTCCACGACCATCCGTGCGCGATCATGCCCCGCTCGGTTCCGGCCATGGAGTGGTAGGCGATAAAGACGTAGGCGCTGTAAGAGCGGTCGAGGCCCATGACGTTATCCCGGCCCGGACCGACGATGGCCCGCTTGTCGATCTCGATTGGAGACACCGTGTTGCCGCCGGAATGGTAATCGGCGACCTCCACGATGTCGGCGCCGCCGTCGAACAACCCGGCGATGGCCGCGTTTACCTCGCCGATCTGGAGGCGCCGGGACTCCTGGTAGCGGGGCGCGGTGATGGGCATCACCTGCGTGTCGACATGGAAAATGCCGGCCATGCCTTCGCCGTCCAGATCGACAAAGACTTTCTTCGGCTTTGACTGCGCATTAACGCAGCCGGCGGCCAGTGACAGAGTGAGGAGGATTCGGCAGAGCATCAGATAGAGCATCAGTAATTCAGTTTGAGCGCAAACTGGATGACGCGCGCCTGCGCCGTAGTGAGGATTCGGCCGAAAGCGGCGTTGTTCATGTTAGCCACTGGATTCAACAAATTGGTGTGGTTCAGCAGGTTGAAGAACTCGCCGCGGAACTGGATGCGGAAGCGCTCCCCCAGCGGGATGTTACGAAACACGCCCAGGGTGGTGTTCCACTGGCCCGGACCCCGCACGTTGTTGCGCGCGCTGTTGCCGTAGAGGCCGGCGGCTGGAAGCGCGAAAGCCGCCGTATTGAACCAGCGGAGGACGGCGTCGGATTTGTTGTCGTGCGAGCGGACGGCGGCGCCCACGACGTTGGGTGTCTGGTTCGCCGTGCCGCTCACTGCCACGTCGCGGCCGGACAGGATCGTCACGGGATTGCCGGTGCGGCCGGTGAGGATGCCGCTCAACTGCCAGTCGTTGAGGAAGATCCTGCTCAACGGGGCATTGCTGAACCGCGGCAGTTCCTGAACGAACGAGATGTTGCCGTTATGCTTGCTGTCGAAATCGGAGAGTCCCCGCTGAGTGCTGAAGTCAAGCGGGTTCGGTAGAATCCCGCTGATCACCAGCGCGGAAGCGTCGTCAATCGATTTCGAGTAGGTATAGGCGCCCTGAATCGAGAAGCCGCGGCTCATTCGCCGAGTCACCTGTAACTGCAGCGCGTTATAGCTGGCATTGGCCGTCGATTCGCTGTGGGTGATGCCGCTGTAGACACCCGAACGGAATATACGGCGCTGCTCGATATTTCCCAGTGTGGCTCCAGGCCCGAATACCGCGGGGTTGAACTCGCGCGTACGCGAGAGTTTTCGCATCTGCTTTCCCACATAGGCGGCCTCCACGCTCAAACTCCGTGAAAACTCGCGCTGCACGGCCAAGTTGTAATGATAGACGTTGCCGTTGCGGGTGTCGATATCGGGGAAGAAGATGCCGAAGGGCGCGTTGAAGACAGGGTTCTGGACGTTCACTTCAAGTGGCAGGGGCCCCAGGCCCTTGAATGGATCGCTAAGCTGGTCGATGGCAAAAAGAGTCCGATTGAACTGGAACGGTTGTCCGGTGTTCTGGAGGATGTCGGCGTTCACCAGCTCATTGAAGACACCGGCGCCGCCGCGGATTACGGTGCGGGACAGTCGCGACAGGCTGTAGGCAAAGCCGACGCGCGGTTGAAAGCCTTTCCAGTCCGTGCGGATCATGCCGCCGGGCACTCCCGGATCGCCATGGAAGGCCATGTCCACCGGAGCGCCGGGAAACCGCTGGGACTTATACCCGCTGTTGGGGAACAGGCGGCTCCAATAGCCCTGCTGCTCGGTCCAGGGAAGCTGAACTTCATATCGAACTCCGAGGTTGAGGGTCAGGTTCGGGGACACGCGCCAGTCGTCCTGGAAATAGAAACCGAACATGTTGCCCAGTGTATCGCGGGAGAAGTTCGGGCTGACGATCGCCAACGACGCCGGCTTGCCGAGCAGAAAATCCGCCATCGCGTCCCCGGTAATGGAGCGGTCGAAAGTGAAATCACCGTCCTTTCGGAAATATCCGCGGAAGCCGGAGAACGCGCGAAACCACCGCGCGCCCATCTTGAGCGAGTGATTGGTCTTCTGCCAGGAGAGGTTATCGTGAATTTCGTGATGCTCTTCGCGTCGCGTCTGTTCCAGTTGGGCCTGAAACTGGAAACGCCCGACCGCATTGAACCACGACGGCATTTTGGGATGATTTGGCAGCGGCGTGTAGTTTGCGCCGAGGTCCTGCAAGGTCTCGCGGTTGAAGTTGGTGATCGGGTTGTCGGAAAAGAACAGCGAATAGCGGAACTCATTCACCATCGAAGCACTCAATACGGCAGTCCAACTGAAGACGTTGTTAATCGGGATCTGAATGGCGGATTCGCCGGGGCTGTAGCCCGGCAGGTTACTTTGCCCGTAAGGACTGTTCTGCCGCATGTCGCTCTGGTAGATGCGATCGAAGAACGTGTGATTGTTATTCAACTGATAATCGATCTTGATGGTCAGCTGCCGCGTGTTGGTAGGTGCGGCGTTCTGGCTGATATAGCGGCCATCGGGCTGATTGGGTAGGGGCAGATACTTCGAGAGCATGTTGGAGGCGACACGGTCGAACCGCGAGATGGGAATCCGATTGGACGGGAAGGGTTGCCGGGTGAGCGGGTCGGTAATCGCGGTGCGTACGGCGGAAAAATCACCCGCGCGCTCGGCCGCCGTCGGGGGAAAGGCGTTGACGGCGGGCGCCTCCGGGCGAATCCGAAGGAACTCCAGCGCGCCGAAATAGAAAAGCTTGTTGCGAACGATACGGCCGCCTCCGGTCAGGCCGAACTGGTTCTGGATGATGTTGGTGCGGCGCGGGAGGAAGGCGCTACGCGCATTCAGATTGTCATTGCGCAGGAAGTGATAGAAATTGCCATGGTAGTCGTTGGCGCCGGAGCGCGTGATGGCGTTGAGCACGCCGCCGCCGCCGGAGCCGAACTCGGCGCTGAACAGGTTCGTGATCACCTTGAACTCGCGAAGCGTGTCTGGAGGCGGGTACATTGCGGCTACGTTGCGGAAGTGGAAGCTGTAGGTCGAGCCGTCGAACAGCATGGCGTTCTGGTTTGGCCGGGACCCATCCACGGAGAGGCGCGGTCCGGCGTTGGTGTCGAGGGCGAACTCCGGCGCCACCACGCCTTGCACGCCAGGCAGCAGGCCGGCCAGCTCCAGCGGATTGCGGCCGTTCAGGGGAAGCTCCCTGAGCCGCACCGGATCGATGAGGGCGGTGACTTCCGAGGATCGCGTGTTCAACAAAGGCGCGTCGCCGGTCACCCTGACCGATTCGGCGATGTCGCCGACCTCGACTGTGATGTCAAGCGTCGCCTCCTGCTTGACACTCAAGACGAGTCCGCTGCGCAAATAGGAGCGAAAACCGGCGGCCTCCACCGACAGGGTGTAGGCGCCTACGGGCAGCAGGGGCAGGATGTAGAATCCACTGGAACTGGTCGCCACGCTTCGCACCAGGCCGGTGGCTGTGTGGGTTGCGGTCACCTTCGCATTCGGGATGACGGCTGCCGATGAATCGCGGACAGTGCCCGCGAGCGAAGCGGTTTGCGCAGCCAGCGGAAGACTGACGACGAGGAAACAAAACAAGAACATCAAGTGACGCATATTGAATCAACGTGCTCCTTGTCCCGTTTGGGTACTTCGATAATATACCAATAGATGAACAGCGGCTGGTTGGGGAGAACGGAAGCCAGGCCATCGAGGCGGCCGAGCGACTGATTCGCCTGGTCGAGCAGGCGTTGGAGGGAGTCCAGACGTACCGGAGGATCCGGTGGAAGAGGCGGCGGCACAAACGCCCTGACAGTCTCGTCGCCGTGGGACTTGACGATGTAGCGGCCTAGTCGCTGGCTCTAGTCATCTGTCTGGGGCACGGAATCCTTTCGTTAGACTTCCTCTAACGAAAGGATATCCTATTAGGGGTCACTCCTCCAATGGTCAAATATTGCACGCTAAGGGAACTGAGGCCCGGCGCACTCCACGCGGGGGCGCTCGCGTAGGCCAGGGCACTGAAACTCTACGCTGCGCCGTCAGGGAGGATCAGATGGCGCGAATTTCACAGCGAAACACTGCTCGCCGGCATGACAGGGCGCGCCAATCGCTCCTTGAAGTCCTCTCTAAGATAGCCCTCCCAACCGCGCGGCGTCTTGAAGCAAGGCCGACAAGTAGACACACAGAGCCACTAAAGCGGCAACGTCTACGAATGACAGCCTCCGTACAATGTGCTTGTCGGTTCGCATCTGCCTGCCCGCGCGCGCGGTAATCTCCGAATGGCAGCGGGCGCGAACGCGCTTCTCCCACCCGCTATGCGGAGTGATAGTCCGCAAACCAGCCACTGCTTCGAGCAATCGATCGTCGTCTGGTGTCATAGGCTCACCTGTCTAGAAACCATCTCGTGAGATCGTTCCTTGTCCTTCAATCGCTGCGAGAGCAGCGCGCGTGCGCGGCTCAGGCGTTGTCGAAGGGCCTCCGGCGTGATGCCGCACACTGCGGCTGCATCCGCGGGGCGGAGCCCTTCAAAACCGACCAGCAAAAGCACCTCGCGATACATCGGCGGTACTTCCGCCAGGGCCGCTTCCAGCCGGTCCTGGAATTCATTCAAGAAGGCCAAATCATACGGCGACCGTGAAAGCTCGCCGGGCCACAGGGAGATCAGATCGCGTGTGTAGGCCTGTTCGCGGGTTCTAGAGCGGCAATAACTCAGAAACAGGTTGCGTGCCACGGTGAATAGCCAGGGCCCGAGACGGGTGTCGGCAGCGAGCCTATCTCCACCGGAAACCAGTCGCAGCCAGGTTTCTTCCAGCAAGTCCTCGGCAGCGGCTCGGTTTCTCGTCATTCGCGACAGGAAGCTGAGCAGCCGAGGGTTGTACTCGTCGTAGACCGCGTCGAAAGCGAGGACATCTCCGGCTCGCAGCTGTTCCACCAGCGCGATCTCGAATTCTCGCTCCATACGAACCATAACGCCGCTCGTCTTCATTCGTGACACCGTCACGTTTCGCCCGCTCCGGCGTTATTCCCGAGTGTAACAGCGACGGAAAGGTAAGGAGGTTAATATGCGCGGTATTGTTGGCGCCGGTCTGGCTTCGCTTGTTGGATTGCTTATTTGCACCGTACCCACAGTGGTCGGAGCATGGTTTGCCCTGCGGCCCAGTGAACGCCTGTTGGCTCTGATGCGGCCCCTGACACTCGCTGCCATTTTCTCGGCGCTGTGCAGCTTTGTCTTGGCTCTGGCCAATGTCGCTCGCATGGCCAGTAGCATAAAAGGTCTGGACCTGGACGGAATCCATCGCCTGGGTGCAGTTCTTTCCGAAGGCCTGGCGCCAGTGGTAGCGTGCTTCGCATGCTTGACGGTAGCGTGGGCTTGTGTGGCGCTCGGAATGAGGAGGGGATGATGCCAGGACGGAGACTCACCCAAGTCGCCGCAGTCGTACTCATCCTGGGCCTCGCGGGATGTGTGTTCGAGCAGATTGGACGTTACCGGGACCGAAGCCGCTTCAAACAGATCGGACGGTCCGTCAATATCGGCGGACGAACGCTGAACCTTTCATGCGTGGGCCAGGGAAGCCCGACCGTTGTCTTTGATACCTACGGCCACCAATCCGGGTACAGTTGGGTCGCCGTTCAAAGCGCAGTCGCGAAGTATACTCGCGCTTGCTGGTATGACCGCGCGGGTTATGGCTGGAGCGAATTGGGGCCATCGCCACGGACCTTTCAATCCGTTGCTTCGGACCTTCACGCATTGCTGCAGGAAGCAGGTATTCCGTCTCCAATCGTGCTGGTTGGGGCAGGTGACGCGGCGTCGCACATTCGGGTTTATAGCGGCAGCTATCCGACCGAGGTCGGAGGTATCGTTATGCTCGACGGGAATGACGTGGACGATCCGGCTCTGCAAATCTCCGACTCGGAAAAGGGCGGCTTCCAAAGGCTCTTCGGGACCTGGGCTCCAGGCGCTCGCAGGACGCTTTGTCGGACGCAACCCTTGCTGGGCGCCGCGGGTATTCTCCGGCTTGCAAGTCTTTTCGGCAAGCCAAGGAAAACGAATTCGTTTGGCCTGACCCCGGAGCAGCACGCCGAGCTCGATTATCTTTCGGACAACGGGACGACGCTGCAAGCCACCGAAGTATGTGCCCGGGAGGAGAGCATGAGACAGGTGCGGGCGGCAGGTGGCCTGCGTAGCGTTCCGCTCGTCGTAATTGTGTCGAAGACTGGTCGGCATGGGTCCACTTCTCAGGACCTTACTGAGGCTGAGGAAAAGAACAGGGTCGGTAAGGTCTCAAACGCGCTCGCCGGTCTCTCGACCAACGGCCGCGTTGTTCTCATTGAGGGCGACCTCAAGCCAGAGGCAATTGTGCGCTCGATCCTTGATGTACTCCAGACGGACCAGGGCTCCAAATGATGCCTCTCAAGGCTTCCCGCCTGATCTTCGAGGGGTTGAAGCCCCAACTCCTTCCTTGTCGCGCAAGTGTAGAGGAAACAACTTGCGGACGCTTTAGGAACGCTTCCCGGAACGTAGCAGCCGGATGACCGATGTGCGGCTCACCCCGAGTTGCTTGGCGATAGCCCGCTTGCTGATCCCGTCCTTGCGAAGCTCTTGCATTTCTGGCACGAGCTTACCTGCGGTCATTGGCCGACCATGCGGCTTCCCATCCTTTCGGCCTGATCGATTCCCGCCTTCACCCGGTCCCGCAGAATATCCCGTTCGAATTCCGCAAACACGGCCAGCATGCCCGCGAGAGCGCGGCCGCTCGGAGTGGTGAGGTCGAGCGCTTCGCTCAGTGAAACGAAGCCCACTTGGAGCGTGGTTAGTTCCTGAAGCGTGCTCACCAGGGCCAGTAAACCGGGCCTCACTCCTTAGCGTGCAATTTTTAACCATTGGAGATGTGACCCCTATTATTGTTCCGTTAGCAGTCCGTGCCGGGTGAAAGCCTCGCGTGAATTCGAAGGCTGAACCCCCTCGCAAGCTGGGTAACGCTCGTTGCCTAACGCGTTCCGGGGCTTTGCTCCAGAATCTCTTCAAACCGGCTGGCGATCCGGTCCCACGAGAATCTTCGCGTGACGAAATCCCGGGCGTTTGCGGCCATTGCTTCGCGCGCCGCGCCGTCCCCGAGCAACTCCAGGCACTGCTCCGCGAAATCCGCCGGTGAATCGGCGATGCGAATGTTATCAGGCGAACTGATTTCCAGGCCTTCGGCGCCGATGGTGGTCGAAATTGCCGGCGTTCCGGCCGCCATGGATTCGTAGATCTTGAGACGCGTGCCGCCGCCAATCCGCAACGGCACGATTGAAGCATGCGCGCCCCACAGAAACGGCCGGACGTCGGCGACGGTCCCCGTTACCAGAATATTCGGATCGCGGGCGAGCTCTATCACTTCGGGCGGTGGCGTCCTTCCTACGATTGCAATCGAGCAATCCGGCCGCTTCCGCCGGATTACAGGCAGGATCTCGCGGACGAAATAGAGCACGCCGTCCACGTTGGGAAGCCAATCCATCGATCCCACGAAGACCAGATCCGTCATCTGGCGGGGTGTTTGAAGAGGGGAGAAATAGTCGATATCCACGCCGGTCGGAATCGAGGAAAGGCGCGTCAACCCGAACAGGTTACGCATCAGTTTCGCGTCGATCGGAGAGACGGCGACCACATGTCCGGCCTCGCGGCAGACGCGGTCCTCATATTGGAACATCCGCTCGGTTTGCAACTGCAGAAATAGTCTGGCCAGCGAGCCTCCTCCGTGCTCGGCGCGGCGCTGCCAAATGATGGACTCGACGTTATGTTGAAACAAAAGCGCACGGTCCATGCGGGAGATGTTGATCGATGGAATCAGAAAATCACAGACCACGCGGTCGAAGCGCTCCGTATTGATCAGGCGGTCAACGGTCTTCTTCATGTCCTCGGACTCGTAGCGGTAGATCGCCGCGGGAATAGGTGAGAAGAGCCCTTTCAGCACTTGCGCGGTAAAGGCCAAAGAAGCTTTGTCGGGCACGTAATGCCGGATGGGATAAGCCCGGTGGCAGTATTCGACGCTGCGCGCGACGCCTTCGGGCTGGGCGGGGTCCTCGAAGCCGACGTAGTGAATCTCATGCCGGCGCTTCAACACCTTAACCATCTCGAGCGTGCGGATCTGGCCGCCCTTGGTCGTGGGATGAAGGAAGTCCGACTTGACCCAGAGAATCTTCATCGCGGCCGCGCGGCGCCGGCGAACAATTCCACGTCGCGCTCCCCGGTAATGAAACGGCTGCCCCAAAGTTGAAGATTCAGGAGGCGCCAGATGCGGTCGGTTGCGTCTTCGACGCCGCGGCGGTGGCGGTCGAGGAGGGAGTCAAGCGCCTCGCGGTCAAGGTACTGTGAGAGCAGGCCTTCGGGGGAACGGAGAAGCTTGAAGAGGCCTTCGGCTCGCGGATCCAGCAGCCACTGCCGCAGAGGCGTGGGAAAGCCCATCTTTTTGCGATAGATGATGCTGTGCGGCAGAAGATCCTCGACGGCCTTTTTCAGGATGTACTTGGCGACGCCGCCGCGAATTTTTAGGTTGTCCGGAACCGTCGCGGCGAATTCGACGAAGGTGTGATCGAGAAATGGCACGCGGCTCTCGATCGAGCAGGCCATACTCATCTGATCCTGCTTCATAAGCAATTCGGCGAGATACGTTTTCTGATCGGCATAGAGCATCCGCCGCAAGAGAGACGGAGCTTGCCCCGTGGCGCCGTCCGGATTCCAGTAGCGCAGGAAATTCGAGTAGGGGGACCCTTGCGGCGCGCCCGCTCCGAGCAAAGTTTGCTGCTGTTCCTGGGAAAAGGCTGAAAAGAAATTATCCAGGTAAAGCGATTCCGGGCTTCCGCCGCGCGCGAGAAACGTGTGGCCGAGTTTCCGTCTCAGGTTCGCCGCAAGCAGAGGGCTGCCCGTCACCTGACCGCGAATCCAATTCCGGAATGCGCCGGGCAAGACACTGTATCGGTCATGCCACTGACGGTTGAGTTGATAGAAACGGTAGCGGCTATAGCCGCCAAACAACTCGTCGCTGCCCTCGCCGGTGAGCACGACTTTCACCTGTTCGGCCGCGAGTTTCGCGACGAAGTAAAGCGAGACGCTCGACGGCCAGCAGATGGGTTCGTCTTCGTGCCAGATCAGACGCGGCAGGGCGTTGAAAAAGTCCTCCATGCCGACCACCACCTCATGATGATCGGTCCCGATCGCTGAAGCGACCTGGCGCGCGTAGCTGAGTTCGCTATACCGCGCCTCATCGTACCCCACTGCGAACGTTTTCACCGGGCCATCGGCCATGCGCTTAATGAGCGCCGCGATGGCGCTCGAATCGACGCCTCCGCTGAGGAACATGCCGAGCGGCACGTCGCTCATGAGACGCATGCGGACGGTTTCTTCCAGACGCCTGCGGCATTCGCCGATCCAGTAGGCGTCGCCGCGGCCTGCGTTCGAGGGATCTTCCGCGAAGCGAGGCGCGTCCCAATATTGTTTAATCTTGAACTCGGCCGGGCTGCTGTCGCGTGGCAGGCGCACGGTCAAATAGTGGCCGGGCATGAGCTTGCGGATTCCCGAGAACAGAGTCCGCTCCTCGCTCACGTATCCGAATGCGAGATACTCCGGCAGGAGCGATTCTTCGAATTTTGCCGAAATGGCCGGGTGTTCGAGCAGTGCCTTGATTTCCGAGGCGTAGGCAAACAGACGGCCGTCCCAATAGTAGTATAAGGGCTTGATGCCGAGGCGGTCACGGGCGCAGAATAATGTACGGGTTTCGCGATTCCAAATCACGAAGCCGAACATGCCGCGGAAGTGGGAGACGCAATCGGCTCCGTATTCCTCATAGGCGTGAACAATGGTCTCGGTGTCGCAGCGGGTTTTATACCGGTGGCCCGCGCGCTCAAGACCGGGGCGGATGTCCGAGTGGTTGAAGATCTCGCCATTGTACGTAATCCAGAGGTTGCCATCCTCGTTGGACATGGGCTGATGGCCGCCGGCGACATCGATGATGCTCAACCTGCAGAATCCAAGAAAAGCCTCGGAATCGCAGTAGACGCCCGTATCGTCGGGGCCGCGGTGGGCGATGGCCGCCGTCATTCCGCGAAGGACGGCTTCACCGTCCCGCGTGTTCGCGCTTAGAAAACCGGCGATGCCGCACATGTGAGATCAACGCTTATCGGGGCCCAAATCGTCATGTGTTACCGGCTGACCCTTTGCCAGTTTTTCGAGCAACCGCTCGAGCAGGACGCGCGTGTGAGTCCTGTCTTCCTCCGACCGCCGTTGTGAAGTTCGGACTTCGTTGAGAATCCACGTCAGGAACAGGTTGTTGCAGATAAACAGTATGATGCGCCCCAAGGCGTTGCTGTCCGGAATGGCGAAGGAGTTGTCGGGTGGAATAAAAAAATACAGTACTGCCAAGGTGGAAAGTGCGTTGCCGAGGATCCCGTAGGCCGGACCCCACCGCCACGAGCAAAAGGCGACGGAGGCAATGAAAAGCGAGAAAAAGCTGGGTTGGATGTAAGGCGCCAATTGGAACGTTACGGCGAGAGTGGCGGCCGTGAGGAGAATGACACGGATCGCCTTCTGAACTACGTCGCCGCGCACCATTCGCCGATTTTCCGTCAAAATCCCCCCGACTTATTAAATTTAACATGTGCGGGTGGCGGCGGGCTGATTCTCAGGAAACTTTGCGGGTGATTTTCCTGCGAGGTGATCTAAAAGCAAAGCCTTAGCCGCCGTGTCCACCGAAAGGGTGGACGTTCCTAACCCAGCGTAGGTCCATTCGGCCGTGCCGCTCGCCAGGCGGAATTTCCATAAACGAGGGTGGAGACCTTGCCTCGATATCCTCGCCGCCCGTGCCTATGAACCCGGCGGCCGGCCTGACGGTTGTGATCCAGACGTGAGCGGCCTGCGAAACCTTCTTCAGTCCCTTTGATGGCTTCAAGACGGTTTGGTACCCGATTCCTTCCTTGGCTGCGATTTGTTGAGCCTGATCGAGGTCCGCAACGGGCAGGCGGATGGAAATGGCCTTCGTCACGTTTGCCTTGGCCTTTCTCAACCAACTCGGCAAGCACCTTTGCGTGGGTCAACGGAATGGTCGAGCCTTCCGAGCGCAGGATGGCGCCTCGTTTGATGGCGCGCTCGAATTCCCGTTGCGTTTTGCCGGCGTCCTTCCTGGCCGGCATACCATGCGGCTTCTGCCGCCGCGGACTCCAGCTCAGCCTTCGATTTCCTGGGCATTAACTCTCCTTTCGGCTTGATTCATCGTGCCGTCACTGTCCGAAACCTCTTGCGCCGGACGGTGAACACCACCACGAGATAACGTCCGGCTGCCGTCCGTCCGAACAATCTCCAACGCTTTTCGCGTCCTCCCGGCGCAGCCGAATGATGACGTGGCGGCGTCTTGCCGTCTCCTCGACTTCTTCGGGCGACGCAGTGGAAGGCGATGTGGCCAACAGTGTGTACATCCCACTCGAAGCGCACGAACCCCGAGCCGGCTTCCCGATGCTGGAGTCAAACTCGAGCTCACAAGGCGGCGCGAGCCCTACTTCGCGGCTTTGCGCCGCGGCTTCTTTTCCGGAGCCGCCACAGGCGTGGGCTCGGCGCTTACAACCGCTTCAGCCGCCGGATCCACCTTTGCGAGCACTTCGTTGAATAGCGCCTGCTTGCGAGGGTCCACCTTTGGCGGAGGCGGTTGTTCGCGCCGGTAGTCGTGATCGCCGTAACAGGTGCGGCATCGCACTTTCGCCGGCTCCGCGCCAAGCAACGAGACGATGGCGTGGTTCATGACGCGTTTACACTTGACGCAAAAATCGTCGATGATATCCCCGAGCCGGTGTTCCCTCATGTATGTGCCGCGGCTGGCGCGATTGACGAAGTATAGCGAATTTCGAGCGCCCGTTGCGCATCCATTTCGCCTTTCTCGATCCAACGCACCGCGTTCTCCCGGTTCCAAACGACGGCGTCGCGCAACGAACCGAGCGGCTCGCCGGGCGCGATCATAACTACATCAATGCCCGGCGCGAGTTGCGGCACTCGCGCCAAAGACCGGAACGCTCCCATTACCGCGCGCAGCATACGGCTCGGCGGGTGGTCGAGCAGGCTTACGGCGATGACGCGGCCGATGTCGCCTCGTTGAGCGACGGTCCAGAGCGGGAGCGCGCGAACGATTCCGCCATCCGCCAGGAGCTTCCCATCGATGCGCCGCAGTTGCGTGACGCCCGGAATGGAACAGGACGCCGCCAGATGACGCCACGTAACCTCCCGCCAGGGAACTGCGCGGGGCCTGCACGACGGCCACTCCGTGACGATGGGTTGAAACTCGATACAAGGCTGGAAGGCTTCGAAGATTTCCCGCGCGCCGCGCTCAAGAACGCCGGCGTTCCGGAACTTCAACAGACCCGCGCGAGGATCGAGCCATCGCGAGATGAGATCTTCGGGAGTGCAACCGCCCGCGATCGCCCAGCCGTTCAACGCTCCGGCCGAAGCGCCCACCACCAGATCGGGCCGGCAGACGCGAGCGATGGCTTTCCACGCCCCAGCCTGATAGGCGCCGAACATACCGCCCGCGGAGAGCACCAAGGCAGTCCGCACATTCTATTCCGCGGCGGGTTGTGGCGCCGGCGGTTCCACGGGAGGCGCGATTTCGCCAGGCGGGTGGGCACTCTCCGGCAGCAGCCAGTGCGCGGCTTCAAAACCCACGTACTTGCAGATGCGCAAGTCACCCGTATCGGTCTCGAGCAGATCGCCAACCGCGAGCGGGCGGCCGGTTTCGCCGAGCAGACTCCACGCGGCGTACTCGCTTGACGTTTCGACCGTGCCGGCTTCGTCATAGTCCCGCCGCTTGACGGCCGTCTCTCCGGAGACGTGCGGCGCGGCGCGGAACTGCTTTCGCGGCGCTTCTTTCATCGTATAGATTCGATAGGACGGCATAAGAGATCCGCTCGCCGATTATCTCATGCCAAAATGGAAGTTGCTCATGCGTTTCGATGCGGCCGCTTATGGTCCGGATGCCGCCTCCATTCTCGCTCTCGACGGTTCAGGCGAACGGTTGATGCCGCTGGCCCGCGGACGGTGCTGTTCGGAAGAAGCGCGAACGAGACTCCACGCCTTATCCGGCGAGAGCCTGTTTCGAGGTGCGCGCAATGCTCGCGCGGCGTTGAGCGGCCTCTACCTTTATTTTTCCTGTCTCGACGAGTCGCACAAAATCTCACAAAGCATCAAAGATACGGACGGCAGTTTCTGGCACGCCATCATGCACCGGCAAGAGCCGGACCCCGCTAACGCCGCATACTGGTTCCGGCGCTTGGGGCGGCACTCGATTTTCCCGGCGTTGAGCGCCGGCGCCCGTGAGATCGCCGCGAAGTATCCCGGCGCGCGGCTTTCTTTCCCGGGCGAGTGGGATCCATTCGCGTTCACGGACATTTGTTCTTCGGCAAGCGGCGAAGCAGAGCAAGCGGCTCGCGAGATTCAGCGGCTGGAGTGGCAACTCCTGTTCGATTTTTGCGCCCGGCCCGCCACGGAGTCTCTTTGAAAAAGCTTTTCCTGCTGTTGCCGATCCCCGTGGGTCTTCTGCTGTGGAACTATTACAGCAAGCGTTCGGAGGCCCCGGAGCTGGCTTTCGCCAAAGTGAAACGCGAAGCACTTGTAAGCTTGCTTTCCACCAACGGCAAGGTAGAACCGGTTGAGTGGAGGCCTGTGCGCGCCGAGGTCTCGGGAAGCGTGGAGCGGATCTTCGTCGAACAAGGCGGGCGCGTACGCAAGGGCAGCCCTTTGCTGGAATTGAAATCGAGCGGACTGCAGGCGGATCTCGCGGCCGCGGAACACAGGATTGAAACGGCGCGCGCGGAATTGTCTCTGATCGAACGGGGCGGCCGGAGTTCCGATCTGGCGGAGCTCGAGAACGGACTCGCCCGGGCGAGGCTTTCGCGGGAAACGGCGGAGCGAGAGATTGCGACGCTGCGCAGGCTTCAGGAGAAGCAGGCGGCAACCGGCTTCGAGGTGAGCATTGCGGGTGATCGCCTGCGTCAGGCGGATGCGGAGATAGAAGCCTGGCAACGAAAGTTAGGCGCGCTCGCGGCGGAGGGAAACCGCAAAGCAGTGGAAGCGGCACTGCGGGACGGACAGGCGGCTAAGGACCTGGCGCTTGAGCGCATCGCGCAACTCACGTTGCGCGCGCCGATGGACGGTGTAGCGTACGGCGTCGACGCGCGCGCGGGATCGTGGCTTAACGCCGGCGACTTGGTGGCGAACGTCGGGCGGTTTGAGAAATTGCGCGTGCGCGTGTATGTGGACGAACCTGAGCTTGGCCGGGTGTCGCACGGGCAGCCCGTCACGATTGCGTGGGACGCGGACCCGGGAAGGACGTGGACCGGTTCGGTGGAGCGGCTGGCTCAGGAAATCGTGCAGTTGGGTTCACGGCAGGTGGGCGAGGTGCTGTGCTCGATCGCAAACGGCGATGGCCGGCTTGTGCCTGGAACAAACGTGAATGTAGAGATTCGTACCGCTGTGGCGCCGGACGCGCTGACGATTCCAAAGGAAGCCTTGCGCCGCGAGCCGGCTCAGGGGTGCTGGGTGCTGGTGGACGGACAGTTGCGCTGGCGCAAAGTCACGGCGGGCTCGTCTAGCGTAACGCGCGTGCAGGCCGTTAATGGACTGAATGAGGGCGACTCCGTTGCGCTTCCGTCGGGACGCGTGTTGAAGGACGGGGACCGGGTGAAAGCGGTCTATCCGTAGCTGGGGACACCTCAAGAAAGGGAAATTTACGTACGCTTAGAGGGCTATCATCCCGGCCAACCGCGTAAAACGGCCCGACTGACACCCGGCGGCTGGATACGCTGATCACTTCATAGTCGGCGTGTAGCGCTTCAACTTGATCTCGGGGTAGGTCGTTGCTAATCGATCCAAGCGGCGAATATCGCCGCCCTTCAAGTGGCTATCGAAGAAGGTGTCAACGATCAGACGCGTCAGCGTGAGCGTCCTTTCTTTCCCACGAAGGGCTTGTTCGTTGATGGAATCGCTCAGGATGGCGGTGTCGCCAAAATCGAGGTGATCGATCTCGGGCCTGGCTATTTGGATTCGAATGCTCTCCGAAGCAATTGCCTGCATCAGCCGGTCCCCGTTTGCCCACATGTCTGCGAACTGCTCCAGCGTTAGGCCATCGAGGTCCTTCTTCGGCCAAGGCAGTTGCTTCTCCAGCCATAGGAAAGGTGTGCGCCCGCCATCGATTGCACCGGCTTTGGAGTCGGGTGGAAAAGCTCGGCCGCGAATGTTCCCATCCAAGTTCAGTCCAGCATCGAACCGCGAATCCATGAGCCGTACCTTCCCAGCGGCTTGGCCCCCTCGGGAATGGCCCATCGCGCCCACTTTCTCAAGGTCAAACCTTCCTGAAAATCGTGAATCGCTTCTGTTCAGATCGGCGAGCCGGTCGAGAACAAAGCTCATATCACGAGCCCAATGCACAACCATCTGCTCGTAGATCCGCGGCATGTCATCGCGGGTCGCCGGCACCTCCCATCCTCGTTTTGCTGGCGGAAGTTTTCTGAGTACAGTCCCATCGGAGAACCTCGCGGAGGCCGCGTTGTAAGGGGGATCGATGGCCGCAACAACGAAGCCATGGCTGGCGAGGTCTTCAAGAATTGCTGTATACGACAACGCTTTCTGCCCGCCGCCGGGCGCAAAGATCACAACGGGAAAAGGACGCCCATTTCGCCTACAGGGGGCTGCGGCAATGCTGTGGGTCTTAACCCGGCGCGTCGCCACAATCTGCTGTTCGCTCCACTCGCCGCGCATCTCGTCGACGTCGGGTATGTAGGCAGTGGTCTCCGCTTGGCCGCTACGTTGCGCCGGGTAGAACAAGTAGACCATTATCCGCCGATGATCTTGCGGATCCAGCGTTTCCAACTCCGGGCGGCTGTCGTCCGTCCAATCGAAAGCCACTCGACCAATTGCGTTCGGCCCTGAGGGCGTAGGCAACACGCCGTTTCCATCTTCCTTCGGATGCAGGCGGGTCACGTTCCAGGTCCCCGTTGCTGCCGCCCCTTGCACCGTTCCCTCCCAAGCGTCCCGTTTTCGTGTGCCCTCGAAGCGGTAATCTGCTCCGTTGATGTGCGCAACAAAGCTGATCCGATTCTGGCTGATTCGAGTTTCCTTTGCGACTGGTGCTTCAAGGTGCCCCTGCGGAGTGAACCGTGCGCGAACGGATATCTCGCCGCCGGGGCCCTGCGTCAGCTCCATTTCCATCCCGCCCCATAGGTCTTTCGATTGAAACGAACCCTGCCAAGTCTCGGCCTCCTGGGCAGCATAAGTCATGCCGAGCGAGACTCCGAACACGCATAAGAGAACCGTGCGCATGTAGCTGAATACGTTCTGGATTAGGTATTGTTCCGTCCGCCTTCAAGCCTAGTTCACAATCAACGGCGAAGGGCAGAGTTTCCGCCGACAGAGGTGCTGTGTCCGAGGGGTCTGTAGGCAGGGTTGAGGACGGCGCGGTACAGGGTAGACCGGGCGACTCCGAAGCGGGCGGCTATCCCGGCAACCGGGATGTCGGCGGTTTTGAGCAGCGCCCGGATGGTCTTGATTTCTTTGGCGGAGAGTCTTGCTGGGCGGCCGCCTTTTCGACCGCGAGCACGCGCTGCTTTCAGACCAGCAACGGTGCGCTCCCGGATCAGATTGCGTTCGAATTCGGCAAGCGCTACGAAGACATGAAAGACCAGCTTTCCGGCTGGTGACCGAGTTTCTATTTTCTCCGTCAGAGATTCGAAGTGGATGCGGCGGGTTTCCAGTTCAGCGATTAGGCGGACCAGGTCGGCCAGATTTCTTCCGAGGCGATCAAGTCGCCACACCACGAAGGTATCGCCTTCGCGCAGGCTCTTGAGACAGGCTTCAAGTTGCGGCCGGGCCGTGTTCTTGCCGGTGGCGTGTTCTTCGTAGGTCTCGCGGCATCGGGCGCGTTTCAACGCGTCCTGCCGCGTTGCGCCGTCCGCTGCGCAGCCAGTTCTGGCGCCTCGGCGATGAATGCCGTTCCGCCCGCTGCTCCAGCGTTGCCGGAGCGGGCAGGCGGCAGGTGCGGCTTAGAACATGTTCCAGAGGAACTGGTTGTAGACCTCGTGGTGGTGCTGCACTTCGAGCGATTTGACGAAAGTCCCCAGCAGGCGCGGGCAACGATCAGCCGAGCTTTGCTTCAGATCGGCGTAGCGCTTCTTAACATCCTCGCCAAGCAACGTGGTCGTCCACTCGGCCTTTCGGAAGTTCTCGAGGGCGTCGTAAATATTGTCGGGCAGATACCGCTCGGCATCGCGAATGTTCTTCATTTTGGCGATGCTCCCGTCGAGGCCCGTCTGGAAAACGGCCAGTAGAGTCATGTAAGGGTTCGCATCGGGGGCGACTGAACGGACCTCGACACGCGCGCTTCTTTCGTTGCCGATAGGAATGCGGATCATCGAGCCGCGGTCCACGGCCGAAGCCTTGATCTGGTTCGGAGCTTCGAAGTGCGGATCGAGCCGCCGGTAGGCATTGACGCTCGCGTTCAGCACCAGACAGATATCGTTGCCGTGCGACAGAATCCGGTCGACGAACTGCCAAGCGGCCTTACTCATCTTCTCTTCGCCCTTCGGATCCCAGAAAATGTTCTTCCCGTTCTTCATGACGGAAACGTTTGTGTGCATGCCGCTTCCGTTCACGCCGACCACCGGTTTCGGCAGGAAGCAGGCGGTCAGGCCCATCTTGGTGGCAACCTGCCGGCACGCCAGCTTATAAAGCTGGATCTGGTCCGCGGCGGTTACGACGTCGGCGTAACTGTAGTTGATCTCAAACTGCGATGGCGCGACTTCGGGGTGATCCTTCTCGTTTTCGAATCCCAAAGCGCGCTGCACCTCGGCCGACTGGTCGATGAACTGGCGAAGCGGATCTCCCGGCAGCGAGTGGTAATAGCCTCCCGTGTTGACGTATTCGAATTTCCCGGTCTCATGGTACCGGCGCTCGGCGTTCTCGCCCTGAAAAAGGAAGCCCTCAATCTCATTGGCGGCGTTGAGCGTGTAGCCGTGGGTCTGGTACTGAGTTTCCGCGTAAGCTTTCAATACGCTGCGGATATCGGCGCGGTAGACGCCGCCGTCCTTGTCGATGACCTCGCCGAAGACCATGACCTTGCCGGAACCGAAAATGTCGCCTGGAACCCAATAGAAGGCGTTCCAGTCGATGCCGAGACGCAGATCGCTTTCCCGCTGTGCCGTGAAGCCGCGGATCGAAGAGCCGTCGAACGTAAGGTTATCCCAGCTCTTCAGCAGGAAGGCCTTGTCGTAGTCGAGCATATGCAGGCGGCCTTCGAGGTCGCTGAACAACACCGTCACGGCCTTGACGCGCGGCTCGCCGGCCAGGTAGCTGAGCCTGGCTTCCCGGACCTTTTCGATGGGGACGCGGGCCTTACGGTCCGCCTTGGCCTGCAGATTCATTTCTTCCAGTTCCGCGTAAGGAAGATTCAGACGATCATGTAGTTGAGTATCCATTACTCTCCTCTTTATGTTCCGAAGTTAATTTGAGCCGTGTCACTCCCCGGGCCAAGATGCGGCAAAGTAAGGCTTTCCGGACGGGAAATGGGCACCGCTCGTTTCCAGCGGTCGCTATGAAGCTCTTCCTATTATCAACGATGGAGCCTGGGCCTTTGGCGGTTTTCCGATGCAATTTTTTTATCGGGGGCGTAGAAGAAATTGATTGCGCCGGCCAGCGTGCTCCTCCAGGCCCATCTTCTGTGTTGAGAAACGAACTATTCTGGAAGTCATGAGCAGTTCGACGCCGGACCAGACTTCCATTTCATTCACGGAACAAGACTTGACTGCTTTCAGCGAGGCCTCCGGTGATCGAAACCCGCTCCATCTGAGCCGGGAGTATGCCCGCGGCACACCTTATGGCCAACCGGTTGTATTCGGCTGTCTGGGAGCGATAGCGTGTCTGAGCCACATCCGTCCGCCAGTTGGATGGCGTGTTACGTCGATTGAGGCCGAATTCCTCCGGCCGATGTTTCTGGGCGTCAACTATCGCGTCGAGACTTGGGCAAAAGAAAGCCACTGGGGAGCCCGGCTATTCGATGGAAGTATGCCCACGGCGTCGGTTACAGTCGCAGTTGATCGTTCCCTTGGAAATGAGACACCAGGGATTGCGGATTGCTCCGTGTTCGAACGCCGCGACGCGGCCGTGCTTCAGCAGGGAGACATAATTCCCGGTCTGACGATTTCCGGAAAATATGCTTGCAATCCCGCGGCTCTGGCCGCGGTAGGCGCTCGATGGGGTGCCACCGACCGGCTTCTGATGACGATACTCTCCTGGAGCAGCTATCTGATCGGGATGGAGTTGCCTGGGGAGTCCGCGCTATTCTCTAAACTCGTGCTGCGGTTCCAGGGAACGGCGCGGTTCCCGGCTACGGTGGCCTATCGCGCCTCGGTAGCGTCTGTTGATCCACGGTTCGGGCAAATCAAATTGGATGTTTCTCTACTTGATAGCGCTTCAACCGTCGTTTCCGGACATTGCTGGTCGTACATACGACCGATGGTACCCGAAGCTGAGGAGATCGATTCCGCGGGAGTGAGACCCGGTAGCTTGGCCGGGCGGGCCGCGGTGCTACTCGGTTCGAGCCGGGGATTGGGCGCGGCGCTGAAGGGCGCTTTGGAACTGAGAGGCGCGGAGGTCTATGGAATGGCGCGCTCCGGAACAACCGGTGAGGTGTCCCGGACGGAGGTGGGAGACGCCGCCGATCCGGAAGCGTTACGGCGGTTGCGCGAGCGCGTCGCGAGAGAGCATGGCCAGCTGAATTTCCTCATTTGCAATGCTTGCCCCCCGATCCTGCCGCTGCGCCTGGAGCCGAACGCTGCCGGACGCATCGGCGCCTACATCAATGAGGCGGTATCACTCACGCTGGCTCCACTTGCCGAGTTTTTGGAGATGTTGAATCACAGCGACGGGTGCGCCGTAATCATTTCCTCTGAAGCAGTGGAACGCCCTGTGAGGGAGTGGCCTCACTACGTCGCGGCGAAAAGGGCCGTGGAGACGCTGGGCTGCGTTGCTGCATTGCAATATCCGAGGGTTCGTACTCTAATCGTACGGCCCAAGAAACTGCTTACTACCATGACCAACACACCCATGGGCCGCTTGGGCGCCGCATCGCCAGGGCTGCTTGCCAACCGCATCGCCGCCCGCTTGGAAGATCCATTGGAGCCGGGGAAGACGGAAATTCTTAGTTGAGGAATGGCTTTGAGCCGGTTTTGGCAAGCTTTGACGAATCCCGGCGGCTTTCGACCGGCCGTGCCCGCGTCTTGACTGGAACGCCCATCGCTTCAGGCGGTTCAGACGGGTTCAGACGGTTCAGACGGTCGACATTCAGACGGTGGACCTCGTTCATAACAGTGTGCAAGTGTAGTATAGTGTGTCCGAATCCACACTTCATTCCGAGGAGAAACGCGTATGCATCGCAGAGGATTTTTGGCGGCAGTGGCCGCGGCAGTTCCCGCCGCGAATGCGGTGGCAGTCATCGACACCCAAAGAACTCCCCTCCGCAAGACCGGCAAGGTGGAGACCGTTTACAAGTCCCCCGGTCCGAAGCCGAACGGCCTGCAGGCGACGGCCGATGGACTCTGGATCATGGACCAGGGCGACAACAAGATTTACCTGGTGCGGTACGAAGATGGCAAGGTGCTGCGCGCGCTCGACACGGAAGCGGACAAAGCGAGCGGTATTACCTTCGATGGCGAGGCCATCTGGATGGCGTCCACCTACAGCCGCGAGACCATCCGCGCCGACGCCAAAACAGGCAAGACCATCGCCAAGTACTTTACTCCCGGCGCGGGCATCATTTACAACATGAGCGGCGATCCGGCAGGGAGAAGCAGCCCGCTGCTTGCGAAGAGCGCGGAGGCGCCGGCGCGCACGGCGGCTAAGAAAGGGGGCGGGTTTCAGCAAGGAAGGCTGATGGGTGCGGCGGCGCCCGGCACCGGCGCGCACGGCCTGGAATGGCGGGACGGCAAACTTTGGATGGCCGTGCCCCCGTCACGCATGATTTACCGGGTAAACCCAAAGGAATGGGTTATAGAGAAACGATTCTCTACCGCGGGAAACCGGCCTCATGGCATCGGCTGGGAAGGGAAATATTTGTGGTGCGCCGATTCCAATCTCAACGCCTTTTTCAAGCATGACCCGGAGTCTGGGGACATCGTCGAGAAGATTCAGCTTGCCGAAAGCGATCCGCTGCCTCACGGGATGACGATCTGGCAAGGCTGGATGTGGTATTGCGACGATGTGGGTGTGGTCTGCAAGTTGAAGCTGTAGCTTCCCGGGTGACTTTCGAGAGCCCTGGCAGTCCGGCTACAGGTCTGGGTCTACCCACACCGTGTGGGCGAGCTTTGACAATCCTCGCGCCGAAATTGGTATGAGAGTTCTCCAACTTGGTCCGTATCCGCCTCCGTATGGAGGCGTTGAGACGAACTTGGTCGCGATCCGCAAGTACCTGCTCGACCGGGGAATCCCGTGCGCGGTCGTCAATCTGACCCGATTCCGGAAGGCCGAGGCGGACGAAGTGTACTACCCCCGCAGCGCGGTTGAGCTGTTTGGTCTGTTGCTGCGGTTGCGTTACGACGTCGTTCATCTCCATGTCGGCGGCAACTTCGCGCCGCGTTTGTTGGGATTGAGTCTGCTGTGTAGTCTGATTCCCGGCGCAAAGACAGTGCTCTCGTTTCATTCAGGAGGATACCCAGGGTCGCCCGAAGGCCGGACCGCCCGTCCGTTCACGCTACGCGGTTTCGTGTTCCGGCGCTTTGACCGGCTGATCGCGGTCAACTCCGAGATTGCCCGCATGTTCCGAAAGTTCGGAGTCGAGCCGAACCGCATCAGGCAGATTTGTCCACATACTTTTTCCCAGCCCGCGGACGCACCGCTGCCCGAACCGATGCGCGCCTTTTTCGCGTCGCATGAGCATGTGCTGCTTACTGTTGGCGGTCTCAAACCGGAGTACGACCTGCCACTGCAAATCTCCACGCTCGGCAAGGTGCGCGAGCGCTTCCCTGGCGCGGGCCTCGTAATTCTCGGCGAGGGTAGTCTGAAAAGGCAACTTCAGGAACTGATCGCCCGCCAGCCGTGGGCGGAACACATCCTGCTGTTCGGCGATTCGCCGCATCAAACGACATTGCGGGCGATGGCCGATTGCACGATTCTACTGCGCACCACGCTCTATGACGGCGACTCGATCGCGGTGCGGGAAGCGTTGAGTTTAGGTACGCCGGTGATTGCGAGCGACAACGGCATGCGGCCCGAGGGCGTCACGCTGATTCCCGTTTCCGATCCGGTGGCGCTCGAAGATGCCATCGCGCGTCTGCTCACAGATACTCCAACGCGCACGGCGGCGCTAGAAGAGGGAGAACGAAACATCGCCGAGGTGTTCGAGTTGTATCGGGAGATCGCCTCGGGTTAGAAAACTCCCCAAGGACCGGCTAATTGGACCTGGATGAGAGACGGAGTCCAAAGACTGTGGTAGTTTGAATATTTCTTAAGGAGAACCCTGTGCTCACCGGATTCAAAGATTTCCTGCTGAAGAATCAGATTCTAGGGCTCGCGGTCGGCGTGATTATCGGCGGCGCAGTTGGAAAAGTAATCTCGTCGCTGGTAGCGGACGTCATCATGCCGCTTGTTAGTCTCGCGCTTCCCGGCGGCGATTGGCGCGCGGCAAAAATCGTGCTAAGCAAGACCGTCGGCCCGGACGGAAAAGACGTCATCAACGCCATCAACATCGGTACATTCGCCGGAGCGGCTGTGGACTTCCTGGCGATCGCTTTCTGCGTTTACGTAATAGCGAAGGCGTTGCTCAAGGAAGATCCGAAGCTGGGATGAGCCAATCCTCTTTCCCTGGAACCGCTTTCCCTGGAACAGTCGCAGCAAAGTAACGGTGTTCGAGTGACCCATCTGGGATAGGTCTCCCCGAGCCTCCCGGTCTTGCCCAGGAACCTGACCGCGCCAAGTCACTTGACTGGGAGCTGTCACTTCTCCGATGTCCGTCCGTTCCAAATTGCATTTAGGTCAAAACCTGGCGGCCACTATGTCTCTACTGGGCGGCGCGCTGATAGGTCTGTTGGCGTACCGCGGGAAACGGATTTCGAAGGCTTGGCGACCTGTTTATCCTGAGTAATGGGTTCTGCGGGCCGAAGGAAGTCTTATCCCCTTCGGCTTTTTTCACTGCCGCTCTTCGCTCCCTCTGCTACAATCACCGCAAAGGGAGAGCTAATGATCAACTCGAATGTCCGGATACCGCTGTTCTTACTGGCCACCACGGTTGCCGCGTTCAGTCAGGTACAGAGTGGGAGCATAGTCGGAACGGTCTCGGATCAGGCGGCCGCGGCGGCCGCCGGCGCCAGAGTCACGCTCGTCAATGAAGGTACCCGCTTCAGCCGCACCGTCACCACCAATGAATCCGGCCAGTATGTCGCTACGTCCATGCCCACGGGCGCCTATTCGGTGACCGCTGAGTTGCAGGGCTTCCAGAAGCTTGTCCGAAGCGGCTTGCAACTGACCGCCGCCGACACGCTCACCGTCGACCTTCAGTTGCAGGTCGGCAGCGTTCAGGAAACCGTGGAAGTGAAGGAGACCGCGCCGCTCCTGCAATCGCAAACCGCGGCCGTCTCTTCGCTGGTCACCAATCAGCAGATGATCGAGATGCCGCTCAACGGCCGCACGTTCACCTCGCTCCTTAAACTCAGCCCCGGCGCTTACACCGGATCGAGTGGCAATCTCGCGACCTCCCAATACGCCATCCGCGGCGACGTCAACATTTCCGTCAACGGATCGAGCGCGCAGAACAACACTTATCTGATCGACGGAATGGTGAACCGCAACCTGTGGCTCTCCACGCTCATCATGGTTCCGACCGTGGACTCCATCCAGGAAGTCCGCATGCTGACCAGCAACTACACGGCCGAGTACGGCGCGGCCGCCGGAGCTATCACTGTCGTGCAAACCAAATCCGGCACTAACCGGTTTCACGGCAGCGGCTACGAGTTCCTCCGCAACGACCGGCTTGACGCCAATGCGTTTTTCAACAACCGCGCCGGAGTGCGCAAGCCGGCCTTCCGCCGCAATGAATTCGGTGGCACGGTTGGCGGCCCCATCCGCAAGGACCGCACGTTTTTCTTCGCCGATTATCAAGGCATCCGCCTGCGCCAACCGCGCACCGTGATCTCGACCATCCCGACGCTCGCTCAACGCCAGTGGATCACAAGCGGTGATTTCTCGGCCCTCGGAACCACCATCTTCGATCCCACCAACGTCGCGAATGGGCAGCGCGTCGCCTTCGCCGGGAATCGCATCCCCGCCGTGCGCCTCGACCCGGCGGCGCTCAAACTTACGAGCTTCCTGCCAGACCCCACGAGCGGCGGGGCTACGCGAAACTTCGTCTACAATCCCACAGTCTCCCAGCGTACCGACCAGTTCGACGCCCGCCTCGATCAGAATCTCGGCGCGAGCGACCGCGTGTTCTTTAAGTACAGCTACGACGACACGTTGCTCATCACGCCCGGCAACGTTCCGGCTCCGGCGAATCCCGGCGTGCCGATCAGCCGGTTCCTTTCCTCGGACGGCACCGATACCGGCACCGAGACGCCGCTTAAGAACTGGTCCGCGACGTTTAACTACGTCAAGGTGATCGGCTCGAACATCGTGAACGAAGTCCGGCTTGGCGCGACGCGATGGAATCAGTACATCTCGCCGCTCGGCAACTCGCTCGCGACCGCTACCGCCGTGGGCATTCCCGGCATCAACATCAACGACAAGTCCGGCGGCTTGCCCTCGTTCGCGATTACCGGTTTCCGGAACATCGGGGACGCCTCGACGTATCCGGAGAACAGCCAGACGGTTTCGTTCCAATACGAAGACGTGCTTACTGTGGTGAGGAACACCCACACATTTAAGTTCGGCGGACAGTATGTGCGCCATCGTTTCAACGGCTTCTCCGCCTTCCCCACGCGAGGAACCTTCGACTTCAATGGCCAGTTCACGCGCCAGGTGGGGACCAGTATCGCCTCGACGGCCCTGGCGGACTGGGCGCTCGGCGCGACGAGCGGCATCACGCGCAACGTGCTCTCGGGCACGTTCGGCATGCGCTTCTACAATCTCAACGCGTTCGTCGACGACACTTGGCGGGCCACCAATCGCCTCACCCTCAACTATGGCGTGCGGTATGAATTGCTCACACCACCTTACGAGGTTCACGATCGTTGGTCGAACTTCAACGTCAACACCGCGCAGCTTGAGATCGCCGGCCGGAACGGCGCAAGCCGCCGTCTGCGCAACATCGACACTAACAATCTGGCCCCTCGTCTCGGCGTAACGTACATGCTAACGTCGGACCGCAAGACCGTGCTGCGCGCGGGCTACGGCGCGTCGTTCGTCGAAGCGGGGCAGGGCGGCGGGCAACTCTACAAGAATCTGCCTTTCTTCTTCTCGCAGGTGGTGGCTACCGATCAGAACGCGGCGCCGCTCACTCGAATTTCCCAAGGCCTCCCGGTGCCGGTCGCGCCCGATCTCAACAATCAGGCGCAGCTTTCCGCCGGCAATCCGAATGCCTGGGACTACGGTCTCAAGTCGACGCAAACCATGCAGTGGAGCATGGGCGTCCAGCGCGAGATCTGGCAGGATTTGCTGCTCGACGTGTCCTATGTGGGCACGCGTTCGCTCGGGCTGATCGCGAACGTGAACATCAACCAGTCGGTTCCGGGCGCCGGGGCGCAGGGTCCGCGCCGCCCCTTCTTTGCGGCCAATCCGAACGTGACGAACATCACGTACCGCACGAATTTCGGCGCGTCGAAATATCACTCGCTACAGACGCGCGTGGAGAAGCGGGCGCGCAACGGACTGACCATGTCGCTCGCCTACACGTGGTCGCACTTTCTTTCAAATGGCGGCAACATCAACGGCGGGGGGAACGCGCCTCCCCAGGACGCCCGCTGCTACCGCTGCGAGTGGGGCTCGATGCCGGAGGACCGCCGCCACATCGCGGTGTTCAATCATGTGTGGGAACTGCCGTTCGGCAAGGGACGGCGTTACGCCGCGGCCGGTGGACCCGTTGCGTGGGTGCTAGGCGGCTGGAGTCTGAATGGAATCTGGTCGATGTCCACGGGCGAGCATTTCACGCCGGGGTTGGCGGCGGCGGTCTCGAACTCGGCGGGCGGAGGAGGAGACCGGCCGAATCGCGTGAGTGACGGAAACCTCCCCAAGGATCAGCGGACGATCGACCGCTGGTTCGACCTGAACGCGTTCGCGACGCCGGCTCAGTTCAACTTCGGCAACGCCGGGCGCGGGATTCTGATTGGCCCTGGGAATTTCAATGTGGACGCGGGAATCCACCGGCAATTTGCGGTAGGCGAGCGGTATCGCGTGACGTTCCGCTGGGAGATGTTCAACGCGTTCAACCGGTCGAATTTCGGCACGCCGAACGCGTCGATAGGGAATGCGCAGGCGGGGCAGATCAGCGGCACCGCCCCGGCGCGGATACAGCAGGCGGCGCTGAAGTTTGTGTTTTGAGGGGGGGCGGAAGTCTTACAGGCTTATCCGTATGGCGAACGTCTTGATACAGCCTAATACGGTCTAAGCAATGGCAGGGCGCACGAGCAACGACGGGAAGGGCTTAGAGGACCTCGTTGCGACGATAGAGGGCCTCCTCGTGCCGCGCGGCTTCAGGGTCGAGCGGAACGACCGCGTATACAGCGATGACGGCGTACAAATCGCCGAATTGGATATCGTCATCCGTGGCAAGGTGGGCTCTGCGGACTTCTCGTGGTTGATGGAGTGTCGGAGCCGGCCGAGCATTGGCCCCGCGCCTGAATCGTGGATTGAGCAGCTCGTAGGTCGACGCCAGCGGTTCAGGTTTGACAAAGTGACGGCGGTCTCCACAACGGGATTCGCGAGCGGCGCCGCGGAATACGCGCCGAGCCAGGGTATTGATCTTCGTCAGTTGAACGAGGTCGCCCCCGACGTTATAGACTGGCTCGGGTTCAGGTCGATGCGGAGTCGACAGGAGCATCACGTCCTCCACCACGCGTGCCTCCGCATCGGCGACGAGTCACCGGAACGTCAACAGGCGTTCCTGGACGCAGAGCCGCTCTTGCGGGCCACCGACACCGGTACCGTGATCTTCGCCGACGTCATCCCGAACGGACCACCAAAGCGACTTTGCGTGCGGATCCAGTACCCGCACGACGGGAGCCACTTCGTCGTGAACACCACCGCTGGACCCGTGCGGATCATCTAGATAGATTTCGACGGTCGAGAGTGGAATGGAACGTCGCTCTCGATGATGGAGAGTTCTTGCGTCGCCGAGTACCGCGCGGTCGGAAAGGACGAGCCCGTATCACAGACCGCAGGATTCACGTTTCCGGTGCGGGGCGAACAGGTCAGCCTGAACCTCTACCGGATCATCGAGACCGGCCAGACCCACATCAGTCTCCGCCACCTTGGCAAGACAGTCGACGAGAAGCCCGAGGCCGCGCCAGCGCTGCCAGAAGAGCCGGGGTCCTAAGTCCATCTTCCGGAGTTCGCGGTGCCGAACCGAACTTCACTTTCCTTCTATCGATCCGGTGGCCTGATCCCCACCCATGGACGTGATCCCTGAATTGCGGCCGGGTTGTCCTCGGCGAAGTAAGATGTTCCGCCAATCGTCATGCCAAGGGTTGTCTCAAATAGCGAACAGGGGCGTTCCTGTACTGTTTCTTTAGCTCCTGCTTCCAGGTCTAAGCCTTTCGGGCGAACAGCTTCCAACAGGTTTCACCTTTGCTTTTGTGCTCGAGCGAGTCAGGCGCCGGCAGCGGGGATGGATTGCCCGCCATAATCGCCGGACGGCGGCATGATGGAGGACTTGCACGTCGGTGGGGTCATCGACAAGCAGACCATGCGGCGTTTCGACGATGCCTGCCTGACGCCGGTCCGGCCATTGAAGCCCGAAGAAATCAAGGCGATCCGGGAGAGGGAACACGTCAGCCAGACCGTTTTCGCCAATTATCTGAACGTCACGAGCAGTCTGGTCAGCAAGTGGGAGCGCGGCGAAAAGCGGCCTTCCGGAGCTTCGCTCAAGTTGCTGTCTCTGGTCGAGAAGAATGGACTTGCCACGGTCGCATAGCTACACCATCGAGCGATATTTGATCGTCGCGCCGCCCAGGGGCCGGCTTGGTGTTCGGCGTAGACTGTGGCGCATGCGGGTCTGGGGCACAATGGAATTGTGGCCGATTCCATACTCGCGCGTGTGTTGCGTGGTTCCTCGGATGCCAACATCCAGTTCAGTAATCTTCGTGCGATCCTTCTGCGGCTCGGCTTCGAGGAGCGCACGAAGGGGAGCCACCACATTTTCAGCCGCGAGGGAGTCGACGAGATTCTTAACCTGCAGCCCCGAGACTCGATGGCCAAAGCGTATCAGGTGAAACAAGTGCGAAAAGTGCTGGTTCAATATAAACTAGCGGAAAGGACGCGATGACGAGGTACGAAATCATTTTGTATTGGAGCGCGGAAGACGAGGCATTCATCGCCGAGGTGCCGGAACTGGCCGGTTGCGCGGCGGACGGCGCAACACGGCAGGAAGCGCTCGCCAACGCCGAAGTCGTTATCGAAGAGTGGCTGGAAACCGCCCGGGAACTGGGGCGACCCGTCCCCGAGCCCAAAGGACGCCTTCTGTTCGCGTGAGTAGGTTGTACGAACATCAGAGAAGTGTCGTCCAGGTCGCCACGCCGCAGCCAAAGAAGTCGGTGTCTTCGGTCCAAATCGGGCATCGCAACGCGAGGGCGGCTGCCAGAATCGGCCAATCGCTCTCGTCGCGGAGCGCGAGACGCTGTCGTTCAGAAGGAAGTTCCACCAAGGCCAGTCGTTTGATAGATGCGGTTTTGCATGAGGCTGTTGCCCAGACAGAAAAGGGCCAGATTGATGCCAACCTTGACTTGGGGCGAGGTCATCGAACAGCGGATCACCAGAGCAGGACAGGGAAGATCGAAAATCGCTACCGAACCGTCACCCCGTTCCGTCGCGGCACCAAAGGAAACCTGAGGCGGTAGCGGCCGCCCGGGGTCTTTTCTTAAAACTCCACCTTCAACCCCAACTGCATCTCCCTCGCCCGCCCGGCCGACGTGATCGTGCCGAATCTCGGCGCGACCACGTTTACCACCCGGTTCGGTTGGTTGAAGTTCGCGTGATTGAGCAAGTTGAAAAACTCCCACCGGAACTGCACATTGAAACGGTCGTCCTTCCCGAAGCGGGTATTCTTCGCCGCGCCCACGTCGAAGTTGAACGTTCCCGGCCCGATCATGATATTCCGTCCCGCGGAACCGAATCGCGTCGCGCCCGCAGGCAGATCCACAAACGAAGTGTACGTCGCCCCGCCGCACCCCGGATTCCGCGAATCCACCACATAGCAGTTCGGGTTGCGCGTGTTGTACTGCAACGGAGCCGTGAAGTCCGGCCGGTCCGCAATCCCGTCTCCGTTGATATCGGCCGACATCACCGCTGTGGTTGGAAATCCGCCCTGGAACAGACCGATGCCCGATACTTCCCAGCCGCCCACCAGCTTAGTCAAGCCGGCGCTCGCGTCCTTCATCAGCGCCTTACCGCGGCCCAACGGGAGTTCGTATACCGTGCTCAGCACCAGCCGGTGCCGAACGTCGAATCCGGAAAGGCCGCGCGAGTAGTCGTGCGTGTTTCGAACGTTACCGCCGCCCGTGTCGAAACCGCCGCCGCGGTCGCCGGAGCCGCGCTCGCTCGAGAGGTCAATTGACTTCGCCCAGGTATAAGCGCCCAGCAGCGACATGCCTCGCGAGCTATGCTTCGTGCCTTTGATCTGGAGCGAGTTGTAGTTCGAAAGAACGTACGCATCCAGACTCAGCGCCGTGCCCCACGCCGGGAATGGACGCCGCGCCTGAATGGTCGCCGTCGGTCCCGGAGTCGGAATGTTGTAGAAGGCGAGCTCGCCGAGTTTGGTCCCCTTGTTGCCCACGTAGCCGGCTTCCAGGTTGACGCCGAACGGCAGTTCGCGCTGCACCGTCAGGTTCCACTGCTGCGTATAGCCTTCACGGAACGCCGGATTGATGTTTTGCGTGTTGATCACCAACCCCGCCGCCGCGCTGATAAACGGATCGGCGATATTGATCTGCGGCGTGGCCGTCGACGACGTCACCGCCTGAGTTTCCGCAAAAGGCGGCTGCCGGCGGTTGATCACGAAGTTGTTCAGGAAGGTCTGTGAATTCGTGTAGAAGATTCCGTATCCGCCGCGAACCACCGTCCTTGCGTCCACGCTGTACGCGAAACCGAACCGCGGCGCGAAATTGTTGCGGTCCGCGTTGTAGACCGCGCGCCCGGAGATTCCGTCGAGATGCAGAATATCCTTAGCTCCCGCGCACGGCCGCGTCGTCGTCGCGCAATACGACGGATCCGCCACCACTACACGGCCCGTATCCCCAGTACCGTAGTCGTTACTCAACGGCCAGAAAGTGGAACGCCGGTTCAGGTTGTCCGCGAGCGGGCTGATGTATTCATAGCGGAGGCCCAAGGTGAGCGTGAGCTTGCGGTTCACTTTCCAACTGTCCTGAACGTAATAACCGTGCCACCAGGAACGTCCGGTTTCCACTCCTTTTCCCACCACGCGCGAGGCCGTGAACGGGTTGCCCAGGATCAGGTCGCCGACCGCGTTGCCCGTAAAGTCGCCGCGGAAGTTGAAGCTGCCGCGGCGCAGCCCCGTCACCGGACCGGGCGTATTCTGCTGATACCGCGTAATCGTGCCGCCGGCCTTCACCGTATGATTGCCGCGGGTCCACGTTACGCTGCCCGCGTAATTGAATTCGTTCGAAATGTCCCGCTGGTAGTTGAAGTCGTCGTCTCCAAACGTGGTCATCGTGATATTGGAGAAGGTCAGCGTGGGCGCGCCCTCGAACTGCGCCCCGGCCAGCGGATGGTTGATGCCGAACTGGCTATAGTAACCGGTCTGGTAGCAGTTAGCGCTGCACTGCACGAATTCCGAGCGCGTAAAGGAAGCGCGGAACTCACCGATCATCCTCGGATTGAAAACGTGCGTCAGGCTCACGAGGCCAACGATATTGCGCGGCGGGATATTCAATTCGAACCCGGGCAGCAGGCCTCCGATCGTGGTCTGGTTGTGCGCCGCGCGGCTGAAGCGTCCGCTCAGCCGGTCCTTCGACGTCAATTCCCAATCGCCTTTCACCGTCAACTGATCGTCTGAAAAGCGGTTGGGCTTGGTTACCAGCAGGTTGTTCGCGGTCGTCGTGGCCGGATTGCCGAAGTTCGGCTTGGGCCAGAGTCCCAGCGCGGCCGTGGCGGTTTTCGAAAACCGCGTGATGGGAATCCGGTTGTTGGCGAACGGTACGGTGCCCGCCGGGTCTCTGAGAACGAGACCGGCGATTCCGGAAAAATCGCCTTCCCTCCACGCCTGGATGGGGACCGAGCGCAGCAGTTCCACGCCGCGGCGCTCGCGGTTGCCTTCGTAATTAAAGAAGAAAAACGCCTTGTTCCGAACGATCGGTCCGCCCACCGTCCCGCCGAACTGGTTGCGGTTCAGGCGGCTTGACGTCGGTAGAAAATAATTACGGGCGTCGAAAACGTCGTTGCGCCAGAACTCGAAAAGGGATCCATGCAGTTGATTGGTCCCGGATTTGGTCACCAGGCTGATCTGCCCGAAGGCAGCCTGCCCCATCTCGGCCATATAGGAGCTGGTTTGAACTTTGAACTCCTGAACGGAGTCGATAGACGGTTTGATGGCGATATTACCGAACTGACGGGCGTTATTGCTAGCGCCGTCGAGCGTGAAGTTATTCTGATTGTCGCGTCCGCCTATCGCCACACCCGATCCAAGGCTGCCAGTCGCAGCCCCGACCGTTTGTTCGAAACCGCCCGGCCGCGTGGTCGCTCCCGGAACGAGCAGAACAAGTTGCGCGAAGTCGCGCCCGTTGAGCGGGAGCTGCGTCGTATAACCTGAATTATGCACGAAAGAGGCCTTCTGCGTCGGCCTTTGCCGGCGCTGAGTGATCCTTTCTTGACCTTTGCCAATCGATTGACTCTATCTTTTGTCGCCTCCTCCTGATCCGGTTTCCGCTCCCGCCGTCCTCTAACCGCT
>SHUI01000150.1 GCA_009697455.1 Bryobacterales bacterium
CTGGGGGCAGGTAAGCTGCGGATGCCATCCCAACTGCGGTATCGGCATGGCGATCATGGTGGACAAGGAAACCAAGGAATCCGCGCCAGTGACTGCGTTCCTGCACGCTGATCAGTTCTCGAAGGATGTGGCGCGCGTGACGGACGCGGGGCGTGGAAAATGGCTTTCGGTCGCCGGCATGGCGCTGGCGGTGATGAAGAACTACGATCCGTTCAAGTCGCCCAAGCACTTCCGGTTGCTCGACCTGTTGAAGAAGTTCGACAAGTCGTTCGGCGCGACGGGAAAGAGCTATGGCAGCGTAGCGGGCGAGAATCGTTTGAAGGACATCGAGAAGCGCCGCGCGGACCGTTGGAATTTCCTGTTTGTCGCGGGCATGTGGTTCCAGGATCTGTTCAACTACGACTTCCGGCGCACGGAGCAGTGCATCATTCCGTACGCCACCCAGCAGGGCGAGATTTCGTTCTGCGCCTATAACACGGGTGTCGGCTGGCGGAACATCATCGAGAAGATGCACATGACCGCAACCCTGACGAAGTGGTATGACGAGCACGGTCGTCACGAGATCTTCGCGGGCAACAAAAGCGTAACGCTGCCTACGGTTCAACATTCGCTCGAGCTGAATCCCGAGCACGTCGCGTGGAAGAAGCAGACGGATCTGGACGACGTCGGGATCGCAAAGACCTCTCGCGAGGAGAAGATCCGGGCGCGGGCCGAACGGATCAAGAAGGAAGAAGAAAACGAGCGCATGTCGAAGTTGTACCGGCAGCACGTGTTGAAAGAGGCTCCCGCGGATACGGCTTTTGTGCCGCTCGGAACGATATCCATCGCGCCGGCAGCGAACGGCAAGCCGAAGACCGAGAAGGTAGAAGAGAGGGAAGAAGTCGGCTCGTTCGGCGATTAGTCACGCGGTCACGGAGCGCGAAATCAAAAGGCCGCCAGGGAAACCTTGGCGGCTTTTTTCATGCGCAGGACGGGTTTCGGGCGTACGTCGTAACTGTGGGGAAAGCGGGGCTAATGCAGGCGAGTCTTCAGAATGCGCCTAATATCCCTCTTGGGTGCGGATCAGGTTCGGAGATCCGATGCATGTGGCGGGGCCGCGATCTATTGAACCGGAAACGCCCATCGTGCAAAGGTAGGGCGGACGCCCTCGTCCGCGCGCGAACCCCTGGTCGCGCTCTTGGGCCGATCGTAGACTACAACACGGGACAGTGCACTTGCAACGTTTTCTGGAGCGCTCGACGCCCGGGGCCAAGGCGCTACACCGACAGATCCCGAAAGCTCACGATCTGAACCCCGGAATCTCGCGCCGCCTGTCGTACTTCAGGCGCCGTCAGGGCCGCAAGTTCCAGCACTCTTGATTCCTTGAGGCGCGTTGAAGTCTGCCGCAGTTCCTCGCCGCAGCGGCCAGGATGGCACATGAATTCGGTTACGCCTTCCGGCAGGTTCTGAATCAGCCGCACAAGCTCCGCCGGGCCGTAGCGTCCCGTTATCTGAAATCCCGCGAAATGATCGGTTGACCGGCATCCTCGCGCTTTCAGGACGTGCCTCGTGTATCCCCTCATCAAGCGAAGCATGAGGCTGATTCTTCGCGTGCCCGCCGGAATTCCGTAAGCGGCCGCGTCCATCGGGACGTCGAAGGGACGCCGCACCCACCGGATGCCGGACTCCGCGGAAATCCGCGCCACCGCGTTAAGCACGGGAGGCGCGAGATGCGTATGCTTGTGCGTGTCCAGGTGCGTGGGCCGGACGCCGGATTCGCGAATCCGGCGAACCTGCGCGGCCAGCTCGTCGTACACGCGAATCGAGCCGCGCACCAGCCGCTTCAGCAGATCGGGAACGCTCGCGGGAAACGGCTGGCCGTCAAGCAGGGACCGCCCGCCAACCAGTACCAGATGGCACCCCACGTCCAACGAAGGATTCTCGTGAGACAACCGCACCGCGTGGTCGAAGGCATCGCCGTTCGCCATCAGTGTGGCCGACGTCAGAATACCGTCGCGGTGAGCGTCGAGGATGCCCTGGTTCACGTCCGCAGTAAAGCCGAAATCATCCGCATTCACCACGAGCCGCTTCGACGCCACCAAGCCGAGCCGCATCAAAACAGGCCAAGCTTGATCCGCAGGAACTTCTTCGGGTTGGCCCGGATGTCCTTCGCGAGCGACTGAAATTCCCCCATCGCTCCGTTTAACGACTCGTACATTTGCGGGTTCACCAGCAACTGCCCCAGCGTGCCTTGACCGGAATTCAGCTTGTCAAGCGTCTGGTCGACCTTGGCGATGGTCTGATTCACCTGCTTGTAAAGCTGGCCGTCCTTGAGCATCATGCCAACCGTGCCTTTGCCTGCGTTGACTTCCTCAAGCATTTTCCTCGCCTCGGCCAGCGTCTTACGCGTTTCGTCGTAGATGGCAGGGTCCTTTAGGAATTTACCAGCGGTTCCATTGCCCGCCTGCAACTCGTCCACCATGTCGTTCACTTTCCTGATGGTGGCGCGAACTTCCATGTACACTGAATCGTCGTACAATAGCTTGGCAAGAGTGCCGTTACCCGTCCGGACGGCGACGATGGTTTTCTGCGCCTCGTCGGCCAGCGAGTTCATGCGGTTGTATAATTCTTCGTCGCGGATCAGCTTGCCCAGATTGCCCTTGCCCGCTTCGATATCGGCGAAGAGCAGGTCGAAGCGCTTCACCATCTTTTGGAAATCGCCCAGAATGTTCGCGCTCTGGTTCATCAACTCCGGAATGTCGCGCGCTACCAGACTCTTGATTTCCGCGCCATCCTTCACGACCGCCGTGGCCTTGCCTTTTTCGATGTTGATGAACTTGTCGCCAAGCAGATTCGAAGCGCTGATCCCGGCAAGGGAGTCCTCCGGAATTTGAGCCAGCAGTTCCCGCTTCACGGTCATCTCGATTTTGACGAACCGCTGCGGATCCTTTTCTCCTGAAAGCGAGACGTTCTCGATCGTCCCGATCAGTATCCCGTTGAGCCGCACCGTCGAACCCGTCGCCATTCCGGCCGAGTCGTTCATGAAAGTCAAGAGGATGGCGGTACGGGTAAACAGGCCTGAACTGCCCGTGAGTAGGAAAATGAACACACCCAGGATAACCATGGCTACGATGGCCATGATTCCGACTCTCAACTTCGCCCATGAGACTGTTTTTGCGGCAGGCATAGACTTTTAGTCGCGCTTCAGGACAAATTTCGAAATATAAGGATCGCTCGATTCCTCAAGCTCCTTCTGCGGGCCGTCAAAAACCAGACGGCCTTCCTTGAAAACCATGAACCTCGTACTGGCGTCGAAACCGGGATCGCGTCCAGTCACATGCTCCAACCGTCCGCCTTCAAGATTGTAGCGGAATTTCGCCACCAGATTCCCGTCCTGGTAGCGATGCGTCACCATCAGCGTGGTGGTCCGGCTGGCGTCGCGCGCTTTCACGATCAGCGCGATAATGTTGTTCGCCGTGATGGGATCGAGACCCGCCGTCGGCGAATCGTAGAGCAATAAGGGCGGCCCCGTGACGACTGCCCTTGCGATGGCCGCCCTACGCCGCATGCCTCCGGACAGTTCGCTCGGGAACTTCGCGAGCGTATTCTCCAGCTCGACGAATCGTAGCGCGTCAACTACCTTCTGGCGGCCTTCCGCGGCTTCGCAGTGAATCGCTTTCTGGTTAAAAAGCGGGTATGCGACGTTCTCAGCAATAGTCATCGAATCGAAAAGCGCGCTCTCCTGAAACAACATCCCAACCTTGCTGCGGATATCGGACAGTTGCGATTCCTTGAGCAGTGTGATGTCCTGGCCAAACACGAAAATATGTCCGCTGTCCGGTCTCACGAGACCGAGCGCGGCCTTCAGCAATACGGTCTTACCGCTTCCCGCGGCGCCAAAGAGAATACGGGAATCACCCTCGCGCACTTCGAAGGAGACGTCGTCGAGCGCGATTTGTCCGTCGAAAGATACGCTGACGTGTTCAAATTTCAGGACCGGCGGCGAGTCCGGCGTCATATGTTAATCACGCCGCTAACAAAGATTTTGGTGATGAAAAACGTCAGGATAAACACCAGCACGGAAGCGACTACCACCGCTTGCGTTGTGGCGCGGCCGACGCCCTGGGTGCCGCCCGTCGTGCTCAATCCGTAATAACATCCGACAAGCGCAATCGCGAATGCGAAGCAGAAAGGTTTCATCAGACCCTGCACGACGTCGCTCCATCCGAGAGCCCGCCAGGCGCCGGTCCAATACTGCCTCGCCGGGATATTGATCATCGCCGCGACGATGGAGCCGCCGAACATGCCGACAAAATCGGCGATCACGGTAAGCACGGGGAGAACGGCGCACGTGGCAATCAGGCGCGGCGTGACCAGCTTCTGAATAGGGTCGGTGCCAAGCGCCCGCATGGCGTCGATCTGCTCGGTGACTTTCATCGAACCCAACTCGCTCGCGATGCCCGAACTGTTCCGCCCCGCCACCATCAGCGCCGTCAGCACGGGGCCCATTTCCCGCACAAGGGTTATGGCGACCACTTGTCCCGTCCGCCCTACCTGGCCGTATTCGGAGAGTGCGCGCGACATCTGCAGGGCGAGCACCGCGCCGCTGAAAAAACCGGTGAGTATCACGATCGGCAGGCTGCCTACGCCGATGATGTCCATTTGCAGAAAAATGTCCTGCGTATAGTGCGGAGCGCGCAGGATGTTGCGAAGCGCCTGTCCCGCGAGAATAAAAAAGCCCTGGACCGTCTGAATGGGAGATTTCAGAAATTCTAACAAGGTCGCCGTCGCCTCTACCCCTCGATGCTACCATACAAGTACTTGTGAACGGACTCACCGACATCCCCGGAATCCGAGTGGGTCACGTGTCGGATTTCGGCGCGCTAACGGGTTGCACGGCGGTGCTGTGCGAGTGCGGCGCGGTGGCGGGAGCGGATATCCGCGGGTCGGCCACCGGCACGCAGGAATTCGACACTCTTTCGCCGGGCCATGTGGCCTCGCACATTCACGCCGTGGTTTTCGCGGGAGGCAGCGCATTCGGCCTTGAGTCGGCGTCCGGAGTCCGGCGGTACCTTGCGGGACGCGGCCTCGGGTTTCCCACCTCGGGCGGACCCGTACCGATCGTTCCGTGCGCCATTCTGTACGATCTCGCGATTGGGAAGCCCCACGTGCGGCCCACGCGCGAGATGGGCGAAGCGGCAGCAGCGGCGGCAACCACGGGGCCGGTGAAGGAAGGCGCCGTCGGCGCGGGGACCGGAGCGACGGTCGGCAAGATCTTTGGGATGCTGCAGGCGATGAAGGGCGGCGTGGGCTCGTATACGGTCGAGTTGGAAGAACGCTACGCGGGAGTGAAGGTATCGGCTCTTGTAGTGGTGAACGCGCTCGGTGACGTAAGAGATCCGGAAACGGGGAAACTGATCGCCGGCGCGCGCGTTTCGCCGGCCAGTCGCGAATTTGCAAACACGGAGCAGGCAATGAAGCGCGGTGCGATGGGTGGGTTCAAGGGCGGCAATACGACCCTCGCGGTGGTGGCGACAAACGCCAGGCTTTCCAAACTGCAAGCGACCAAACTCGCGCAATTGGGCCAGTTGGGGTTGGCGAGGACAATTTACCCGGTACATACAATGTCTGACGGGGATATCGTGATTGCGCTGTCGGTCGGCGAGAAAGTGGCGGACGTCAATGCTTTGGGTGTAGCCGCGGCCGAAGCGGTGGCGCAGTCCGTGATTCGCGCCGTGCGGAAGGCCCCTACGTTGGGCGGAGTGCCTGGCTTGGCGTAGGGTTCAAGCGGGAGAGGGCGGCCAATCAAGGTCAAAATCTTCGAGTAACTGGTCCATGGTAAAGGGGCAGATCTCCGGCAGATTCGCCGTCTTCACTCCCGTCTCTAAGAACGCAGCGCGCACCGCCCGGGTGTAGATGCCGCGCAGGTCCTTTTCGAAGAACGGCTTCAGGCTTGGCGAATCCTTCACGCTCGAAGTAATGCGCTCCTGACTGTTGAGAATGGACCGGCGCCAACTCGCGCCTTCCCGCTCCGGCTGAATCCGCCGCTTGATCTGGTGCAGCAGCAACCGTCGCAACTGCGCATGGACCGCCCACCGGTCGCGCTTTCCCAAGCCCTCAATTTCCTCCGCCAGGTTCTCCAGGTCGACTTCATCGAGGCGGCCGGCGCGCACTAACTGAGCTGTGTGGGCCGACCACTCGACGAAGTCGGTATCGTACAAGGTTTTTGTAGCCGTACCCATGCTACTCATCATACCCTTCGCACCCTACGGACGCGTACGGACAGATCGAGCTACACGTTATACGTGCCGGACGACACCCGCCCGCCGCGGCCGGTCCAGTTGGTATGGAAGAACTCGCCGCGCGGCTTGTCGATCCGCTCGTAGGTGTGCGCGCCGAAGAAGTCGCGCTGCGCCTGCAACAGGTTCGCCGGAAGGCGCGCCGTGCGGTACGCGTCATAGAAGGCGAGCGCCGTCGAGAACGCCGGCGTCGGCACGCCATACTCGATCGCCTGGATAATTGCGCGCCGCCACGAAGCCTGGTATTCGTTCAGCGTCGCGCTGAAGAAATCGTCGAGCAGCAGATTGGTCAGCTTCGGATTCTTGTCGTAGGCTTCCTTGATCTTGCCTAGGAACCGGCTGCGAATGATGCAACCGCCGCGCCACATCAGAGCGATGCCGCCAAAGTTCAGGTTCCAGCCCTCTTCCTTCGCGGCTTCGCGCAGAAGCATGTAACCTTGCGCGTAGGAAATCATCTTCGAGCAATACAATGCCCGCCGCACGTCTTCGATAAAGCCCGCGCGATCCATGGCCGCCGCGAGCTTCGGTCCGGTCAGAATCTTCGACGCGATCACACGCTCGTCTTTCATCGCGGAGAGGCAGCGCGCGAACACCGCCTCGCCAATCAGCGTGACCGGAGTGCCCGTTTCGAGCGCGCTCATGCCCGTCCATTTGCCTGTGCCCTTTTGGCCGGCGGTATCGAGAATCTTCTCCACCACGGGAATTCCGTCGTCGTCTTTCTTCGCGAAAATCTGCTCCGTGATGTCGATCAGATAACTATCCAACTCGCCCTTGTTCCAATCGGCGAAGACTTCGTGCAGATCGTCCGCGTTCAGCCCAAGCCCGTCTTTCAGCAACTGGTAGGCTTCGCAGATCAGTTGCATGTCGCCGTACTCTATGCCGTTGTGGACCATCTTCACGTAGTGGCCCGCGCCGTTCTCACCAACCCAGTCGCAGCAGGGCGTACCGTCCTCAACCTTCGCCGCGATCGACTGAAAGATCTCTTTCACGTGCGGCCACGCGGCCACACTGCCGCCGGGCATGATCGAGGGCCCGAAGCGCGCGCCCTCTTCGCCCCCCGAAACGCCGGTGCCGATGAACTGAAGTCCCTTATCCGCGAGGGCCTTCGTGCGGCGATTCGTATCGGGGTAGTGGGAGTTGCCGCCGTCGATCAGGATATCGCCCGCTTCAAGATGCGGCGCGATGGCGTCGATCATCTGGTCCACCGTATCGCCGGCCTTGACCATAAGCATGATGCGGCGCGGCTTCTTCAATACTTCGACGAGTTCCGGAATCGAATGCACGCCCACGACGTCCGTTCCCTTAGCTTCGTTTCCGATGAAATCGTCTACTTTCGAGGTAGTCCGGTTATAAACGGCAACGCGATAACCGTGGTCGTTCATGTTCAGAACCAGATTCTGACCCATGACGGCGAGGCCGATCAGGCCGATGTCGCAACTTTCTTTTTGCATCGACTACCATTCTACAGGTTGGGCGTGGGGGAGGCTGGGGACGCCGCTGATCGGCCAGCGGACAGGCCCGGGTAGCGGTGTGAGCGCACGTGATAGACTACGGTCACTGACAACCCGCGCGAAAGCGGCCGGCGGCTGCAACCCCGCCGACGCCCTGACGGTCATTGAGCGTTTTCTCCAGACCGCTAAACAACCAGCACTGCTTGAACCCGGCGAAGAGTTTCTGGCGCTCGAAAAGGACCACTATGCCCTCGACCTGCGCGCTTCGCGCCTGACGCTTCAAGCCTGGGACCGCCACCGCAACTTCGTCCGGCGCGTGGTCGATATCCATAGCTAGCAGCGGGGAAAACTGGAACTCGTCGTCGAGCGCTTCGCGCGAAAACCTGGCCGCCTGACTCTCGTCGATCTGGCGCGCCCTTCAACGGAAGATTGGGAGCGAAAAGGGGCCCGGCTCGTCTTCCGCGAACAACTGAGAGAGATGCTCTCGCGGCTCGACCCGAGTTGGATCGTGGTGGATCTGACGTCTGAAGCGGATCTCGAGCATTCGCTCTCGCCCGTCTACCCGCGTGCCTTGCTGAAAAAGGGTTCCGCCGGGCGCGCCGTCATCGCCGCAGCGCCCGATACAGCCGAACCTTCAGGCGTATTGAGCTTCGGCCTGTGCTGGCTCGAATACTTGAGGAAGCGCGAACCACGATTGACAATCGACGGCCTGTCACTCTTTCTGCCGAAGGGGCGAGAGGGTGAGACGGCCTTGCGTCTTCGTTTCCTCGATCCGCTCGCGGCGCGCTACGACCTCTTCACGTACGGCGAAAACGGCTTGGTCGACCCGTCCGATCCCATGGACAACGGCAATCTGGACACGCGCCTCGACGTCTTTCGCAGTCCTGAGCCGCGGGTCGAATACTGGATTGAACGACTCTGCGCCCGATCGGACGCGGAGACCGTGACGAACCCCGATGGATCGGTCAGCGTGCGCTTGCGCGGCGTGGAATTCGCGCGTTCGGCGGGACCCGAGGTGCTCTTCGGCCTTAAGAAGCGCGCGCTACTGCATGAAGGGACTCTGTCCGAGGCCAGGCGCCTTTGTTCCGCCATCGCGGAGGCGCGGAGAGACGATTCGGGTAACCGCGAACATCCTTTGTACCGGACGCAGCCCGAGCGCTGGCTCGAATCGCAGGTACGGGCAAAGATCGGCGAACTCGATGCCACGTTGCGAACGTCGCCGGTCTACGGGCAGGTGCCGGCGGTGGCAGGCACCGAACGCGGCGTGATCGACCTCCTGGCGGCCGACACACGCGGCCGGCTGACGGTGCTGGAGCTGAAAGCCTCCGCCGATTTGCACCTGCCTCTGCAAGCGCTCGACTACTGGATTCGCGTGCAATGGCACGTGGAGCGCGGCGAATTCACCGGGCGCGGCTACTTCCCCGGCGTGGCACTTACGCAGGACCCGCCCCGGCTGCTTCTGGTCTCGCCGGCTCTTGAGTTTCATCCAACCACGGAGACGATCCTCAGATATTTCTCGCCGCGCATACCCGTGGAACGCATTGGTGTCGCCGCGGACTGGCGGCGCGACCTCCGGGTTATGTTCCGGGCGCTTGGCGCGGAGACGCCGGATTGAGACATCTGGTAAGCTGGAGACTCCGGGGGGCGCCATGGCCAGAGGTTGGGAAAGCAAGGCAGTCGAGTCGCAGATTGAGGCGCTCGAAGACAGGAAAGCTCGGGCGGCCGCGGCCTCGGCAAACGCGGCGGCGCGTGTCCAGCACACGCAACGCGATAGCCTGATGTTGTCTCGGACGAGAATCCTCGGTGACCTTTCCGTCGCATGCAACCCACGTTACCGCGCGATGCTCGAACAGGCGCTGGCGCATTTGGACGAAAAGCTGAAGGAGTTCGGTTCCGCGACAGCATGAAAGCGTGGTTTACGATTGCGGCCGGCGTGGCGTGGTTGCTTTCCGCGCAAGAGCCCGTAGCCCCGGTCGCGACGCCTGAGCCGCCAAAGCCCGTTGTCCTCTTGAACACCGGCAGGCCGATACTGGTCCCTTACGCCTGTCCGGAGGAGGATATGCAGTGGGCGGGCATGGCCTGTACCGAAGAAGATCCGTGCCCCATCTTTCTGGAATTGTCAGCAGTGGAGGTGGTCGGGAACCGGATGTTCGTGGCGGGAAACATGCACGGCCCCTCGACCACGCTCTATTCCGTGCTGCTTGCAAGCGAGGATGCCGGAAAAACGTGGGTGGAGCCGTTTGCGCGCCTGCGGGGGTCGGGCTTCGATCACATTCAATTTGCCGATTTCGAAATGGGCTGGATCAGCGGGCACCTGTTGCATCCGCTGACGCGGGATCCGTTTCTTCTGATCACTTCGGACGGCGGACGGATGTGGAGGCCGCAGCCCGTGTTCGCGGAAAGCCGTGCCGGCACGATGGAGAAGTTCTGGTTCGACTCGAAGAAGAACGGAACCATGCTGATTGAATCCGGCGAGTCCGGCAAACACGAATTGTATGAATCGATGAATGGCGGTGAGAGCTGGATGCTCCGCGAGGTAAGCGACCGGCCCATTCGCACGCGAAAGCAGCTGCGGCCGCGAAACGAGGACCTGCGCCTGAGCGCTCACGCCGCGAGCAAGTCCTATCGCATCGAAAAGAAGCAGGGCGAACGCTGGACTGTGGTGGCGAGCTTTCTGGTTCCGATCGGGCAGTGCCGGCCGGCGCCGCGACAGGAGCCCGCGCCGCCGCCCGAGGAAGCAGCCGCACCGGATAAGTCCGCTCCGGCCGATGTTTCACCCTCGCCGCTGCCGGCGCCCCGGAGGAAGCCGCCGTCGCTGAAGAAGTGAAGAAACACGAATGCACGACAGTGAACGCAGCGAGCACTCCGCCGTCTGAAGTTGTCAACCTGACGAGCAGCTTTGTGGGCACCTCGTCGCACTCCGCTGCCGCCGACGGCACAGGGTTCGCTCCATGGGTTAACACTCCCAACGCACGTCGGCAGTGAGTGAAGAAGCGGGCATCGCCAGTTCGCGCCAACGCGGCGTGCGCAACAGGCCTCAACACTGCTACGATGCAACGGATGAACGGCAAAATCACTCTAGCTGAAATTTTCGCGGAGTTCCTGGGGACGTTGGTCTTGATTCTCCTCGGAACGGGCGTCGTGGCGATGGTCGTGTTGTTCGGCCCCGCTCCGCCGGGCGGCGTAGTCAACGGGGGCTTCACCAACATCACGCTGGGTTGGGGCCTCGGCGTAACCATGGGCATCTTCACGGCCGGGAAAATTTCGGGCGCTCATCTCAATCCGGCAGTAAGCATTACGCTCGCCGTTTTTCGCGGCTTTCCCTGGAAAAAGGTCCTGCCCTATTCGCTCGCGCAAACCGCGGGCGCATTCACGGCGGCCGGACTGGTCTTCTGGAACTACCTGCCCGCGTTTCTGAAAGCGGACCCGCAACTGGATCACACGGCCGGCGTCTTCGCCACGTTTCCGGCATTCCCCCAAGTCCCCTTCGCCGGATTTCTCGATCAGACCATCGGCACCGCCATCCTTCTCTTCCTCATCTTCGCGATTACCGACGACCGCAATCAGCCTTCGGGTGCCTTGACGCCCATCCTGATCGGGGCCGTCGTGGTGGTAATCGGAATCTCCTTCGGGGGCATGCACGGTTATGCAATAAACCCCGCTCGCGACTTCGGTCCCCGCCTGTTTACGGCGGTCGCGGGGTTCAAGAACAACGGCCTGACGGACGGTTCCGGGATATTTTGGGTTCCACTCGTAGCCCCGGTTCTCGGGGGCTTGATCGGCGGTCTTCTCTACGACAAGGGAATTCGGCGGTTTCTGGCGTAACCCCTATCCCATGGGAGTCGTCTTGTAGTAGGCTATATCCTAGTAGGCGAAAATCATGTCGGCGACCATCAATCCGCATCCCGCGCCG
>SHUI01000151.1 GCA_009697455.1 Bryobacterales bacterium
AGGCGCGAATAGATGTCGTAGGCGCGCTCGCCCCGGCTGGTCTGCTCCACTACCATCGGAACCAATGCCATGGAGTCTCCTTTATGCGGTCTCAGCGGACACAGCGGCCGGCTCTTCAGCCGTCTTCGTCGCGTGCTCGAACAGGAAATTGAGTGTCTTCTCGGTCTGGATATGCGAGGCGATCCGTCCCAACGTGCCGTCCTTCTCAAACCGGATCTTCAGCGCCGCTACCGGCTCGCGCTGCTGACGGGCGAGGCGATCGACTTCGCGGTCCACTTCATCCCGCATCGCGTGTATCGACTCGCGCTCCGACACCTTGCTTAACAGAAGCGACGCTTTCACCTCACGAACCGCGCGGCCCCGCTCCTGCTCGTCCTTCAGCACCTTTGACCAGTCTAGCGAGAGCTTGCTGACGTCCACTCCCTGCGCCACCATCCCGTGAAGGGCCTGCTCCACCCGGTTGCGAACCTGATGCTCGATAAAGACTTCAGGAACTGGAAACTCATGCAGGTCGACAAGCGATTCGACCAGTGAGTTCTTCGCTGTCCGCTGGTTTTCGTGCTCACGCTCGGCGTAGATCGACTTTCGAATCGCCTCGCGCAATTCCCCAAGGTCGCGGAAGTCGCCCAAATCCTGAGCGAATTCGTCGTTCAGATCCGGCAATTCCTTGCGCCTTATGCCTTTTACTAAAGCGCGAAAACTGACGGTCTTGCCGGCGAGCTTTTCCGAAACGTAATTTTCGGGGTAAGTGACGTCGAACGATTTTCCCTCGCCCGGCGTCAGACCGGCCAGATTCTCGGAGAACTCAGGCAGCGTTCCAGTGTCGCCCAGATGCAGCGTCATCTCCTCCTGCTTCACCGGTTCGCCATCGGTGCCTCCAGTGCTCTCGAGCGAAATCACAGCATAATCGCCATTCTCCAGAGGACGCGGGTCTACGTTCGCGAAATTCGCCTTCTGCTCTCGAAGCTGCTCGATACGGCCGTCGATATCGGTCTCGGCGACAGAGGGCTCGCTGTATGCCACCGTCAGCCCCCGGTATTCCTTCATCTCGATTTCAGGCGCCACCTCGAACTCCGCCTTGAAGTGCAAAGGTTCGCCTTCGTGAAAGTGGATGTCCGTGATAGTTGGGTCGCCCACCATCCGAAGTTCTTCCTGCTTCAGTTCCTTCTCGAAGAACCGCGGCACAAGCGCCTCGACCACCTGCTTGCGGATTTCGGTGGCGAACTGTCTGCGGATAATGCTGACGGGCGTTTTGCCTGGCCGGAAACCGGGAAGCCTCGCTCGTTTCTGAATCGACTCGATCGCGCGGCCGGTCTCGGCCTCCACTTCCGCGACGGGAACGGAGATTTCGAGCGAGTGCTTACAACCTTCTATAAAAGCCAATCGGGATTCACCTCGGAAGAGATTCCTTTTTTATCATAACACTGGAGAAATGGTGAGAATCATGACCCGCCGCGTGAGAGACAATGAGGAGAATGCGAAAATTTCTAGTCCCCGCGATTCTTGGCGCAGGCCTGATAAATGCCGGCGCAGCCCCCACAAAAAGCTCCCAGCGTCTTGCCGATGCGGCCGCTGTCTTTACCGAAATCATGGGCGCCCCGGACCGGTCGATCCCGCAGGATCTGATCGACAGAGCCCATTGCGTCGTAATTATACCCGGTCTCAAGAAGGCCGCCTTCGGTTTTGGCGGCAAGTTCGGTAAGGGTTTCGTTGTCTGCCGCAAGTCCGGGGCCGGCTGGGGGGCTCCGGCGGCTGTTCGCATCGAAGGCGGCAGCGCGGGTTTCCAGATCGGCGTCTCGTCCTCCGATGTCGTCATGCTCGTGATGAACAAGCGAGGAATGGAAAAGCTCCTCAGCAGCAGGTTCACCATTGGCGCGGACGCCCAGGCAGCGGCCGGTCCGGTTGGCCGTGAGGCTACGGCCGCGACCGACGCGATGCTTTCGGCCGAGATTCTATCGTGGTCCCGCTCGCGAGGAGCTTTTGCTGGAATCTCGCTCGACGGCTCCACGCTTCGACAGGACGTTGACGAGAATAAGGAGATCTACGGCAAGCCGCTTGAAAGCCGCGACGTGATAGGCAAGGACTTGAAGACTCCGGAGGCGGCGGCAAGGCTGATCGCGGCGCTCAACAAGCGCTCGATGAGATCGGGAAAGTAGCGGACAAGTGCCCCGGCTGGGTCTTAGCGCGAAGACTCTCGCGTACCTTTTGAAGCAGACGCTGCTCTCCGCCGTCGACGACGGGTGCTTCGCCGCCGCGAAGGGAGCCGCCTACTCGGCGTTGCTTGCGTTCTTCCCCGTGCTTACTTCGATCGCCACCATACTGGTGCAGACGCGCGCTGAGTTTGTGTCAGGGGCTATCGCGCAGTTCCTGTTCGATGTGGTCCCGCCCGGAACCGAGGACCTCGTCCGCCGGCCTTTCGAGATGAAGACCGCGCGTCCCGGACTTCTTATCTCGATTGCCGCGGCACTGGCTCTTTGGGCCGCGGCGGGTGTCATCAAGAGCTTGATGAACGGCTTCAATACGACCTACCGCGTGCCGCGAAGCCGCTCCTTCTGGCGGGAGTCCGGCGTCGCGATTCTCCTGGTGCTCTGGACGATTCTGCCCTTGCTCGCCGCGAGCCTGCTCATCGTCTTCGGACAGTGGATCGATAGCGGTTTCGTGGGCGCGCCAGCGTTCTGGTGGCGGGTCCTGAGCCAGACCGCGCGCTACCTGCTGGCCTTCGGGGCCACGGTGATCATCACGGCCGTGCTCTACTACTTCGGACCCTACCGCACGCAGCGCTGGACCTACGTCTGGCGCGGCGCCGTTTTCGCAACCGTTCTATGGCTCCTCGCGACAGGAGGCTTCGCCTGGTATGTCCGGAATTTGGCGAGCTACAACGTTCTCTACGGAAGCTTGTGGACCGGCATAGCACTGCTGGTATGGATGTATTTGATCGCGGCTATCGCACTAATCGGTTGTGTGTTCAACGCCGAATACGAGCGTATGGCGGAGTAGGCCCCCAAGCTGGCTCTTTGGCGCCACCATCAAACTGGCCAGATCGCGAAAGCCTTCCTCGCCGGGCGCGGTGAATATTGGCGTTAGCGATGCGCGGAACTTCGCTGGTTGCAAAAGCCGCCGGAGGTTTCGAGGCGCGGACGGCGCTTCGCCAGAGGCTGCGCTGGGTTGGGCACGCCTGGTCCTTCCCAGCTATGCCTTCGGCTTATACGCGATGCAGTCGATTTCCACTTTCATCTGCGGCACGGCGAACTTTGCTTCGACCGTCGTCCTGGCTGGCTTCGCATCGCCAAAGAATTCCGCGTAAACCTCGTTCATCGCCGCGAAATCGCCACCATCCTTCAGAAACACCGAACACTTCACCACATCCTGCATGGTGGCGTCGCACGCTTCGAGAATGATCTTGATGTTGTTCATCACGAGGCGCGTCTCATGCTGGATGGTGCCGAACGACATTTGATTCGTCGCCGGATCGTTCGGTCCCTGTCCCGCCACGAAGATAAAATCGCCTGCGCGAACCGCCGGTGAGTAAGGGCCGCGCGGTTTCGGCGTGCCCGCGGGATAAATTCTCTCGATCATTCTTAATGTCCTTCCGCTTCCAGAAATTTTTCCGCTTCCATCGCGGCCATGCAACCCGCGCCCGACGCCGTAATCGCCTGCCTGTAAGTCCGGTCCTGCACGTCGCCGGCGTGAAAAACGCCCTTCACGCTCGTGCGCGCGCCGCCTTTCGAGAGGATATAGCCGTCGGGATCGGTCTCAATCTGACCCTTGAATACCGCCGTGTTTGGAATGTGTCCGATCGCCACGAAAAATCCGTCCACTTCCTGGTTCCAGACTTCACCCGTCACGACGTTCTTCAGCCTCGCCCCGGTCACGGTGTTCTTCGAGACGTCGAAAATTTCCTCGACCACAGTGTTGGTCAAAAACTTGATCTTCGGATTGGCATGCGCGCGATCGAGCATGATCTTCGATGCGCGAAACTGCTCCCGCCGGTGAACGAGCACAACTTCCGAACCGAAGCGCGAGAGGAAATTCCCCTCCTCCATCGCTGAGTCGCCGCCACCGATCACCATGATCTTCCGGCCCCTGTAAAAGAAGCCGTCGCAGGTGGCGCAGGAGCTGACTCCGTGGCCGATCAGCTTCTGTTCAGATTCAAGGCCGATCCAGCGCGCCGACGCGCCCGACGCCACAATCAGCGATTGCGTTTCCACGGTTTCGCCTTCGATATTAAGTTTGAATGGCCGCGTGGAGAGATCGGCATCGAGCAGGTCCCCGCTTACGTATTCGGCGCCGAAGCCCTGCGCCTGCTTCTTCATGTTCTCGACCAGCTCCGGTCCCTGGATTCCTTCGGGAAATCCCGGGAAATTCTCAACCAGCGTGGTGAGCGAGAGTTGCCCACCCGCCTCCTTACCCGCTATGACAAGAGGTTTCAGGTTCGCTCGCGCGGCATAAATCGCCGCTGTGTTTCCGGCGCAGCCGGAGCCTACAATCACAACATTGTGCATGAATTTCCAAAGTAACACGAACCGCCGCAAGCTTGTATCGAGGGAGTCCGGTGAACTATGCTCGATTCGTGCGAACACTCGTTTTTCTGGTTCTTATTGGCCACTGTCTTCATGCGCGTGAACCGATCCCGGAAGACCGCGGTGCGGCGGGTCTGTGGCAATCCCTCAAGCGGATCAACAACAACGCACGCGCCATGCACATCACCGCGCACCCGGATGACGAAGATGGCGGCACGATCACTCTTCTGAGCCGCGGCATGGGCGTCGAGATGACGCTGCTGTGCCTCAATCGCGGGGAATCCGGAGCGAACCTGGTTACCGGCGATTTTTTTGACGGTCTCGGTGCGCTTCGAACCGTCGAATTGTTGAAGGCCGCCGAGTATTACGGCGCCAAGGTGCGCTTCACGCGTTTTATCGATTACGGATTCTCGAAGAACGTCAATGAAACCTTTCGCAACTGGAATCGAGACGAGGTGCTTAGAGACGTCGTCCGCATCATCCGCACGGAGAAGCCCCACGTGCTGATCTCCCGCTGGCAGGGCATGCCACGCGACGGGCACGGCAACCACGAAGCGGCTGGAGTGATGGCGCAACTCGCCTTCGATGCCGCGGGCGACCCGAAACGCTTTCCGGAGCAAATCGCTCAGGGCCTCGCCGCATGGCAGCCGCAGAAGCTTTATTCGGACAATCGACGGGAAGGCGACGACTGGACTGTCCGCGTGGATTCAGGCGTCTACGATCCGGTGATTGGCCGCAGTTACGCCCAAATTGCCCGCGACGGACTTCGCAACCAGCGTTCGCAGGGCGCTGGCTCGTCGATCTCTCGGCCAGGTCCTTCGGTGAGCTATTACAAGTTGCTCGCTTCGCGAGTCGGTGAGGCCGCGAAGGAGAAAGACTTCTTTGAACGGGTAACGATGGAATCGCATCCCGAAGTCGCGCGTCACGCCGCCGCGGCGCGCCAGGCCTTCTCCGCGAGCGCCCCCGCCCTAAGCGTGCCCCATCTGGAAGCCGGACTCGCCGCTGCCCGCGCAGATGGACTCAATGCCAAAGAGCGCCAGTTCACGGCAGCGCTGCAACAAGCGTTGGGGATTTCGCTTGAAGCGCTGGTCGAACCTGAGAATCCGCCCACAGGTCCCTTCGCTGATTTCCGCGGCTACGAAATATTCGGCGTTGCGACCCCGGGGCAGACGTTTCGCGTGAAGGCAGCCCTGCACGAACAGGGCGCGCGCAAAGTTACTCTGCGCAAGATCGAACTTAGCGCCCCCAAGGGTTGGACAGTGAAACCCCTGCCGGATCATCGCTTCGAAGTGACCGTACCCATGGACGCGGCGCCTACCAGAGCCTATTGGAAGCGCGGATCGGTACAGGAAACGTCCTACGAGATCGTAGCTCCGGAGCTATTCTCAATGCCTCTCCCGCCTGCCCCCGTCGTGGCGAAAGCCACCTATTTGATCGGTGCGACCGAGGCCGCAGTCGAAAGCGCGGCCGAAACCAGCTTCATCGATTCGATCGGCGTACAGCATCGCCGCACGCTCGTGGCTGGCCCGCCAGTCTCTCTGCGGACCGGTGCTGAGTGGGGCATGCTACCGCTGGGACGCACGGAATCCACGCTCACAGTCACCGTTCGGAATCACGTTAACGGCTCGAGCGAAGGCAGCATCCGTCTGGAAGCTCCCCAGGGATGGCGCACCGATCCCGTATCCCTGCCCTACTCGTTTTCGAAGGAAAACGAAGAGTCCATCCTAAGCTTCAAAGCGATCGCGCCAACGCTCCCCGATACACGCGCCTTCCCCCTGCGGGCGGTGGCCACGTGGAAGGGCCGCGAGTACCGGGAAAGTTTCGAGGCCTACACGCAGCCGGGTCTCGAGACCGTCTACCTCTCGCAACCCGCCGTACAGCAGATCCGCGCGATCGATGTGAAGGTCGTGCCCGGCCTGCGCGCCGGATACGTCATGGGAACCGGCGACGAGGTGCCCGAAGGCCTGCGGCAGCTTGGCATTCCCGTAGACATGCTCGACAGCGCTGCGCTCGCTACCGGCGACCTCTCGAAATATTCGACGATCCTGCTTGGCATCCGCGCCTACGCCGCCCGGCAGGACGTGAAAACGTACAACCCGCGTCTGCTCGATTACGTCAAGCGGGGCGGCGTGCTCGTGGTGCAATACAACACGCAGGAGTACGACAAGAACTTCGGCCCTTATCCCTATTCGATGACGCGTTCGGCCGAGGAGATCAGCGAGGAAGACGCGCCGGTCGAAATGCTCGACCCCAACGATCCTGTATTCCAGTCGCCAAATCGGATCACGTCGAAGGATTTCGACGGTTGGGTGGAGCAGCGCGGATCGAAGTTCATGACCACGTGGGACCCGCGCTTCAAGGCTCTGCTCGCGAGTAACGACACGGGCCAAAAACCGCAGCGGGGCGGTTGGCTAGTGGCGCGCCACGGCGAAGGCCTGTACGTTTATTGCGCCTATGCCTGGTACAGGCAGTTGCCCTACGCGGTGCCCGGAGCAACGCGGATTTTCGCGAATCTCGTTTCTCTTGGTGCGAAAGACGCTTCCTGGCGAAAGTAGTAAAGTATCAGGTATGAAGAACGCGCTCGTCTACCTCTTTGCTCTCTCCGCCGGCGCTCAAGCCGCCGTGGGTGTTCGCGTCATCCTTGGGCTGACCGACAAGACGCCCACCAAATGGGACGGCTCCGTCTCGGCGAAGGGCGCTCGGATTACTGGAATTGAGCCTTGGCGCTTCGAAGGCGAAGACGCCCTTGCCAGCGGCGGCAGTTCGTGGAACCTGTCGACGCACCCCGTCCGGCTCTTCGGGGGCGCGAATCAGCAGGGCACGCCACCGGTGGTGGCGAACGGTGTTGTCGTCTGGGTCGATGGCGATGACAACGGATCGCTCGATGTCACGACGGTGAATGGAAACTTCTCCATCCGCCTAGCTGACATTCCATTCGGGAAGACCATGCAGGCTCTCGGCGGCCGTGCCGCGGCCGACCGCATTCCAGGGGCGTCACGCATCGGCGCGTCCGCGGATGAGCAGGATTATCCCGCGGCGGCCGCCGACAAGAGCGGCAACGTTTGGCTCGCGTACCTCGAATTCAAGCACAACCCGGATCACAACAAGTTGCGTTGGAACTTACGTGAGCGGCCTGCGAATTTCGACAACCTTCAAGCCCGCACGGGTGGCGACCAGATTCTCGCGCGAAAGTACTCGAACGGCGCCTGGGGCGATCCCATTGAAATCTCGGCCGGCGGCGGCGACGTTTACCGCCCCGCCATCTCCGTCGACGGTTCGGGCACAGCGTGGGTCTTCTGGTCTTCGAACGAAAAAGGCAATTTCGACCTCTGGACGCGACCGATTGTCGCAGGCAAGCCCGGCCGCGCCGTGCGCCTATCCGACGCGAAAGGGTCCGACATCGATCCCGTAGCCACGACTGATTCTTCCGGAAAAGTCTGGGTCGCATGGCAGGCGTGGCGCGACGGGCGTGCCTCCATCATGGCCGCGGAGCAGAAAGGTAGGGGCTTCTCGAAGGCCGCCCTGGTTTCGAGTTCCAAGGGCAACGAATGGGACCCCGCGATCGCTGCGGACTCCTCAGGCCGCGTTTCCGTCGTGTGGGATTCCTATCGCGCGGGCAACTACGACGTGGTCGCGCGTACGGCCGCGTCGGGAAAATGGGGCGCGGAGACGTTCGTTGCCGCGACCGCGAAGTACGAAGCCTATCCGTCAGCTGCATACGATAAGTCCGGACGCCTGTGGGTAGCGTACGAAGAAGGAGGCGACCGCTGGGGCAAGGATTTCGGCGCCTACGATACGAACGGCCTCGCTCTCTATCAGGGCCGGGCTATCAGACTAAAGGGCTTTGAATCGGACGGCCGCGCCGTCGAGACCGGCGCCGATGTGGGCGCCGTAATGCCTGGAACACCGAGTCAAAACGCCGCGGCCACCGCGCGGCAAAGCGATGCCGGTGCTTTTACTACGCCCGATCCCGGCAATGCGAAATCCCGCGTGCTCAGCCGGCCCGCGGCGAACGTCCCCGCTCCGAAGAACACCATGCCTCGCCTCATCGTCGATGCTTCCGGGCGTATCTGGCTGGCATTTCGTAGCGCGCATCCCATTTGGTGGAGTCCGCTCGGCACTGTTTGGACGGAGCATCTCGCCTCGTTCGACGGAAAAGCGTGGACCGGACCGGTTTTTCTCGCGCACTCGGACAACCTGCTCGACAACCGGCCGGCGCTTGTTTCGACGCGCGGGGGTGAGTTGATGGTCGTCGGTTCGGCGGACGGCCGCCGCGAGTTTCATCGCCTCGGACGGCTGCCACCGGGCCGTCCGGCCGCGATCGCCACGCTAACTGAAGACCCGTTCAACAACGACCTTTGGACGAACGTTATCTCCCTACCGCCCGGGGCCGGAACGCTCGCCGTCAAGGAAGTACCCAAGCCGCCCGCCGCCTCGGTGGACGCCATGGACAGCGTCGAGAACTCCGCCGTCGCCCGGATGCGCGCCTACCGTACACCTGACAAACTGCGGCTTCTGCGCGGCGAATTCCATCGCCACAGCGAAATCTCGGCGGATGGAGGCAACGATGGCACCATCATCGACCAATGGCGCTACATGCTGGACGCTGGTGCGATGGACTGGGTCGGCTGCTGCGATCACGACAATGGTGGCGGCCGCGAATACTCGTGGTGGATTTCGCAAAAACTGACCGAGATCTTCTACACTCCCGGTAAGTTCGTCCCGATGTTCAGCTACGAGCGCAGCGTGCCATATCCCGAAGGCCATCGTAACGTGATCTTCGCTCAACGCGGCATTCGTTCGCTGCCGCGTTTGCCGATCAGTTCCGCAGACGTACCAGGCCGTGCGCCGGACACGCAGATGCTTTACGACTACCTGAAGAAATTCAACGGCATCGTCGCCTCTCACACCAGCGGAACGAACATGGGTACGGATTGGCGCGACAACGATCCGCTCACGGAGCCAGTGGTGGAAATCTACCAGGGCGACCGGCAGAACTACGAGATGCCTGGCGCGCCGCGCACCAACGCCGAGAACGACTCCATCGGCGGATGGCGTCCGAAGGGTTTTGTCAGCCTCGCTCTCGACATGGGTTACAAGCTCGCTTTCCAGGCAAGTTCGGACCACGTCTCGACGCACATGAGCTACTGCAATATTCTTGCAAAGGACTCGACTCGCGAGAGCATCCTCGAAGCTTTTCAGAAGCGCCACGTCTACGGCTCGACGGACAACATTCTCGCGGACTTCCGCAGCGGGCCGCACATGATGGGCGACGCTTTCTCCACGCCATCGTTGCCGGAACTCAAGCTCAAGTTGACGGGTACTGGGCCGTTCGCGAAGGTGCAGGTGATCAAGAACGGCAAGTACGTCTACACGCAGGAGCCGAAGAAGGCCGAAGTCGACTTCACCTGGAAAGATAACTCGCCCGAGTCCGGCAAGTCCAGTTACTACTACGTGCGCGGCGAGCAGGAGAATGGCGAAATCGTGTGGGTGTCGCCGATGTGGATTACGTACACCGGCAAGTGAGAAGGGCCAACCCCACGCGGCGGCGGTTTCTCGCGGCCGCCGCCACGCTTGTTTCGGCCCACTTGCCGGCACCGGGCGGGCAGGAAGACGTAACGTTCACGGCGGGCGTCAAAGTCGTCACGGTGTTCGCAACGGTGATGAACCGGAGCGGCCAGATCGTCCGCGACCTCACCAAGGACGACTTTCTGATTTCCGAGAACGGACGTCCACAGGAGATTCGCTATTTCTCGCGCGAGTCAGACCTTCCCCTCACGCTTGGGCTGCTGGTGGACACGAGCATGAGCCAACAGCGCGTCCTTAACGCCGAGCGCGGCGCGTGCTATCGGTTTCTCGATCGAATCCTGCGCGAGACCCTGGACAAGGTATTCATCTTGCAGTTCGATCGGATCGTCCAGATCAAGCAGGGCCTCACCGCATCGCGGCAAGCGCTCGACGAGGCGCTCGCCTACGTGGACACACCCACGCGGCGCGAACTGAGAGCCGAAGGAGGCGGAACCGTTCTATACGACGCGGTCGAGACGGCCGCGAAGGATATCCTCAAGAAACAGAGCGGACGCAAAGCGCTGATTGTACTCTCGGACGGCGTCGACTACGGCAGCGACGTCACGCTCCAAGCCGCCGTCGAAGCCGCCCAGCGCGCCGAGACCTTGGTGTATTCCATTTTGTTTACAGACAGCGTCGATTCATACGGCAGGCGCGTCTTGCAGCGGCTGTCGAAGGAGACGGGCGGCGGATTCTTCGAAGTGTCGAAGAAGCTCGGGATCGAGCGCGTTTTCGATGTGATTCAGGAGGAGCTCCGAGGGCAGTACAGCCTCGGCTACGTTTCGGACGAGCCGGTCCGCATCTCGGAATTCCGCAAGATTCAATTGACGGCGAAGCAGAAAGGTCTCCTGGTCCAGGGCCGGGAGAGATATTGGGCGCAACGTTGAACACGGCACACTGACAGTCCGCACGCGGAACTGTGATGGCGGTGGGGCAGGCCATCGTTGTTTTGTGGCCCGTCATTTCCATGGAAGACGGCAGGCGGTAGAAAAACGATCACCTGCCCCATCAGTTGCCAATTGCGACAGTTGTTTCATTACGGGCCTAAGTGCGGTTCCCAAAACCGTTGAAACTGCCGCTGCGGATGATGAATTCTGATCTGGCTTTCCTGTCGCGCTATCGAGCGCCATGCAGTGACGAAATCATAGCCCGATATGATATTTTCCGCGAGGCACGGTAGATTGGTCTGACCGGGGCTGGCCAATGGTCTCCCCGCGGGTCTTCAACGCCGCTCGCCACTGGACTGACAGAATCACGCCCCCAGAACCGCTCCAGGGCCTCAGGCCCGCCACTCGGCTGATTTCGAATGCACCGGTGGTAACATGGGTTCGAGAACCGTGAAGAGAAAATGGCCCGTTGAGTTGACCGTCGAGGCAGGCTTTGCCATGGCTCTCGTGGTGGCAGGGGTGATCGGCGTCCTGCTCTACCGGAGTACGGCCGGACTTATCGACAACAGCCTATCAGTGGTTCACACGCACGAGGTGCTTCAACGGCTCGAGGCCGTCATGGCGGCGGTGACCGAGGC
>SHUI01000152.1 GCA_009697455.1 Bryobacterales bacterium
GCCGTCCGCCGCTGATCGGGGATCTTCGCCGCGCGCTCGACGACAAGTCGGTGGACGCGGTGGTCATCGCCGCGCCGGACCACTGGCACGGCCCCGCGACGCTGCTCGCCTGCGAAGCCGGGAAGGACGTCTATGTAGAAAAGCCGGCGTCGCACAATCTTCGCGAAGGACGTCTGATGGTGGAGGCCGCGCGGCGGCATAAACGTGTCGTGCAGGTTGGCACGCAGGCGCGAAGCCGTCCATCCGTGCAACGTGCCATTGAGCTTGTCCATGCCGGTAAGATCGGCAAGGTTCTCATGGCGAAAGCGTGGAACGTTCAACTGCGCGACAACATCGGCCGCAAGGCCGACTCGCCGGTCCCGAAAGGAGTCGACTTTGACACCTGGACGGGGCCCGCCCCGCATCTCCCTTTCAACGAAAATCGCTTTCACTACAACTGGCACTGGAACTGGCACTACGGCACCGGCGACATGGGCAACGACGGCGTCCACCAGATGGACATCGCGCGCTGGGCGCTCGGCGCCGGCGTCCCGGTTGAGGTGGCGGGTTCCGCGCGGAAGCTCTTCTTCGACGACGACCAGCAGACGCCCGACACAATGAACATCACGTTCAACTACCCCGGCAAGGTTATGCAATTCGAGATGCGGATCTGGAATCCATACCGGATGGGGGATATCGAGAACGGTGTCGAGGTGTATGGCAGCGACGGAATGATGCAGATTGGCCCATTCGAATCGACCGGGAAATGGGGTTTCCGCCTTTTCGACGCCAAGGCGAAGCTCGTGATGAAGGAGGATGGTGACAATTCCGACGGCCACGCCCGGAACTTCATTGATTGCGTTCGAAGCCGCAAGGCGCCGGCTGCCGAGATCGAAATTGGCCACACATCGACCCTTCACTGTCACCTGGGAAACATCGTGGCACGGACGGGGCGGAACATCAGGTTCGACCCCAAAACGGAGACGATCGCACAGGATGCCGATGCCGCCAGGTACCTGAAACGCGAGTACCGGAAACACTGGTCAACGCCGCGCTCATAATCACTTCCATGGAAAGCTCACTCACTCGCCGACAGGCCCTCGGCGCTATGCTCGCGGGAATCGCTCTCGAAGCCGCACCGCCGCCGAACACACGCCAGGCCACCGGTGTAAGAATAGGCGAGATCACGCCGAGTTCGGCCGTTATCTGGACTCGCCGCACCGAACGCTCGTTCCGGTTGGCCGATGGCATTTTGCGCAAGGGTCACGCCCCTGCCGCCAAGCCTGTCGCGCCGGGAGAAGACATCACCAAGTTCGAGGGCGCGTGCCCGGGCGCCGCGGGAGCGATCCGCCTTCAGATTGAGCCTGCAAGTGGCCGCGGCCGCCGCCGAACGCTGGCCTGGACCGAGGTCCGGCCCGACATCGACTTCAGCCACCAATTCCGCATCGATGGACTCGCACCAACCACCGAATATCGCTACTCCGTTGAAACTCGCGGCGCGGCCTCGAAGAGGGCGGACGATATCCTCACGGGTAGCTTTCGCACCGCTCCCCGCGAGAACGACGCGTCCTCATTTCAGTTTGCGCTCAGCAGTTGCCAGATTTACTGTCGCATGGATAGCCCCACGGGCTTCTCCATTTACGACGCCATCGAGAAACGTAAACCCGCGTTCCTTCTCTCCTGCGGCGACAACGTATACTACGACTCCGAAGATCCCGTCGCGAACAGCGTCGAGGCCGCGCGCTATCACTGGCAGCGCATGTACAGCCTGCCGTCATTGCACTCCTGCCTGCGGAACGTTCCCGGCTATTGGCAGAAGGACGACCACGACCTGTATAGCGACGACTGCTGGCCCGGTTACGAGAATAAGAAGATGCTGCCCTTTAACTTCGAACAGGGCCAACGCCTTTTCCGCGAGCAGGTGCCCTTCCCGCGGCAAGGGCAGCCGGCGTATCGCCAGTTCCGCTGGGGCACGGACATCGAGATCATTCTTCCCGATTCGCGCGATTTCCGTTCGCCCAACAATGCCACCGATGGTCCGGCTAAGACTATCTGGGGCGCGGAGCAGCGGAAATGGATTGAGGATGCATTGCGCAACAGCACGGCCCGCTGGAAGTTCCTGATCAACCCGAATCCGATCATCGGCCCCGATCATGCGCGCAAGAACGACAACCATGCCAATCCAGCCTTTGCGACCGAGGGCCTGGCGTTTCGAAAATGGCTGAAGCAGAACGTCGATGGCAGAGTGATCCTGATGAATGGCGACCGCCACTGGCAGTATCATTCCATCGACCCGGAGTACGGCGTGGAGGAATTCGGTTGCGGGCCTGCGAGTGACGAGCACGCCATTTCGCCCAGCCTCGGTGAAGACAAGCGATACCACCGGTTTCTGCGAATTAAGGGCGGATTCGTGAATATCGCTGTAAATCCCGGGAAGAACGATGAGGCGCTCGTCGTCGAGCATTGCGACGTGACCGGGAACGTGGTCAATCGGCGGGTCTTCAAGAAATCGTGAACTTCTTCGTTCAGAATTTCGGATGCCGTGCGGAGCAGGCGGATGGGGCCGCGATCGAAGCGCAACTCGCCTCGCGCGGTCTCGCGCAGGCTCCGGACCGGCCGAGCGCGGAACTCGTCATCTTGAATACCTGCACCGTGACTTCGGAGGCGGACAATGACGTCCGGCAAACCGTGCGGCGTGTGCACCGGGAAAACCCGCAGGCCCGTATTCTGGTAACCGGCTGCTACGCGCAGCGCGCTCCGGGCGAATTGGCCGCACTCGATGGCGTCGAATGGGTGGTGGGGAATTCTCACAAAGCGGAAATCGCGGACCTGGTAACCGGAGCGCCCTACCACGGCCAGGTTCACGTTGGCGACATCTTCGAGCAGCGGGAGTTTCTCTCGGCGCCGGTCGAGGACGCTACGGGTGATCGCACCCGTCCGAACCTCAAGATTCAGGATGGTTGCAATAACCGCTGCTCCTTCTGCATCATACCCTTCGTGCGCGGGCGGAGCCGTAGCGCGGAAGCCGATCGAGTGGTGGAACAGGTGCGGAGCTTGTCCGCGGGCTACCGCGAAGTCGTTTTGAGCGGCATCAATCTCGGCCGATGGGGCCGTGAACCGGGCAGCCGCATGCGTCTCACGGATCTGGTGCGGCGCCTGCTCGATGAGACCGCGATTGAGCGTCTCCGGCTGAGTTCGGTCGAGCCGATGGACTTCTCCGATGGCCTGCTGCGCCTTATCGCCGAGTCGCCCCGCGTGGCAAGTCACGTGCACGCCCCGTTGCAGTCCGGATCGGACGGCGTGCTTCGCCGGATGCACCGGAAATACCGTCCGAGACACTACGCCGATCGCATCCTGAAGGCCCGGCAGTGGATTCCAGACGCCGCGATCGGGGCGGACGTCATGGTAGGATTTCCCGGCGAGACCGCCGGGGAGTTCGAAGAGAGCCGCCGCTTCATCGAAAGCCTTCCGTTCACCTACCTGCACGTGTTCACGTATTCGGCGCGCCCCGGAACGCCCGCCGCGGATTTGCCGGGACAGGTCCCGATGCCCGTCCGCCGGGAACGAAACCGCGTGCTCCGCGAGCTGGCCGCCGCGAAGAACCTTGCATTCCGCCAAAGCATGCTCGGCAGAAGTCTGTCCGCCGTGACGCTCGGCCAGGGAGCCACCGCGCTCTCGGACAATTTCCTTAAGGTAGAACTTGCGCGGCCGCGTGCGGGGAATTTGCTGGTCGATGTCGAGATCGGATCGGTCACCGAAGGCGGCCTGCGCGAGGCTTCCGGCCTCCGCGTTCTGAGGTGACAGAATGAGCAGGCGAGACGCAATCGGCCGCATCCTTTCACTCGCCGCGAGCGCCGGAATGCCGGCGTCGGCAGCAAAATCGCGCATCACCCGTTTCGAAGCCATCCCCGTGAGAGTGCCGATGGCCGGGCGCATCCGCGAGGCCTGGTACTCGAGCTTCAGCAAACAGGGCCGCAACCAAACCCACTTCTCAACTACGTATGTGAAGCTTCATACTGACGATGGCCTGGCAGGCATCGGCGAAACCAACCTGGCCTTGCCAAAGACGGAGGCGCTGCTGAAGGGCATGGTGGGCCACTCGCCTTTTGAATACGCGCTTGACGACAGCATCGGCGGCATCGCGATGGCGGTGTACGACCTGATGGGGAAGGCCGCCGGTGTGCCGGTCGCGCGGCTGTTCGCTCCGCGTCCGAAAGAGAAGATCGCCCAGACCTGGTGGAGCCAGTGTTACCCGCCCGCTGTAATGGCTTCCGAAGCGAAGCTCGGGTACGAACGCGGGCATCGGGTGCACAAGATCAAGGCTCGTCCTTGGGAGGACCCAGTCGAGCAGGCGGCAGCGATTTGCGCGGCCGTTCCAAAGGACATGAAGATCTGGGTGGATGCGAACGCGTCATGGCGGACGGTGGATCACACGCTCGCGATCGTTCGGGAGCTCGCTCGGTTCAGCAACTACTTCGCGATCGAGTCTCCGGTGGCAAGGCAGGATGTAGACGCCTACAGGCGTCTGCGCGGAAAGATTCCCATGAGGATCGCCGAGCACATCGACGGACTCGACCCCATGCCGTGGATTCGCGAAGGGCTGCTCGACGCATGCATTGTAGGCGCGCCGCGATTCGGCGAAACGATGGCGCGGTACAACGCCATGGCTTCGCTTGAAGGCGTCCGGCTATGGGTTGAGAACGCTTCGGAAACCGGCCTCGGCCAGGTGTTCCAGGCCCATCAGGCAGCCGCGTTTTCTGCAATCGAGTACACGATCAGCATCGTTCATTGCCTCGAAGACGACCTCGTGACGGAGCCGTTCGCGATGGCGGACGGCTTCTACCGTTTGCCGGCGAAACCCGGACTCGGTGTGAGCCTGGACGAGAACGCGGTTGAGAAATACCGCGTCGCATAGCTACGCCACCCGCCGTTTGCGGATTTCGTCGAGCGTTACGGCCAGGATGATCACCGCGCCGATGATTGCCTGCTGCAAGTACGGCGAGACGCCGAGCAGGTCGCTGCCATTCGACAGTAATCCCATGATGAACGCTCCGATCAGCGTACCGACCACGCTGCCCTCCCCGCCGTGCAGGCTGCCGCCGCCGATTACCACCGCCGCGATCGCCTGCAACTCGTAGCCTTGTCCGGCGGTCGGCTGGCCAGTCATCAGGCGCGACGCTTCGATCATCCCCGCGAGACCCGTCAGCATTCCTCCGATTGCATACACGGCCGTTGTATGGAACGCCACGGGAATGCCGGCGTACACCGCCGCGTCGGCGTTGCTGCCAATCGCGAAGGCATACCGGCCGAGTCGCGTGTGTTCGAGCGTGAAGTGCGTCAGGGCCGCGCACGCCACAAGAATCCAGAGCACGAATGGCACGCCTAGCACGGTGCCCCCGCCCAGAAAAGAGAAGGGCTGAGGAATCCGATGTACCGGCAGCCCGTTCGAGATGATCAGCGTGAGGCCGCGGATGATGCCCAGCGTGCCAAGCGTCACGATGAAGGGCGCGATTCCGAGCTTCGTTGTGAGGAAGCCGTTCACAAAGCCGCAAGCCAGTCCCACAAAGATGCCGATCGCGATGCCGGCCGGAATCGGAGCGCCCTTCTCCATCGCCATCGTGCCGAGGAGTCCGCCCATGGCGAGAATAGCGCCAACGGAAAGATCAATGCCGCCGGCGATGATAATCATGGTCATTCCAAGCGCCATAATGTTGATCACCGCCGTCTGACGAACCACGCTCGAAAGGTTCGTGTTCGTCAGGAAATACGGCGACGCGATGGCGAGCGCGACGAACAGGATTGTCAGACTCAGGAACGGCAGCAGCCGCTGCATCATTGGATGTTCTCCCGATGTTCAGTATCAAGGGCCGCGAGCCGCATCACCTGCTCCTGTGAAGCGCCTTTCGGCAGTTCGCCCGTAATCCGTCCCTGCCGCATCACCAGGATGCGATCGGGCACCTGGAGCAATTCCGGAAGCTCGGAACTCACCATCAGGATGGCGGCCCCGTTGCGCGCCAGTTCGTCCATCACGGCGAAGACTTCGGCCTTCGCGCCGACGTCGATGCCGCGCGTCGGTTCGTCGAACAGGAAGACGCGCGCGCGGCGGAAGAGCCACTTCGCGATCACTACCTTCTGCTGATTTCCGCCGCTCAGCCGCAGGGCCAGTTGCTCGCCCGAAGCAGCCTTGATGCGCAGCCGGGCAATCGACTGCGTGGCGGCCTCGGACTCCGCTTTGAGATCCAGCACGCCCAAGCGGCTCACGGCTTTGAGATTCGCCATGGTGATGTTGTGGGCGATCGAGAGGCGAAGCGCGAGCCCCGTCTTCTGCCGGTCTTCCGTCACGAGCGCGATGCCCGCGGCGACGCCTTCGCCCGCCGAATGAATCTCCGCCTTGCGCCCTTCGACCGAAACGGTTCCGCTATCCACCGGATCGACGCCGAAGATGGCGCGGCATAACTCCGTGCGCCCCGCGCCCACCAACCCGCCGAGGCCGACAATCTCGCCGGCGCACAGGGAAAAGCTGACGTCGCGGAGCTTGCCGGCTCTCGACAATCCTTCGACGCGCAGCAGTTCCGCGCCCGGCTTCACAGCCTCGCGCGTGTAGAGCGCTTCCACCTCGCGGCCCACCATGTGATGGATGATCTGATGCGTGGTCAGCTCTTCGAGCGGCGCCGAGTGGACGGTTCGCCCGTCGCGGAAGATGGTCACGCGGTCGCCGACCGCGCGCAGTTCCTGAAGGCGGTGGGTAATGTAAATCACGCCCATGTTGCGGTCGCGCAAGGACCGGACGATACGGAACACTTCGCCGGTTTCGGATTCGGAAAGCGAAGACGTCGGCTCGTCGAAGATCAGCAGGCTCGATCCATGCTGGATGGCTCGGCAGATTTCAACCAACTGCTTGCCCGCCGGACTGAGTTTCCCGACGCGCCATTCCGCCTGCAAGGGAAAGCCATGCTGCTCGATCAACCGCCGTGCGCGCTCGAACGTCCGCCGCCGGTTCACCCAGCCGAACGGTAGGCGGTCCTCGCGGCCCAGGAAAATATTCTCCGCAACCGAGAGATGCGGCGCAAGCAGGGACTCCTGATGAACCATCGCCACGCCGATGGCGGCCGCGTCGGCCGGTTGTTTCAGGAATACTTCGCGGCCCTGCCAGAGCATCCGGCCGCCATCGCGTTCCTGCATGCCTGCGACGATCTTCATCAGCGTCGATTTACCCGCTCCGTTCTCGCCTAACAACAGGTGCACCTCGCCCGCGCGTACGTGAAGATTGCCATCCGCGAGAGCGGTCACGCCGCCGAAGCGCTTCTGAATATTGCTCAATTCAAGCATGAGTCGCGGGCACCTGGACGCCGAGCTTCGCCGCTGCATCGAGCAGGCTCTGCCACGTGCCGGCCTCGACCGGAATGCCTTCCACGCCTCGCCGCGCCTCCATTCTGTATTCCGGATCACCTGCCACCAGCACTTCCTCGTACCCGCGCGCGGGCGGCGCCGATTTCACCATGCGGATCAGCTTATCCATTCGCGCCGCAAATTCCTCAGGAGGAAGAAATCGTTTAATGTCGATCGCAATAAACGTCTGGCTCACGCGCATGGCGCGTCCTCGAATGCGGATGCCGCCCATCTCCGTGCTCATGGCCCCGCCGCTCAGGACGGAGCAGAGAATCTCCACCATCATCGCGAGGCCGGTGCCCTTGTAGCCGCCGAGCGGCATCAGCAGACCCTTCAACGCGGCCTCGGTGCTAGTGGTAGAAACGCCTTCGGAATCCATGGCCCAGCCTGCCGGAATCTCCGCATGCCCGTTAATTCCGGCTTTGTAGATCTTGCCCGCGGCCACTGTCGTCGTCGCCATGTCAAGCAGCCAAGGCAACTCTTCGCCGCCCGGAACCGAGACGCAAATCGGATTCGTGCCGAAGCGGGTTGCTTTGCCCTGCCACGGCGGCACCATCGAGGAAGCGGTGCAGAAGACGATGCCGATCTTTCCGGCAGCGGACATCTTTTGCGCCCAGAACGCACACGCCCCAAAATGATTCGACTCGCGGGCCACCACCATACCCATGCCGCGTTCACGCGCGATACGCACGGCGTGCCCGCAGCAGATTTCCGCGATGGCCTGGCCAACGCCGTTCTCCCCGTCATAGAGAAGGCATGACCCGTCCTCGGAAACAACGTGGCCCGTAGCGGCCGGATTCACATCGCCCCAGGCGATCTGCTCCAGGTAATAGGGAAGCAACTGAACGCCGTGCGAATCCACGCCGCGCACATTCGCCGCGACAAGCGACACGGCCACGAGACGAGAGGTTTCGCCGGAAACCCCAGCGGCCAGGCAAATCCGTTCCACGAATGCGGCGAGTTCCGGTGCGGAGACAACGGTTTCCGCCGCCGCCATTAACCCTTCAACCCGGCCAGCACGCCCCGCATGTACGCGAAAGACTTCAGCATCCCCGGCAAGGGATTCTCGGCCTCGATCTCGTATTCAAGCATGACGCCGCCCTGGTAGTTCATCTTCTTCAGCTCTTTGAAGATCGCCGGGATGGGCATTGCGCCTTCGCCCACCACGCACTGGCTGTCCTTACCGTTCAGTTCGCGCAGATCCTTGACGTGCATGTCGAGCAGACGCGGCCCGGCTTCGCGAATGGCCTGTACGACGTCAGTCCCGGTGCGCGTGGTGTGGCCGATGTCGATGCAGAGACCGACGCGTGGGTCCATATCTTTAATGACCTTGAGCGCATCCTGCGGCGCGGGGTAATTCTTGTCCTCGGGGCCATGGTTATGGATGGCTACTTTGATGTCGTAGTGCTTCACGAACTTTTCGAGGCGCGCGGTGGCTTTCTTCGTCGGCATGATCACCATGAGGGGCATGCCGCAGGCCTTGGCGTATTCGAAATACTTTCGTATGTCGTCGTCATCGTCGTGGGCGAGTTGGATGGTGCCGCCGCCGAGGAGTTGCAGGCCGGCCGCGTCGATTTCCTTTCGACCCTTTGCAATTTCTTCGGCCGCGCTGCGGTAGGGCAAATGAAACTCCTTGATGTTGATGTATGGAGTCTTCAGCGCCTTCGTGCCGCTGATGGCGATCTTGCGGCCGAATTCCCGGAATGAGTAGCTGGCTACGCCGAGCTTCAGCTCTCCCGGTCCGCCCGGATTGTCGACGGCCGCGGCGGCCGCAAACGCAGAGCCGGGCAATCCGCCCGCGAGGGCCGCCGCGCTGCCCATGAAACCCCTGCGGCTCGTTTCAAACGTCATAGTGTAACCTCCCGTCTAAGCCTACAATATTACAATGACTCGCCGTGAACTTCTCGCCGCTTCCGCCGGTACCCTTGCCGGCGCTCCCCTTGCGCGTCCCGCCACCAGAAAGACGAACGTCATCATGTTCATGACGGACGACCATGGAGCTTGGGCCATGGGCGCTTACGGGTGCAAAGAAATCCAGACTCCCAATCTCGACAAACTGGCCTCGGGAGGAGCGCGCTTCACCCGTGCGTTCGCTTCGACGCCGGTCTGTTCTCCGAGCCGGATGACCTACATGACCGGGAAGCTGCCGTCGTTGCACGGCGTTCAGGATTGGCTGGTCCCGGAAGACGCTTTCGGGGAAAAGAGCATCCGGTTCCTGGACGGCCACACCACCTACGCGGAGATTCTGGCGCGCAATGGCTACAAGCTCGGGATGTGCGGCAAATGGCACATGGGGGACGACGACAAGGCCCAGCGCGGTTTCACCTACTGGCATACGGTGCCGGGCGGCGGCGGCACGTACAAGGACGCCGAGTTCGTTACCAACGGCAAGAAGCGTGTCATCGAAGGCTATAAGACGGATCGCGTGGCTGACGGCGCGATCGACTTTCTGAATCAGGTGGGCGAGCAGCCCTTCTATCTGCTGGTCCCGTTCTACGCGCCGCACACTCCGTTCAGCTATCAGCCGGATGAATACCGGAAGCCCTACGCGGATTCGAAGTTTACCTGCTTCCCGGATGCGCCGATGCACGACTGGCAGAACGCGGGCCTTGCCACGCATCACGGCAACCGCGACAGCAAGCTTGCGTATTCCGCGCTGATCACGGGCATGGACCACAACGTGGGCCGCATCCTGCAACGCCTCGATGAGATGAAGCTGCGGGAAGACACGCTGATCGTGTTCACGGCCGATCAGGGTTGGAACGCGGGCCACCACGGCGTGTGGGGCAAGGGGAACGGGACGTGGCCGCTCAACATGTACGAAGAGTCGCTGCGGGTGCCGCTCATCTGGAATCATGCGAAGCGGATCAAGCCCGGACAGGTGGTTCCCGCGATGGTTTCGAGCTACGACTACTTCCCGACGATTCTCGACTATTTGGGGATGTCGAAGCCGAAGGACGCGAAGTTGCTGGGACAGAGCTACGTGCCCGCGATGACCGGAGGCAAGGTGGCGGCGCGGCGGCGGCTGTACTTCGAGTACGAGTTCGTTCGCGGCGTGCGCACGGAGAACCTGAAGTATATCGAGCGGACCAAGGAATGGCCGAGCGAGTTGTTCGATCTTGAGGCTGACCCGGGCGAGTCGAAGAACGTGATCGCGGACGCCGGTTATGCGAAGCAGTTGGCGGAACTGCGAGCGGATTTGAAGGGCACGTTCCAGCGAGTGGGCGCGCTGCCGATTGAGGATTGGCGCGGGACGACGCGGCAGAAGTTGACGGTGTATAGGCAGAGGGAGAAGCGGTAGCGGAGGTTGTGGGGGTGACGCAGAAAGTGAATATTGTGTTTTTCGCGGTGTGGGCGCGATGGGGAGAGGGCGCGAGGCGCGGATTTCGGGCGTCTTTGGCAGACGGGGCATGGGAATGAGGTAGCGATCCTGGAGAGAAACCTCGGGGCGTGGTCTCGGATGGACTTGCAAGTGGCGCTTTATCATGTGCTTGAGAGAGGGTGACGCAGAGAATTAAATTGTGTTTTTCGTGGTGCGAGCGTGATGAGGAGGCTGCGGGAGGCGTGGATTTCGGGTGTTTTCCGTCGGCTGAGGTGTAAGAGACCGGTGGTTGCTTCGGAGGGGAGAATCGAAAACTGCGCCGGGTTGGACTTGCAAATGTCGCTTTATCATGTATTTGAGAGTGGGTGACGCAGAAAGTAAAAACGGTGGCGAAACATCGCGACTCTCGCCTCCAGCTCACCTTTCGTCCCTCAATTCGGAGTATACATGCCAGTGGCTGGCAGGCCGGGCGGGGCGGGGCGTAAGATTTTTGGAATCAACGGCTAAAAACTTTCAAAACCGTGGAACGGAGGGACCGCGATATCAAGGAAAGCGAAGCCGTACCGTCCTGATTACGGACGTGTACTCGTTCGCCGACACGGGAGGCGGACCGCTTGAACTCTTGCATGTGAGAGTCGGGCGCGTAAAGTTCGCGCTCGACTCGTTTGCGCTGCACCTGGTTGCTCGCAGGCTGGAACCAGTGGTCGTGACCTTCAGCAACGTGTCGATTCAGGAAAGGGACCTCACTCTGGCTCATCTTCTACAGTGCTAAATCGTAAGTGATTCATTAACGGAGGGTTAGCGTTTCAAAACAATCCTAGTGTCACGCCTCTCCTTCCTTCTTGATAGTCTTGGACGTACTGCTTGGTCGAAGCGTTGGTGGCAGAGCAACTCCGCA
>SHUI01000153.1 GCA_009697455.1 Bryobacterales bacterium
GGAGCGTGATTTCCTGCTTGACGGTGGAGCCGGCCGATTGAACGAGCGTGCCGTATTCCAGTCCCTTGAGCGGCACCTTGCGTTTTACGAGTTTCTGCCCCAGAATCTCGATTACCGCCTTAAGCTTGTACTCGTCCTTGCTCGAGAGCTGGATCTTGTTGTCTTTCTCGTTGAGAACGATGTCCGACTTGGAATCCTTCAAATCGAAGCGGGTGGTGATCTCCTTCAGCGCCTGCTGAATGGCGTTCGAGACTTCGGGGAGATCGATTTTTGAAACGACATCAAAAGTGTTGTCAGGCATGTTCGTAATCCGTGTTAGAAGCGTTTCTTCGGGCCGCGCTGCTGGTCGAGCGCGACCAGAACTTTCTCGGTAATGGCGTCGATCATCGCAGGCATGGAAGAATCGAGAGCCATCGTAACGGCGGCGCGCACACGCTCGGGATCGATCAGCGCGACCTTCGGGAAGCTCGCGGGCGCTCCGTTGGCTCTGCCGGAAGTCTTCGCGCGCGGCGGCGCTTCTCCAAGCAGCGGTCCAATAATGCCGAGCAACACCGACGCCTCGAACGGTTTCTGGAGGGAACCATCGGCCTTCACTCGCAGGGCCTCCTCCCGGTCGATTGCGGTTACCGCGCCGGAGGTCAGCACCACACGGATGTGTGCGTAGGCGGCCGTGCGCTTGACGTGTTCGCAGATCTGATAGCCGGAGCGGCTCGGTACGCCGACATCCGCGAGAATCAGGTCCGGATCGACATCGTCGAGACGCAACAGCGCCGTCTCGCCGTCGGTCACCGTCACCACCTCGTAACCTTCTTCGCGAAGTATCCGCTCACCCATGCGCTGCGCATGAGGACTATCGTCCGCGAGAAGGATACGGCTCATTTCTTCTTTTTCTTTTCCTTCTGCTTTTTCTGTTTTAGAGGCTGGCGATTGGTGGGCAGGGGCGCCTGATCCGCCGCGGGATCGGCGGGCTTCACGGCGGCCGGCGTGGCATCCGCGGGAGGGGCCGCTGGAGCAACCGCCGCCGGATCGGTTCCCGCCGCCGGCTGATTCCTGCGGGCATCGGGCGAATTGTCAAGCTGCGTGGAATCGGTAACCGTGGAAACCGTCACATCGTTCGCGGTTGCTCCCGCGCTCGTGCCAGCAGTACCGGCAGCCACCGGGGGAACGCTCGCGGGGATTCCGGGCCGGAGGCTCGTGGTTGGCGGAGTACCCGCCTTCGCGGCAAGACGCGTGTCCGGACTCTTGCGGAAGATGCTTGTCACGGCACTCAACTTGCCCGCCTTCGTGCGGTTGTCCAACTCGTACTGCATGCGCGCCACCGCGGCCGGATCGGCTTCAGGAATGGAGCGGCCCAAACCCTCGAGCTTCTTCTTCGCGTCTTCCACTCTCGAACTTAACGGATATTCCTTCACGATCTTCGTGTAGGCCGCAGCCGATTGGTTCTCGAAACGATCGCCCATCTTCCCGTACGAATCGCCAAGCTTCCAAAGCGCTTCGTCCGCGCCGCTATAGAGGGGATACTGGTCGGTTAGCGTCTGCAGCCGGTTCGCGGCCGCCGGATAGCTGCCCTTGTGATGGTAATAGCCGCCCGCGACGTATTCATGATCGGCAATGACTTCCTGAACCTGCCGGAGCATTTGTTCCGCTTTCGGCGCGTGCTTCGTGTTCGGGAACTGCGTCAACACCTGGCGGCATTCGTCTTCGGCGCGGAGTGCATGAACGGGGTCCCGGTCCGATTTCTCCATCTGCCTGAAATGGATTCCACAGATCTTGCTTTGCGCCTCAGACGCTTCCTCCATTGTCGGATAGAACAGAATGAAATCCTTGAACTCGGCCTCCGCCTGAGCAAGCCCGTGGGAACCTCCTTCACGGAACCAACTATCGGCGATGGCGAGCTTTGCCTTGGCAAGGTATTCGCTCGTGTCGTAGGTGTTTACCAGCGTGTTCAGCGTGAGACGCGCCACTTCAAAACGGCTTCGCTCGATGTCGGCGATGGCTTTGTCGAAAAGTACCTTGTCCGGTTGCAGGGTGTCTTTGGTGATAGGGTTCTCATACTTCTTTCTGCGCGCGCAGGAGGAAGTGAGTGCGAGCGCTGCCACCAATGAAAGGACGAGGAGCAGGGTTCGGGTGGGGCAGCAGGTTCCGACTGCCAAGCGGCGCGAAACTTCGCAGGGCCGCGCTTCGCGCGGCAGGCAGCCGGAAGCGACTGCCCCACCACGACGCAGAAACTGCAAGGCTGAAAGCCAGCCTCGCCCTGGCGTCAATTTTTTAGAGGAAGACAGATTCATTTTCCAATGCTCCAAGAATCATACCTGAATAGCCAGCGCTTCGCTGGCTATTTGCTGCATCTCGCGGAAGGCGGCCGCGGCGCCGGACGACTGAAAAATTGAAGATCCCGCCACAATCCAGTTGCAGCCAGCCCTCACGGCCGCCGCTACGTTCCGGCTCGTGATCCCGCCGTCGATCTCGATCGGCAGGTCCGCGCTCACCGCACGCAACCGGCGGACCTTTTCAAGCGTGTGCGGTAAGAACTCCTGCCCGCCGTACCCGGGATTCACGCTCATCAGCAGCACGAAATCCGCGACGCCCAGCACGTCTTCGAGGGTCGAGACCGGTGTTGCCGGATTCAGAACCGCGCCCGCCCTCGCGCCTTCAGTCTGAATGAGGCGCAGCGTCCGGTCCAGGTGATGACAGGCTTCCTGATGTACCGAAATCTGGTCCGCTCCCGATTCGATGAACGCCGGAATGTAGCGGTCCGGGTCAGTGATCATGAGGTGCACGTCCAGCCTCAACCGCGTCGCCTTGCGAATCGATTTCACTACGGGCGGTCCGATCGAAATATTCGGGACGAAATGGCCATCCATCACGTCCACGTGGATCATGGCCGCGCCGGCTTCTTCAACCGCTGCGATCTCCTCACCCAGACGCGCGAAATCCGCCGCCAGGATGGAGGGCAGAATCTGGACGTGTAGCGGATTCAGGACCATAAACGGATTTTGAGGGCTATTCCGATCTTATCACAGCGGCGAAAAACCCGTCCCCCTCCTCGCGCCCGGGCAGCCGCCACACCGTTTCAATAACCTTAGCGCCTTCAACACTTTCCACTACGCCCTCGTTTTCCTCCCGCTCCAGAGAGCAGGTAGAGTACACAAGCCGCCCTCCCGGAGCGAGCGCCGTGAGTGCCTGACTCAGGATCAGTTTCTGCTTCTCCACCAGGTCACTGATGTCAGACGCCTCGAGCCGCCATTTGATTTCAGGATTTCTCGCGAGCGTACCGGTTCCGGAGCATGGGACATCCACCAAGATACGGTCAAACACCCTGCCAAACGGCAGCGGACGCGTTGCGTCAAGCCGCACCAATGCCACGGGAAACCGCCGCATCGCGGTCAGGCGGGGAAAATAGACGTCACATGCTACCGCGCGAATCCCCACTTCCAGTGCCTGCGCCGTCTTGTTGCCAGGCGCGGCGCAAACGTCGAGAAATCGATGTCCTCGCTCCAACTGAAGCAGGGGAACGATCGACTGCGACCCGATGTCCTGGATCCGCAGCCCTTCCCGTGGTCCCGAAAGCAGGCGGAAGCACCCGGCGATTTCCGTAGGCTCGGAATCGGGTACGGGCGGTTCGTTTGGGCCTACGCGAACGTAGGTTGCGGGTTGCCGCAGGTTCGCGGCCGCGAGCGCCTCCATGCGCTCGGCGCCGAACTGCTTCTCCCACCGTTCGAGCATCCACTCCGGATGCGACAGAGTTTCCGCGCGGCTTGGCCACTCGACCGCGCCCCGGCCCGCCTTCCTCAGCACGGCGTTCACCAAACCCGACGCCGAGCGCTTCCCCGCTCGTTTGACCAGTTCGACGCTTTCGTTCACAGCCGCATGCGCTGGAATGCGGTCCATATAACGTAACTGGTAGATCCCCATACGCAGCGCCCGGCGCACGGGAGGATGCAGATGCGGGTCCGGACGTCCGGAGTAGTGAACGATCAGCCAGTCAAGCTGCCGCTGGAAGCGGAGCACTCCGAAGACGATTTCGTAGGCGAGACCCGTGTCGCGAGGATCGGGCGCGTTGAAACGGTGATACAGGAGATCGGAGGCGTAGCCCCCCTGCTCCACCTCGGCGAGGCAGTCGAATGCAAGGAGACGAGCGGGGGAGATGGTCATGGAATTTAGGGTCGTTTCGTCATTTTTTTACGGAAAAACAGTTGGATTGGGCGCCGCGCGGGTGAGCACCCTCCTGATTACAGGGTACACCATGGAGTCAAGCGGGTGTCTGCTAAGTGTTGTGTTATCAAGCAAATTGTCGGAACGACGAGGCTCTGGAGAACAGCATGGAGCGCGCATCCGGGCATAGCCCGGAACAACCAGGAATCGAAGCGGCGCGAGATGAATCGGCCAGATCTACGGTATCGATACCCCACGCAAAGATACTGGTACCTTTGGCCGGGCCTTTCGGACGAAAGATAGTGTTTTCGCATGACAGACTTACGTCCTTTTTTCCGCATACATTGTTGAGGCAAAGAAATGAAATACACGATGAACATGAAAAACTGGATGGGCAAGTCGATCGTCACCGCATGTTCGGTGGCCATCTCCTTCGGAGCCACGCCGCAGCACACGATAGACGCAACCCAACTGGTGGCCGACCTGAATTCCAACTCCGCTAACGTCAATGTCTACGACGGCGATGGCACTCTGACCGACCACATCGACTGGACCGGCAGTCCCCGAACCGCGGTCTCGGTTTGCGGAACCTTCATTACCATGCTGATGAAACACACCTACGGCTTCACTAACGCCCAGTACACTGCGAAGACCGGCAGTTCCAGCCCGAACGCGGCTAAGTACTACGATGCCATCGCCGCATCGAGCGGCTTCACGCATCTGCTGGGGATCGACCAAATGACGCAGGGCGACCTCATCGCGATCAAATACCCGGCGGGCCAGCAGTCGAGCGGCCACATGATGCTGGTGAATGCCGTTTCCACGTTCCAATCCAGGCTGCTCTCGAATCAATCCTTCCTGGCAAACAACGGCGAGCCGTTGATCGCCGGCTATTTCGACATCACGGTAATAGACTCGAGCGCTTCCTATCACGGTAAGAGCGATACCCGCTATTCGAAGCCCGGCGGGATCGGGAGCAACGGCATCTTTCGGATCTACGTGGACAGCGCCTATCAGATCACCGGCTACACGTGGAGCAACGAAAAGACCTCAGCGTATAAGAAGGTGGCGGCCGGCTACCTGGTAGGTCTCGGCCGCTTGCAGACTGGAACGTGGTAGGCGCCGGGCCAGCCTTCGCGACTGTAGCGCGGCACACATGGCGAAGCCGGCGGCATGGCGGATGGAGGCGTGTCCTGATCATCCGGCGACGGGCGGACGCCGGCGGCCCGCGCCGGTCGCTTTCTCGAAAGCCGCTCCCAGTTGGAGGATGCTCCATTCCGCCTGGTGACGGCCCACAATCTGAATACCCACGGGCAGACCCTCCGGCGTGAAGCCCGCTGGAACGGAGATTGCCGGGTTGCCTACCGTGGAGATGAAATAGCACGACCGCATCCAGTCGATATAGCTTTCCATCTTCACGCCGTTTATCGAGGTGATATAGGGCTGCTTGACGTCAAACGCCGGAACCTGGGTCACGGGAAGGATGAAGTATTCGTACTTCTCGAAAAATTGCCGCACACGTTCGTAAATCTCGCCGCGTTTGGATTCCGCACGGCTAATCTGCCCGCCCGTGAGCTTCGCGCCACGATCCACTTCCCACTGAATCGTGTCCTTCACGAGATCGCGATGTTGGGCTACGCGTTCGGCCTGCCAGAGCTCAAACGACCAGGCGCGCAACGTCTTGAACACCTCGTCCGCGCCGCTGAAATCGGGCTCGGCTTGGTCCACGATACAACCGAGCGACTGGAACACCTTGCGCTGACTGTCGATCACGGCGGTGACTCGCGGATCGAAAGGCTGGCCGTTCAGGTCCTTGAACCAGGCGACGCGCACGCCTTTGAAATTGCGTTCGAGCGGCCGCGCGAAGAGGCTTCCTGGTTCGGCGATCGAAATGGGCGAGCGTGGATCGGGTCCGGCGATGGCGCTTAAGAAAAGCGCGGTATCGGCGACGGTGCGCGCCATCGGTCCGTGGACACCGAGGGTGAACCAGGAAAGACCGCCTGGACCGATCGGCACGCGGCCGGGCGCGGAACGGATGCCCACGACGTTGCAAAAGCTGGCCGGATTCCGAAGGGAACCGCCCATGTCGCTGCCGTCCGCAATCGGAACCATGCCGCAGGCAAGCGCAACCGCGGCGCCTCCGCTGCTCCCGCCGCAGGTCTTTGTAACGTCGTACGGATTGAGCGTCGCGCCGAATACAGGGTTGAACGTTTGCGATCCCGCGCCGAACTCGGGCGTGTTCGTCTTGCCGAGTGTCACGGCGCCGGCCTTGCGGATACGCTCGACGATAAGGGCGTCGCGCGTTGGAACATTATCTTTCATCAGCGGCGAGCCGAAGGTGGTGCGAATTCCTTTGGTTTCGGCGAGATCCTTGTGGGCCACGGGAAGGCCGTGCAGTGCGCCAAGGGGTTTGCCCTGAGCCTGCGCCTCGTCAGCCTTGAGCGCGGCCGCGCGCGCCTGATCCGCGACAAGCGTAACAATCGCGTTGACCTTGGGGTTCACTCGCTCAATCTGCTTCAGGTGGGCTTCGAGGACCTCACGCGCGGAGAGGTCCTTGCGCCGAATGCGGCTCGCGAGTTCGGTCGCGGTGAGAAAGCATATCTCAGGAGCCGGCGCGGTTTGCGCGCCGGATGCGGTTGCGGCGGCGAGAAAGAGGCAATCGCGGCGGGTTAGATCGTTAGGCATTCCTGCATTATGGACCAGATGAACCAGGTTTTTCCGCCATTCGTCCCGGAGAGCCGTGTAAAGGCCGGGTGCGCGCGCCGAGCGCGGAGGAACCGGGCAAGGCCGCGAACTTACCGGTTGACCAACTGATAGCAATCATGGTTCTCAGATCCTTCGTTGAAGCTGCCGAAGGCGGCGACTATCGGGGATGCTGGGCGGTGTCTGAGCCGTCGCGCTGTCCACGCCGCTTCAGCCTGCCCACGTCATGGCGGGGCTAACCTGGTCCTTACGGGTCTGTCAGGAAATACTGTTCCAGGTCCGCACACGGAACTGTGCCGGCGGTGGGGCAGGCCATCGTGGTTTGTGGCCTGTCGCATCCTCGGCAGGAGGCAGGCGACAAAAGGCGATCGCCCGCCCCACAGGCTTCCAATTGCAACAGATGTGTACCTGGTTGGCAGCCGTGAAGGGTAACGGCGTGGCGCGGTCTCGACACTGCGCTGCTCTGAAAGGAAAAGACGCCTTCGGCCCATCGTCTTCCTTCGCCCTCGGGATTGCGGCGGAGTTAGTGAGTTGTCGGTTAGACTGAAAATGTGATCCCGCGCAGCCAAACGCCCGGTGCGTACCGGAAAGCGTTCCTCCTAGTTCTCTCATTTTCCTTCGTGTTGTCACTGGCTGCGTCCTCCATTTCGTGCGGAGGCAGCGCCCGGACGCCGCTGCCGGAACTGCCTCCAGGTGTCCTTGACGGCATTCTCCCCTCGGTCCGCGTGGAAATCGAGAAGGCCTACAAGAACGCCCGCTCCCACCCAAACGATGCCGCCGCCAACGGCCGGCTCGGCATGGTCTTTCACGCGCACAAAGTGTTCGAATCGGCCGATCCCTGGTATGAACGCGCCCACCAGCTTGCGCCCCGGGTACACGAATGGGCCTACTATCTGGCCATTGTTCAACAGGTCCTTGGGAAAAATGAAGAGGCCACCGCTACCTTTCGTGAGGCTATCCGGCTTAAGCCCGAGTATTGGCAGGCGCGTCTCAAGCTGGCCGACCACTTGTTGTCTCGCAACGAAGTCGGCGACAGTCTCGCGCTCTATGAAGAATTGTTGAAACAGCCGTATCCTCCCGCCGACGCCTATTTCGGTCAAGGCCGCATTCTCAGTACGCGCGGCGAAACGCAGGCCGCCATCCAGGCGTTTGAACGCGCCTGCGAGCTCGCGCCGAATTTCGGAGCCGCGCACTATGCCGTGGCGCTCGCCTACAGGGACAGCGGCGACAAGGAGAGATCGGAACTGCACATGAAGCGCTACACGCGCGATCCCAGCGGGATCCAGGCTTTCGCGGACCCCCTGATGGTGGCCGTTAATAGACTCAACGCCGGCGCCTTCGTGCATGTGAGACGAGCCGAAGATCTCGTCGCGGCCGGACGGCTCAAGGACGCCACGAAGGAAATGGAAGAGGCCCTTCGCCTCGATCCAACGGCCGAGGCTGCTCACGCCAACCTCATCGAGCTGTACTGGAAGACGGGAGATTGGGACAAGGCGGAAGAACATTACAAGCAGGTAATTCGAATCAATCCGGACTCCGCCCGCAGCCACTTTAACTATGGAATGCTGATGCTGCAAATGTCCCGATACAAAGCGGCCGCCGCCGCTTTCGATCTCACGCTTGAAATCAATCCGAACGATTTCCGTGCCTTAACGCAATCGGGCCGTGCCCTCGAAGGCGCCGATCAGATGGCCGCAGCTGAAAAACGTTACCGCAAGGCGCTGGGAATTAATGCCAGGTCGCGAGACACGAATTACCTGCTGGGCGTCTTGTTAATGAAGACCAAGAGAGCGCAGGAAGGCCTCCAGCACTTGAAGGAAACCCTGGAGCCGGAGGACGAGAAGACGCCTTCGTACCTCGCCGAGATTGCCTCCGCGTACGCCAAGTCCGGGAACCGGGGGGAGGCCAAATCCCATTACGAGAAGGCCATCCGAATGGCTACCGCCGCCAACCTGACCAAACTCGTTCCTCAGTTGCAGAAGGAACTGATGGAAATGGAGTCGAAGGTCCGATGAAAATCATCCTGTTGCCTTTTTGCCTGATCGCATTGGCCGGTTGCGGTTCGCGCGAAACCCCTCCCGCGGAACCGAAAACCGCTGGCGTCAAGAGAGCGGAGGCGCCCCGTTTCCGCGACGCAACGGCTGAAGCCGGTCTCAACTTCCAGCACTTTACGGGCGCCACTGGCGAATTTTACTTCCCCGAAATGGTCGGTCCCGGAGTTGCGCTATTCGACTACGATGGCGATGGCGACCTCGACGTTTACCTCACGCAAGGGAATTTTCTCGATCCTTCTAAAACCATGGCTGACGCGAAGTTTCCCATGCCCGCCGGATGGAATCCCGGCAACCGCTTGTTCCGGAACGAACTCATCCCCCAGGGCCGCCTTCATTTCACGGACGTCACGACTCAGGCCGGAGTGGGGTACGTGGGTTACGGTATGGGCGTGGCGGTTGGAGACTACGACAACGACGGACGTCCCGACCTCTACGTCACCAACTTCGAGCACAACGTTCTTTACCACAACACCGGCGACGGAACTTTTACGGATGTCACGGCGCGCGCCGGCGTCGATGACGGCATGTGGAGCACAAGCGCGGCTTTCGTCGATTACGACCGCGACGGCGACCTTGACCTGTTCGTAGTCCACTATGTGGAGTTCACGCGCAAGGGCAACCCTCGCTGCACGGGAGTCGTCGGCCAGCGCGATTACTGCGGTCCCCAGGTATTTCAGCCACTCTCTGCCCGCCTGTACCGAAACGACGGGAGCGGCAAATTTACCGACGTGACCGCGCGCGCGGGCCTTCCCACCGCGTTTGGCGCGGGTCTCGGCGTCGTCTGCGCCGATTTCGACGGCGACGGCTGGCCGGACGTCTATGTGGCTAACGACGGGAACGCCAACCAACTCTGGCGCAACAAAAAGAATGGAACATTCGAAGACATCGCCCTCTCATCGGGCGTGGCGTTCAGCGCCGATGGCAAACCCCAGGCAGGAATGGGTGTCTCAGCCGGCGATTTCGATAACGACGGCGACGAGGACTTGTTCGTTACCAACCTGACAACGGAAACCAATAATCTGTTCGTCAACGACGGGAAGGGCATCTTCCGCGACGCGATCATGGAGTATGGCATGGCTGCGTCCAGCCTCCGCATGACTGGCTTCGGAGCCGAGTTCTTTGATTTCGACAACGACGGCTTCCTGGATCTGTTCGTCGCGAACGGCGCCGTGTTTGCACCAGCGTCGCTCCGCGGCCGGCCTTACCCCTATGACCAGAAAAACCAGCTATTTCGCAACCTGATGGGGAAGAAATTCGAGGATCTGACAGAATCTTCCGGTCCGGTCTTTCAACTTTCCGAGGTGGGACGCGGCGCGGCCTTCGGCGACATGGATAACGATGGCGATATCGATATCGTGGTGAGCAATAACAATGGGCCGACTCGGCTCGTGCTGAACGAAATCGGCTCACGGCTACCTTCGCTTTCGGTCGAACTCAAGGGGGTAAAGAATAACCGCATGGGAATCGGGGCGCGCGTCGGTTTGGTGCGTCAAGGCCGGCCGATTGTCTGGCGGCGCGCCCATACCGACGGAAGCTACCTTACAGCCAACGATATCCGCGTCCATTTTGGGTTGGGCGCGGAGCCGCCGGTGGACAGTTTGGCTGTGATTTGGCCGAACGGGCGGAGTGAGGTCTGGAAGAGGCTTGAGGGGACCACCCGGATTCTGCTCCGCGAGGGCACCGGGTCTCCTTTCCAGGAAAAGCGCTAATCGACCGGTGATTGTTCCCCGGCCTAAGCCGTAATCGATAGGTTGTTAAGGTTTTAGTACTAGTCCCTGTCAGTTTTCGCTTGACCAGGGTGACCGGTTTCCCGTATAGTACGTAGTACCCGCTGTGATTCTGTTCCCCGCAGCGGAGTAGACTATATTCGGAATTCGGAGGTTGATTGATGAGATTCGCGAAAGTGCTCGCCTTTGGCGCGCTACTCAGTGCCAGTTCCTGGGCCACTACGGTGACGCTGAACGTAGTGGATTCCTACAACGACCGCATCAATGCGTTCGGCTTGGCTTGGGATGGGAACAAGCTGTGGTAGACTGGCTTGTTTGGCGACAATAGGGCTCATGAGCTCGATACAACGGTTGCTGGAGGTCTTGATACGGGCAACCACACGCCGTTACCCGTCACCCCGGGCTTACAAGCATTAGGTTACGACAGCGCCGCCAATCAGTTGGCTATTGTTTCTGGCGGTTCGGCTCACTTCTTCGACCGCATCACGGGCGGGAACGTGTCCAGCTTGGTTTTGGTGAACGGTGACAATCAGGTAGACGGTCTTGACATCGATAACGGTGAGGTTTGGCACTCCCTGGACGTCAGCGCAGTTTACCGCAATTCGCGCGCGGACGGCTCCTCGATCGCTGGCGGAAGTCCCTTTCTTCCGGGCGGCTCGGGCGGTTATTCGGGAGTGGAACGCGTCGACATCGGCGCCAACACCTTCGTCATCGTCGTGAACGACGCTTCAAACCCCAGGCAGCTTTGCGTTCACCAGTTGGATGCTACTGAGATTGGATGCAGTGCTCTGCCGAATTCCCGGTATGAAGATCTCGCATTCGATGGCAGGTATCTCTATGCAGCCGATTTGAATAGTAGCCGGATCGACAAGATTGACGTGATTGTCGACGGCGGTTCGATCTTCGTCGACACCCCAGAGCCGGTTTC
>SHUI01000154.1 GCA_009697455.1 Bryobacterales bacterium
CCGGTCTGGACAAGCGTCGGCGGACGCACCCATCACTCTGAAAACAATACGTGTCCACGGGTTCGATCACAGCGCTATTTTGGCTGCGAAAGTTCGAAACGTATCCAGACTGGGGAGGCAATTCTTCTTGTTCCACCTCTCAGCGATCTGACTGATTCCATTGGGCTGACTTAAAGGGGTTTCCTGGAGCCAGCCAATGAATCGGTGACCCCATCAAGGACTCGAACCCACTTCGGAATCGTGATCGACATCAGTTCGGAACGCTGACCGCCATCCCTCGGAATCGGGCGATCATGCGGCGAGTGGCCCAGATCAACGCTTCGACGTTGATCGTTCTCTATCGAATCGGCGGGTTTGTTGCTTTCGCGATTCAGGCAGTTGGGCGCTAACGTCGAGTCCCAAGTAGAGCGACAAGGCCGTCTCCGACGGAATTCCGCCACGTTAGGTAATCGTGGCCGCCGCTGAATTCTGAGTATGTGACCGGATACCCTTTGGCCTGCAGCACGTCATAAAAGTGGCGTGTCTCCCGCACGAGATTGAAGATGGGACCACCCTCAAATCGCCCCACCTCCAGATAAAACCGCGTGCCAGCGCTCGGAGAGGTTGCGAATCGCCGTGTCAACCAGCCCGTCTCGATCGCATAGTCCGTCGGGTTTGAAGTCCAATTCGGAAAGTAGGTGAAGGTGCCGGATTGCGACAGCACGTTGCCAACAACATTCGGAAATTGAAATGCCACGAACGCCGCGCCCAATCCGCCATAGCTTGCACCGACGACCACCGTCTGACGCGGGTTGTCAGTTGCAGAGTACCTCTGACGGGCCCATGGAATCAGCTCGAGAGCCACAAACCGGGCGAAGTTCTCCGAACAAAGCAAGTCGCGATCTCGTGTTGATTGGCTATTGATGAGTATCGCCACTGCTGCGGGAATCCGCTTCTCGCCGATTAGATTGTCCAGGACAGTCGGCAAGGGTATCTGAGAGTCGGAGCGATTGCCATATGCCTCGCCATCAAAAGCCAAGATAAGTGGGTAGCGCAACTCTCCCTGCCGATAGCCGGGAGGGAGGTACACCCCGAGCGCGCGTTCCTCGTTCAAGAGCCGACTCCGGAAGCTTTCGGGGATGAGGCGTCCTTTGGGACCGCCATCATATGCTCTGATCCAGCGTTGTTCGGGTGCGCCCGGCAACTCAACTACAGATCGGCCGCCAAAGGCCTTGGTGTTGAGGGGATCGAGCCTAAAGGGTCCTGTGTTCTCTCGAATCAGGTAGCCGAACCGCGCATCCTTGGGTATGCGCTCCGTCTTGAACCACAAGTCCGTCTCGCCAAGGCGGCGGAACGCCCATTTGGCCTGATTAGACGTCGGAATGTCCCCAAGTAGATCGACAGTTCGTGTGGTCGACGATCCGCGCCAAGCGAAGGTAATCCAATGGTGATCCGGTTCACCTTCTATCGTCTCGATGAGCGGCGAGCGTCCTGCAAGGTCTCTCCAGAAGTTATCTAGCGCCTGGTTGCTCCCGCCCACCAACTCCGCCGCCAACGCCGTCAATCTTGGACTCTCGTATCGCGGGAGGACGGTTTGCGCCGTCAACGGCTGAAGCCCCAGCAACGCCGAGGCGAGCAACGGTAGGCGCAACCACGAAGACAACTGGAACATGACGTAGGTTCTATTGTGACAGGGGCAGCGCCTCGACGCGAGCGCCGCCCGACCTGGGACTCGCGCAAAGTCGCCCAGCGTTGATCGACATTGCCGACGTTCTACCGGCGTTGACGGCGTATCCGGAACTGACCCTATGTCTCAGTCTGGACGGCGAATCTCTCTCGAAATCCACTGCAGAGATCACGGAGCCATAAGCGTCTGACTCCATTGGAAGACCTCCCTGATCACCGGCGACGGGCAGGTCACCAGAGTTCGAAACGCGTCCACGATGGGGAGGCAAAGTCGCAGTTCGGTCAGTTGGCGATTTCGCCCCCTGAGCGAGGCGGTTCGCCGCCGGAACGCGATAGGAAGGACAGCGCTTCGTTAAGATTACCGCTGCCCCGTATGGCCCCGAAATAGGTTTCCACAGGTTGAATCGCGGCCAGTTTCTCCGCCGCGGCCATTACCAGATACTGGTTCATGCTGGTTCCCTCAGCCTCTGCCAAGCTCTGCCATCCGCGAGATCGGCAGCCGCAAAGAAAACGTCGATACTCTGGGTGTCATTTCCTGATCTCCCGTAATGCTTCCGCGGGCTTCCACAGCTTGATTCCGAATTGCCCGGGCGCACTCTTGAAGTGCGCACCGTTAAACGCAACGATTGCATCGGCCCAACCGTTCACCGCCGCCTCCCGGCGGAATGGAGGGCCGGCATCAACTGGGCTTGTTTTTCATTTGCCCGGCGGGTAAAGCCCGAAGGACTCGCGCCACCCGCAGTCCGGGCGTGTCGTCCGCCATCCGGAAAGTGGGCAGTTCTCGAGACGCAGAGTGACCGCGATCTATGTGAACGTAACGCCCGTGTCTCCGATGACACCGCGTTAGTTAGGCCCAGGCTGGATCGCTGGCGACGAGAGCCGTTCCACCGCCAATCCGGAGCGGGTCCTCAAGTGGAGAACCGGGAAGCGGCACGGAGCCGCGTCGCTCAATTCTCAAATCCGGTGGAAGGCCTTCAGAATTTCGCGGGTGGAGTACTGCAGAGCGATCGGCCGGCCGTGGGGACATGCCATGGGAAAATCGGTGGCGGCGAGCGCCGTCAGCAGCCAGTCCATCTTGGTCTGATCGAGCCGCGTGTTGATCTTGATCGCCGCGCGGCAGGCGATAGAGGCCGCGATGTTCCGGCGCACGTCGTCAAGCGAAAGCCCGCGGAAATCGTCCTCGGCTATTTCCAGGATCTCAAACAGCAGCCTTTCCAGTTCTCCCGGTCCGATTCCCGCCGGCGCGCCCTTGATGGCGATGGTACGGTTGCCGAACGGTTCAGTTTCGAACCCGATGGTCTGAAGTTCATCGGCAATGCGGGCGTACTCGATCTGCTGCCCGGCCGTCAGTTGGATCACCATCGGCATCAGCAGTTGTTGCATTTCAACCTGGCCCGCGGCACGCTGCTTCAGCACTTTTTCGAACAAGATGCGCTCATGAGCCACGTGCTGGTCGATGATCCATAGTCCGTCGCGGCCCGCGGCGATGATGAAGCTGTTGTGGATCTGGCCAAGCGGGCGGAGATCGCCGAGCGAGGAAAGAGACGCCGGTGCCGCCATGAGTTCAGGCGGAAAGGCGATGTGGGTGTCGGGGATCGCGAGCTTGACTGGTTTCGCCGAGGGCGCAGGAACAGCCGGCGCGGCAAGCGGGATCGATCCCTCGCCAAACGACAGGCGAGGGGCGGGTCCGGGCGGGGGGCGAAGCGTCAGGACGGGAAGATCGGACTCACGTTCTCCGGCAGGAATCCCGGGCGGCTCGCTGTTGGGATCGATCGCAATTTGAAGCCCGCCGGAAGGCGGTTCGGCGACGGTTTCGTTTTCAATCATCTGCGAGAATTCCGAGAACGGAAGCCTCGCTGCCCTCTGAAACTCGGGAGATTGCCTTTGCGCGCTCGCTGAATTCACCGCGAAAGCCGGCGCGGGCCGCGATTCGATCAGTTTCTCCCGCAGCGCGTCGCGCGTGAAATCGTGAACGAACGACTGGTGGCGAAAACGCACCTCCGTCTTCGAAGGATGTACGTTGACATCAACCTCGTCACTGTCACATTCGAGAAACAAGAGCGCGAACGGAAAACAGGCCGGCGGCATCAGGTTGTAATAGGCCGCGGAAATTGCGTGCAGGATGACGCGGTCCCTGATGAGACGTCCGTTCACGAAGATGAAAATCGAATTGCGGTTGTTCTTCTGGACCTGCGGCCGCGAGATGAATCCCTTCAAGCGGAAAGCTTTCACCAGCGGCTCGTCCTGCTCCGGTGTGGGCGGCATCTTCAATTCGCGTTCGACCGTGCCCAGGTCAACGAGTTCATCGAGCGTCTCGCTTCCGAAAACCTGGAATACGCGCTCCCGCAGAGTCAGCGCGGTTGTCACGTGAAGGAGTTCGTTGCCCCCGCTGATCAACTGAAACGTGGCGCCCGGATGCGCCAGGCTGTAGTGAGTCACGAGCGAGGCGATGTGCGCGAGTTCGGTCTGCTCGGACCGCAGAAACTTCTTGCGGGCGGGCACGTTGTAAAACAGATCGCGCACCGCGATGACGGTACCCGGCGGAAGCGCGGCCTCTTCGTAGCGAAGCATCTTCCCGCCGGCGATCTCGACGCGGGCGCCCGTTTCTTCCTCGGGGGCACGAGTCTCAAGCAGCAGCCGCGAGACGGAGGCGATCGAGGGCAGGGCTTCGCCGCGGAATCCAAGCGTCGCGATCGACAGCAGATCCTTGACGTCGCGGAGTTTGCTCGTCGCGTGGCGCTCGAAGGCGAGCATGGCGTCGTCGCGGAGCATTCCGGACCCGTCGTCGGAGATGCGAATCAGGCGGCGTCCGCCACTTTCGATCTCAATGCGGAAGCGGCTGCCACCGGCATCCAATGAGTTTTCGAGAAGCTCCTTTACTACCGACGCCGGCCGCTCGACAACCTCCCCCGCCGCGATCTTGTTAGCGACCTGATCCGGAAGAACGCGAATACGGCCCATGTCAAACAGTGTGACACGGGGACCCTGATGCCTGCTTGTAAATGGGTGACTCGCGAATTTCCTGGCCTTGATTGCAGAATCTCCGTGGCCGCATCATATTACTTACTGGAGAACCGATGCTATCCCGAAGAGAGATTTTGAAACAGGCCATGGGCCTTGCGGCCATGCCTTGGCTGGGTGAATTTCAGGCCATTGCAGCTCCCTATGCGGCAGCGATTTCGTAACCTTAGGCCGGAACCGCCAGATCTGACTGGTTTCACGGGATACGCTGCATGGCTTAGCCGAGAGTATCTTCACTCAACTCAAAGGTCCGATGGGCTGGGACAGGACGCCGTCACGGCACTTGAACTCGATACGATGCGCCGTCCCCAACTGGCAGGCGGATGTCCCTTAGCGACGCTGGTCACCAATCCGAGAGGCACACCGTCGCGCTGGCCCAATTCAACAGCAGCCTTGAAGGCACGGTGACGGACGCCACGCGGGCCGGCATCCCGCGCGCCGAGGTCACCCTCGTTAACGATCAGACCCAAGTGACGCTTCGGGCCGCAACCTCCGAGATCGGCTTCTTCCGCATCACCCAGCTCCCGCCTGGCGCATACCGGCTCGAAGTCCGCCGCGACGGCTTCAAAGTCTGGGTCCAAACCAACCTCGAGTTGCAAGGCGGCGAGGTGCGCACTGTCTATCCCGCTCTTACGGTCGGTGAGCAGGTCTCGCGCGTTGAAGTTACCGCCGTTGCGAACGTCATTGAAACCGGAGTTGCCAAAATCTCCCGCTCGGTTGAGGAACGCACCATCGCCCAAACGCCCATGGTTGGCCGCAACATCTACGGCGCCCTCGCCGCTCTCGCCCCAGGCATCACCGGCAACGGTGGGCTGTTTGGCAGCGGCTACGCCCAAAACACAGATAGCTTCGTCAATGAGCCCGGCTTTCAGATCAACGCCGCCGGCCAGCGTCAGGAACAAAACGAATACCAGGTGGACGGCACCAGCGTAAACGGCAATTCGCGCGACGGCATCGCGAACCTGACTCCGCAGCCGGACACCGTGCAGGAGATGCGCATCTCCGCCAATTCGTTCTCGGCCGAAAAGGGCCGCAACAGCGGCGCGCTGATCGAGGTGTTCACGAAAGCCGGCACCAACCAGTTGCACGGCACGCTTTCGGAATTTCATTCCGACAACAAGCTCACTTCGCGAACCATCTTCCAGAACTTGATTCCCGCCTCTCGCCGCAATGAGTTCGGCTTCACCGCCGGCGGACCGGTGATCAAAAACAAAACCTTCGTCTTCGGCAGCTACTATGGCTTACGCTCCTCGGTCGCTTCCACTTCCGTTGTCCGTGAAGAGACGCCCGAGTTCCGTGACTTCGTCACGCGCACGTTCCCTAATTCCATCGCGGCGAAGTTTCTCAAAGTCGGCGCGCCGCTAGCCTATCCCACGTCCCAGATCAACACCGTGGCCCAGGTTCGTACTCTCAACCCCGGAGCTTACCCCTCCGACCGCTTTCCCGCCGACCCCCCGCCGTCGGTACCGCAACCGTGAGCTACAGCAGCAGACGTCCTGCCCTGCAGTGGAATACCCGCGTCGACCAGAATCTCCGCGATTACAAGGATCGTGTGTACTTCAGTTTCTTCCGCACAACTACCGAAGGCCAGCAGGGCAGCACCCGCCAGTTTCTGCGCTTCGTGGTGCCGAGCGCGGGCGCCTTCGCGCGCCCCTCCTGGACCCACACCTTTACACCCGGCCTCATCAACGAAGCATCCATGTCCATGGTGCGTGCCGGCGGCAACACCCCTCCCGCGCCGGGCGGCGAAGACCTGCCGAATGCCAGTATCAGCGGCATCTCTACTGCCTTCAGCCAGGGCGGCTACTATCGCTGGCAGCATCACAACTTCATCTGGCACGACGGCCTCACCTGGATGCGCGGCAAACATCAGATTCGCTTCGGACTCGACCTCGACCGTCAGCGCGGTTTCGAAGTCCAGTCCAACAACGCCCGGCCGAACTTCCAGTTCAGCAATATCCTCGACTTTGCCCAGGATTCACCCTTCTCTCAATCGGGCCCCACCATCGACATCGCGAAAGGGGACACAGCCCTCGACCTATATCGCAAACTGTACGTGCTTTATGCCGGCCTTTACGTCCAGGACGACTGGAAGCTCACGCAGCGCGTCACTTTGAACGCCGGTCTCCGCTGGGACTACTTCGGCCACTGGGCCACGGGACACCAAGGCATCGTCCCGTTCCCGATCTTCACGCCCGGCAGCGGGTCCAGCTTCCAGGAACAGGTTGCGGTGGGAGCCACGAAAGTGCGTGGGGCCGGCCAATTCACCGATAACAGGCCCAATGGCTTTGCTCCGCGCATCGGCGTTGCCTGGGATGTCTTCGGCAATGGATCCACTTCCGTGCGCGCCTCCTATGGCCTCTTCTATAGCCGCGTTGCCAACCTCGCCTACGCCACTAACGGCAGCAATACCAATCCGCCCGCGTTCGGGTCGCCGTCTCTCACCGTGCAGCAGCCGGGCGTCCGATTTGGGTACGCGCTGGGCCAGTCCAACGGCTATTACTTCGCTCCGCCGCCCGGATTCCAGCTCCGGATCGACCCACGCGGCGGCATCGTCGGCACTCGCGTCTCTGTCGGTGGCATGGAGCCCAGCCCCGTCCAACCCCGCACTCACGATTGGACGTTTAGCATCCAGCGCCGGCTGGGCGGTAACTACGTCGTCGAGGCCGACTACCTCGGTACCCACAGCGCCCACCTGTTCACCCAAACGGACGTCAATCGCTATGCCGGCGACCTCGTTCAGCACAATGGCGCCCTTTCCCGCCTCAACCCGTCCTTCGGGCCTATCGTCTACGGCCGGATGATCGGCAACTCGGACGCCCATATCTTCTCCTTCGCCCTCGGCCGCCGATTCTCCCACGGGTGGTCCGTTAAGACGATCTACACCACTGGCCGTGCTCTCGATATCGACAGCAGCAACGACAACGGGGTCGGTGGCGGCCGCAACATTCTCGACGCCCACCAAATTGATGTACAGCGAGGCCGCGCCGACTACGACATCAGGCGCCGCATCACGGTGGACAGCGTGTGGGAAGCGCCCACTCCCTTCAAGCACGGCGTCCTCCATGTGGTTACCGGGGGCTGGCGCCTGTCAACCATCGCTATGTTCTCCAGTGGCCGCCCATTCACGGTCTTCAGCAGCTCCCCTTACCCTAACGGCGACTTCAATGCCGATGGCTTCAATTGGGACGTGCCCAACACTCCCGCTTTCGGCAACTCGATTTCCGCCTCCCGGAGCAATTTCATCAGCGGACTGTTCAAAGCCGCCGATTTCCCCAGACCGAACCGCGGCGTCCGCGGCGACCTCGGCCGCAATACATTTGAAGGCCCCGGTCTCGCCAACATCAACCTCAACGTGATTAAGGCGACCAAGATCCCCTGGTTCGCCGGCGGCCGTGAAGGGGCAACGCTCGAATTCCGCGGCGAGATCTTCAATCTCTTGAACCGCGTCAATCTCACCGCCCCCAGTTCCGATCTCGCCAGCGGCCTCTTCGGCCGCTCAACCGATCAGAGTCTGCCCCGCGCCGTTCAGTTGGCCATACGCATCCAGTTCTGACACGGTGTCGCTCGCGCGTAAGAAGGCGCAAAAAATGTTCATGCGCAAGCGCTCGATGTAAGGCAGGTTGGCAGTGCAAGAGTACATCGAGAGGCAAAAATGGGACGACGACTCAGAAGGTTCAAGATCACCGCGCTCACCAAGCATTGAGACGGCTCTCAGACTGGGGGCCGTCTTAATGCTGCTTCAGTTCAGCCGCAACCCGTTGTTTCAGCCGTCAAAAACCCTGCCGGCTTTAAGCCGGTGGTCTCTTAGTAGTACAATCCTCACTATGCGGCAACTATCTTTCGCCCTGATCCTCGGCACTCTAGTGAGCGCCTCCCTTCTCCAAGCCGATGTTTTGCCGGTGATCGATTCCGTCGAACATCAGCCTTTCTCGGCACAGGTGCTTCGCGTCATCGAAGCGCTCGGCATGTTGGGCGAACCTCTGCCCGCCGGCGAAATCGCCGAATTGCGCCGCCTCACAACCGTTTCGTCGGACCAAAAAGCCGCCGTCGCGGCGATGCAGACCCTTCTCGACGCCCACTGTCTGACCGGTGTCAACATCAATCCTGAGAGCCGCGTCAAGGTTCAGGAAGGCGCGGCGCGGCCGGAGCTTGTGGAGCAGGGCTGGCGAACGTTTCTCGTCAAGGTGCATAACGAAGCGGGCGTCACGGCGGTGCTTGCCGCGGATAGCCCCAACGCCGGGCGGCTCCATGGTTCGCCCGCGGGTTTGGTAGGGCGGCGGTTTCTCGACGTTTTGATGTTCGACAGACAGCCGCTTCGAGCCCGGCTCTCCGGATTGGAAGTGGAGTACCGCATTCTTCAGTTGTTCTCGCGCGACGCCGGGAAGCGCGAAGCCAAGCTCGCGTTCGACGTCGGGCAGGGCACGCAGGATCTCGGTTTCCGCAATGAGGCCGATATCCTCTTCACAGCAAAGCCCGCCGCCAAGGTTACGCTACGCGTGCTCGATTTCGACGACCGCCCCACCACCGGCTCCTTTCTTATCCGCGACACCGCGGGCCGGGTTTATCCTTCTCAGACGAAACGCCTCGCGCCGGACTTCGCCTTCCACCCCCAGATCTATCGCGCTAACGGCGAATTCGTCTTGCTGCCCCCGGGCAAGTACACGTTCGAATACGGCCGCGGGCCCGAGTACCGGAAGAAGTCGCAAACTGTGACAGTCGATACGAAGCCGATGGAGATCGCATTTCGTCTCGAACGCTGGATCGACCCCGCGAAGATGGACTGGTACTCGGGCGACCACCACATCCACGCGGCCGGCTGCGCGCACTATGAGAAGCCGACGGAGGGAGTCTACCCGCAGGATATGATGCGCCACATTCTAGGCGAAGACCTGAAGGTCGGTAGCGTGCTGTCCTGGGGACCGAGTTGGTACTTCCAGAAGACGTTCTTTGAAGGCAAAGATCACGCCCTATCAACCAAAGAGAACCTGATGCGGTATGACGTCGAAGTCTCCGGCTTCCCTTCAAGCCACACCGGCCACATCTGTCTGCTTGGATTGCGCGAGCAGGATTACCCGGGAACAAAGCGCATCGAGGAATGGCCGAGTTGGGGCATCCCCGTCTTTCGCTGGGCAAAGGCGCAGAACGCCGTTACCGGATTCGCGCACTCCGGCTGGGGTCTGCAACTGAAACAGGAAAAGCTGCTCACCGACGAGATACCTCCGTTCGACGGCATCGGCGCGAACGAGTTCATCGTCGGAGTGACGGAGAATCTGGTGGATTTCATTTCCACCGTGGACACCCCATATGCGTGGGAACTCAACATCTGGTACCACACTCTGAACGTCGGCTACCGGACACGTATCAGCGGCGAGACGGATTTTCCCTGCATCTACGGCGACAAAGTCGGACTGGGGCGGAGTTACGTTCGCCAGCGCAAGTCGCTCGAATACCGCGATTGGGTGGATGGCATTCGCGAAGGCCGCAACTACGCCTCGGACGGCAAGAGCCACCTGATCGATTTCAAAGTGGATGGCGTTGAGATGGGATCAAGCGACGTAAAGCTGTCCGCGCCGGGAAAGGTTCGGATTACCGCAAACGTGGCGGGGCTGCTCGACGAGAAGCCGAACGAGTCCATCCGGAGTAAGCCCTACGACCAGAAGCCTTACTGGGATCTGGAGCGTTCGCGCATCGGCGATTCGGCGAAGGTGCCGCTCGAATTGGTGGTGAACGGAAAGGCTGTCGCGAAACAGGAATTCGTGGCGGACGGAACGCTGCGGCCCATGACGTTCGATTACGCCGTGGACAAAAGCAGTTGGATCGCGCTGCGGATTCTGCCTTCATCGCACACGAACCCGGTGTTCGTGATGGTAGGCGATAAGCCCATTCGCGCCTCTCGCAAGAGCGCTGAGTGGTGTTTGAAGTCCGTGGATCAATGCCTCGCCAACAAGCTGCCGAAGATCCGTCCGGCGGAACGGGCTGAAGCGGAGCGGACGTATCAGAAAGCGCGCGCCGCTTATGCTCAGAGGCTGAAAGAATCGACCACCGAGTGACGGAAATCGATTTCAACAAAGTCTACGACGCCGTCATTGTCGGCTCCGGCGCCGCGGGCGGGATGGCTGCGCACGTGCTCACTTCGCACGGCATGCAAGTCCTGATGCTTGAAGCGGGGAAGAAGCTGAACATTGAGCAGGAGCTGCGTTCGATGGAGTGGCCGTACGATCAGCCGCGCCGCGGCCTCATGCCTCCGGGGCATCGCGCGCTTTCGCACAACGAATACACCGTGCGCCGCCCGCCCTACGCGCAGCCGAATGCGAAGAGCAAAGTCTACTCCTACATCCAGGACGGTTACGGCGCTGACTATACGAAGAATATTCTTGTGGACGAGGGCGAGCATCCCTACAGCGGCACGAACTACGCGTGGGTCCGCGCGCGGTGCCTGGGCGGCAAGACGAATATCTGGGGACGCCTAGCGCTACGGCTGTCCGACTACGATTTCAAGGCGAAGTCGCGCGACGGCTTCGGCGAAGACTGGCCCATCTCCTACGCGGATCTTAAGCCCTACTACGACAAGGTCGATCTCTATCTCGGCATTTCCGGGCAGAAAGAGAATCTGCCACATCTTCCCGACAGCCTTTTCCAGCGGCCCGTGGCACTGAACGCCGCGGAAGTGCGGCTGCGGCATGCGCTCACTTCGATGGGCCGCACGGTCACACCCTATCGCGCGGGCGTCACCACCGATGGGCTGAAGCACAACAAGTATCGCAGCCGCTGTTATGGACGAGGGGCCTACTCGCGCAAAGGCGGCTGCGATATTCACGCCGCGTTCGACTCGCCTACGGGCCTGATCTATCCCGCGATGGACACCG
>SHUI01000155.1 GCA_009697455.1 Bryobacterales bacterium
AAGGACGACGTCACAAAGATTGGTTCAAGACACGCGTTCCGGATCAAACTCCTTCACGGCCTCAACTCATCCAGAGCGGTTACTACCTCTCCCATTCCTCGCTCTTGCTTATCCTACACCCCGCTCGCGCCCATTTTCATCACCATTGGTGGGCCGTAGGCCCATGGCCGCTCCTTCACAGTCGCGGCTCAGTAACCTTAGCCGGTCGGACTGGATGGTTTCCCGCCTTCGGCTCCACTTTTGTGTCGCACACCCTCGCCATTTGAAGCGGAGACGATTGTTCTGACGCCGGGAGAGCGAGTGGAACTGCTCGTTCGCGGGAATCGCAACCCCGGATCCTACCGCTTGCGGAGCCTTCCTTACGCGCGAGCACGTTCAGGGCAAATGGGAAGCCTCCGGCTGCCGGCCAATACCTCGATCGAACTTGCTCGAATTGTGTATACCGGCGGGGAAGGAACGGGCGCGGCTTCGACATGGAGCGAATCGATACCCAGCGAATCGGAACGTAAGCCCCGCGGAAGCTCAGTGCTTGTGGTCCGCATTCTTCTTGGTGGCCTGGTCCGGCTTGGGCGCCACGCTTTCCTTCGATGCCGGAAGTCCCAAGAGGACTTCCTTGGCTACAAGTTCGCCTGTCGGCAGCTTCGTTCCGATCACTCCGGCGTGGTCTCCCTTCACGAGATGGCTCTTGTCAACCGTATCCTTCCCATGCTCGAACTTCGTCTTGCTTGAGAACGCGACTTTGATAGTTCCGGCCGGGGTCTTCAGCTCGAAGCTGTCAACACCGACGGAAGTAATCTCTCCCTCGATCACCTTGCCTTTGTGCAGTTTCGCGTCGTGCGCCCAAACGCCGGCCGATGCCAGCAAGGCGAGCGTCACGAGAGTCGTAATGGTCAGTCGATTCATGGTGTCTCCCTGTAAATTGAATTCTCGCACTACTCAGTGACAGGCCGCGGCCCCATGAGTTGCCCGCTGTCTCCCAGCAGCAACCCCTGGATTTCGATCGAACGCTGCCAACCGTTAACCAGCGCCCTGACATAGCCATCCTGGAGTTGAAACAGGTTTCGCTGCGCTACAAGCGCCTGTGGATACGCGGCCGCCATTTGGCGGAAGCTGTTCAAATACAACTCGTAGGCCTGCTGGGCCTTCGGTATCATCTTCGTACGGTATCTCTCGGCGGCCGCCACGGCATCCTGATACTCCTTGTAGGCCACTGCGAGACGAGCGCGCAGGGCCAGTTTGGTGCGGTCGACATCGAGGCGGGATCGCTCCAGCTCCGCACGGGCCGCTGCCACATTTCCTTGATTGCGATCGAAGAGCGGAATCTGGATGCCGATATCGAAGAATCCCTCCCTGCCGACCGGCCTGAAGCGTCCGCCCGCTGACTGTTCCAACAATTCGCGGTTGTAGCGAACGCCTCCGGAGACCATCAGGTCGGGGAATTTCTCAACCTCGGCGCGCCGCAAGGCCAACTCCGCGCGCGTGATCCCTACGTTTGCGGCACGCAGCTCAGGGCTCTCACTGTATATGGTTTCGAGAGCCTGGTCGAGTTCGAGCTTTGGCAGACTGTCCAGGTCGCCTGCGAGCGGTACCGGCTTCAGGGATGGATCGTTTACCACGGACGCAAGCTGGCGCCAGGTGCGCTGCCTCGCGTTCGCGGCGCTGATCAATTCGAGCTCAATGCGGTCCGCTTCGATCTCCGCGGCAAGCAGATCGGGGCGGTCCGCCTGCCCGACATTCGCGAGCTCACGCGAAATATCCACCGCACGCCGGGCGAGCTTCGCCAACTCCGTGCGTACCTCGATGAGCCGCTGGTCGCCGAGAGCCTGGTAGTAGAGCGACCGCACCGCGCTCAACACCCTGTACTTTTGGGCGTCCGCTTCCGCCTTGACTTCGTGCTGATCCTGCTGGGCTATGCGGCGGCTCAGACCAAGTTTGCCGGCAGTGACGATGCGTTGCGAGAAACCGCCGCCGAACTCGCCGCCGCGTATGACGGGGCCACCGGAAATCTCCTCGCCGACGGCGGCGATAGTAGGATTGGGATAAAGACCGGCCTGATGCGCTCTCCCGGCGGCGGCCCGATTGTTGGCGTCAGCCTGGCGCAGCACCGGATTTTTCTGAAGCGCCATTCTCTCCAGATCTCCCAAGTTGAGCCTCGGAGCGGCGGGCACTTGCGACGCCGGTGGAGTTGGCGGCGCCTGGGCGTAGGAGGTTGCCGCCATAATCATGACGATCAAAGCGAATAGGAATCGAGGATGCCCCGGCCCGCGCCTAGCGCCCGCAATGAGACTGTTGCAATCGGCGGCCGGAGGGGCGCACGGCAGGCCACAAACGGCGATGGCCTGCCCCGCCACTAACATCTTGGAACGGTTTCCTGAATGGCGTCTGGGACTAATGCTTGTGTTCATCCCGCTTCTTCTCCTTGGGCTGCTTCGACTGCTCCGCTTTGAGGTCCATGATCTTGTCGTAAACCTCTTCGGGCAGGACGCGGACCAGCGTCATCATGCCCATCATGGCCCCGCTCCATCCAGGGCGAAGGCCGTAGTTTTCGGGCTTGTCTCCGCCCATTTCGTCCATGGGCATCCACATGTCCTGCGGATAACCGGGGATCTTTTTCTTCTCCGGGTCGTCAATGGGGTACATCTCCGGCGGGCCGCCGGTCTTCGCCATGACGTGTCCCGCATGACCTTCCGGGCTCGCGCCGATCAGGTTCGAAGTGGGACGCTCCCGGTCGCCCGTCAAGCCGATGCCGCGGCCCAACACGGGTCCGTTTTCTTCGGCGAGAGCGTCGCCTTTACGCAACATCCCCATGCCCTCCGTCATGCTGCCGCCGGTGTGCAGACCGTGTCCGCCGTGGGAGACAGGCCCCACCATGGACGCCATTTGATTCATCATGTGGTGCGGCAGGTGGCAGTGCAGCATCCAATCGCCCACGTACTTCGCATCGAATTCTATGTCGCGAGCCTGGGCGACTCCGACCAGCACGGTATTCTGGGCGTACCAGAGCTGACTCGGAATGCGGCCAGCCTCGGTTCCGGTGACGGCGAACTGGGTGCCATGCAGGTGAATCGGGTGGTGATCCATGCCGATGTTGATCAGACGGATACGGACGCGCTCGCCGTGCTTCACAATCATGGGAGTTGTTGCAGGGCCGGACTTGCCATTGAACGTCAGCCAGTTAAATTCCATCGAGAGCGTGTTGGGAACGGTGTTGTTCGCGAGCAGCGCCCACTCCTGCAGGATGACGCCGAAGTCGCGGTCGACCGGCGGCGTATGGGGTTCCTTCGGGTGCATGATGAACATGCCGATCATGCCCATCATTTCCTGCATCGCAAAGTGGGAGTGATAGAAAAACGTTCCATGCTGGTTTAGCGTGAACTCGTACACGAAGCGCCCGCCAGGCGCTACAGGGTCTTGCCCGAGGCCAACGCTACCGTCCATCTCCATGGGAACCTCAAAGCCGTGCCAATGAACGGCAGTCATCTCCGGCAGGTGGTTGTCGAATATCACGCGGACATGGTCGCCTTCGTTCACTTCGATGGTTGGTCCCGGAACGGTGCCGTTGAAGCCCCACGCATCAACCGGACGGCCAGGCATGAATTCCGTGCGAACCACTTCAGCGATCAAGTTGAACTCCTTGACGCCGTCCACCATCTTGAAGGGCAGCTTCGGCAAATCGGGCATTTCGACGGGGAGGTTCCCGGCGGCCTTTGGGTTCGCGGGCGCTGCCACCGCAACGGTTGCCCCCGGCATGCTATGACCCGGCATGTTATGACCCGGCATGTCATGGCCAGGCGTGGCTGGCGGGTTCGTCTTCAGGGGCGTAACCGGCCGGCCATGTTCAGCGTGCTGGCCCGGCTGTTGTGCGAGGGCTCCGCGCCCCGCCCAAAGACCCGCGCCGAGCGAGGCCATGCGGGCGAAAAAGCTTCTTCTGTCAGTCATATCGATTCGATCTCTCTTCACTCTTCCAAGTGGTTAATCTCTTTCATCAACTCGAGTTCTTTTTGGCTGAGCTTCGGCAAGTGCCGGATGAACAGGACCAGCTTCCAGTTCTCCTCGTCCTCGCCGCCCCATCCCGGCATGCCGGTAAAACGGACGCCGTTCTTGATGATGTAGAACAACTCGCCGTCGGAGAGTTGTTGCGTGAGCGCCTGCCGCATGTCCGCCGCGGGAGGATACAGACCGGCGTTGATTTGTGTCTTTCCGCCACCGTTGTTGCCGTGGCAGGTGGCACAGTGATCGGCAAAATGGTCCCGCGCCTCGGCGATGGCAAGCGGCGCCGGCTCGACGGGATTCTTGAGATTCTCCGCGCCCGGCTCGCTGGCCATTCGACGCAAGTGCCGAGCCACGAAGGCCTCGTAGGCGGCGGGCTTATCCCGAGCACTGAAGCCGTGCGATCGCATGTTCCACAAGAACCAGACGGCGGCGACGGCGATGACGCACGCCACCGTCCAGGCAAAGAGCTTGAATTTGAATATGTGCAAGTAGACCTCCGGCCTTCGTCATTCGAGCGAGCTTGGGTGCCCGCAACTGACAAGAACGCTGGTGGCTAAATTCTCAGGATTGCAGCAGAGGAAGAAAACGAAAACGGCGGGGGAGAGTGGTCTTTTGCCGGATCCCGGCCGGGCGTCACGGGTTGCGCGGCGCAGGAGGCGTCGGTACCGACTGCAACCGCCACTATGTTCTCAAGGACGATGGCCTTGACCAGCGGGCCCGCCTCGCTCCCGAAGATCTGATGTCCGCACGGCGAGCCGGCTTGATAGGGATCGGTTGGCGGAACCTTGTGGTGGCAACTGGATGGACTGCCCGAATTGACAGGCTCGGGCCGTTCCGAGGCGTTGGTACAGGAGAACAGCGAACATGCGGCAAAACATTGAGCGTTGGCCGCAGTGAAAGCGGCGAGGAGCAGAATCGCGATCCTACCGGGAGTGACGCCCATCCTTATCCAACAATAGCACTGGGCGGCGCCTTGCGCGGCACGCGACGTCGGCGACGTCCGGGAGGGCGCATGATTGCGCAGGCCTATTCACGCCCACTGGTTCAGGAGGTCCATCCACAACGCCCCGGCTAAAGACCCCCATCGATCGGAGCGAGTCTGAAGACCTGGCCGCCGGGCGCATGAAAAAAGAAGCGGGACGGATCCGGGAACGCTACTTCACGCACTCCGAAGGCTTCGAGCCTGGCCTTCCATGCCGCCGGATCGTCAACCTTGATCTCAAGCCACGCCGCCTTCAGGTGATCCGTTTCCGAAAGAACCGCCGCTCGATCGTCCACTATGAACAGGCCCAGAACAACTCCATCGGCGAACTCATACAAGTCAAGATCGGGCATCGGACTCGCGAGGACCTTGCATTCGAGCAATCCGTGGTAGAACTCCCGCGCGCGCACGCGCAGGCTCCGATCAAGCATCATCTTCAAGTGGTTTCCCAGATGAACCATTTACTTACTCCTTCAACTCCACAATCGTCGCACCGGAGCCGCCCTCGTTCTGGCTCGCCGAGTAGTACTTTTCCACGTGCGGGCTGCGGGCGAGCAACTCATGGACGGCCTTCTTCAGGATGCCCATGCCATGGCCGTGCACAATGCGCACGCGGGACGCCGTCGCCATCACGGCGTCGTCCAGAAATTTCTCTACGCGGTCGCAGGCCGCCTCGGCGCGCTCGCCGATCAGATTGATCTCCTGCGTCAGCGGATTGAGCTGGGGTGCGGGGCGGAACGATACGTTCTTCGGAAGCCCGCCCGTGGCCGCCGCTTCCGGCAACACTTCGAGCACCTCGTCGACGGAAAGCTGCATCCTAAGAAATCCCGCTTCCACTTCGAGCCTTCCGCCCGCGAGCACGCGCCGGACGCGTGCCGGTTCGCGCACGCCCTTCAAACGCACGCGCGCGCCCTCTTCGATCTTCGGACGATCCGACGCCCGCGGACTCTCGGGGCTAACCGCGGCTTCGAATTGTTCCTGAAGTTCCCGCTTCGCCTTCGAAACCACGCGGACGGCTTGTTCGGGCGTCTTGATGCGCCCGATGGCGTCCATGGCTTGTGCCTCGAAACGCTTGATCGCCTCGTCACAGCGGCGGTCGAGCTCCTTCATCTTTGCCGCTTCGTTCCTGACCGATTCGACGGCGTATTCCCGGGCGAGAGCCGCGGCCGCCGCCTTCTGCTCTTTGAGAGCGTCCTCGATTGCGGCAAGCTCCTCCACGCGCCGGTGCAGTTCGTAAATCAGACGGCTCATATCCCGATCGCGATCGCTGAGCGAAGCCCGCGCCCGCTCGACGATTCCGCGCGGCATCCCCAGGCGCGACGCGATATCGAGTCCAGCCGATTTTCCCGGAAGACCGGTTAGAAGCCGGTACGTCGGCTCGAGCGTGGTTTCGTCGAAGCCCATGGACGCGTTGCGAACGGAGGGCGTGTTCGCGCCGTAGATCTTCAAGGCGAGCAGGTGCGTCGAGGCCAGGGTGAACGCGCCCGCTTCACGAAAACGGTCGATCACCGCGACACCGAGCGCGCCGCCTTCCTCGGGGTCCGTCGCCGCGCCGAGTTCGTCGAGCAGCACGAGCGAATGGGTAGTCACATCGTTCAGCATGTCCCGCATGTGCGAGATATGGGCAGAGAAGGTGCTCAGGCTTTCCTGGATGGACTGATTGTCTCCAATATCCGCGAGCACGCGGTCGAAGACGGGGAGTTCGGCCTCGGAGCAGGGAACCGGCAGCCCCGCCTGGGCCATTAGGGTCAGCAGTCCGGCGGTCTTCAGCGTAACCGTCTTGCCCCCGGTATTCGGACCGCTGATGAGCAGCGTGCGCTGGGCGAAGTCGAGTTCCACGGTGACCGGGACCACGGTCTTTCGCTGGCGCGCGAGGACCGCCTGAAGCAGTGGATGACGCGCATCCTTGAAGCGCAGCCGGGGCGCGGATTCAGGGCTGAACGTGGGCGTGGCGCAATCGTATTCGACCGCGAAGCGAGCCTTGGCGAAGATCATCTCGAGCGCGCCCATGGCCGAGAGGGCCATCTGAATAGCGCCCGCGTAACCACGCAATTTCGCGGTGAGGTCGCGAAGAATACGGTGAACTTCGCGAAGTTCTTCCTCGGCGAGACGCACCAGATCGTTATTCAGCTCGATGGTTTCGAGGGGCTCGACGAAGAGCGTATGGCCGCTCGAGCTCGCGCCGTGGATGACGCCATCGAGCTTGCGGCGCTGTCCGGCGATTACCGGAACGACGAAGCGTTCGTTGCGGATGGCGACGAATTCCTCCTGCAGGACGCCCTCTTCCTGATGGGCCTTGAGGAAGCGTTCGAGCGATGCGTGGATAGCCTTCTTCTGTTTCTCGATGTCGCGGCGGATGCGCGCGAGGGCCACGCTCGCATGGTCCGCGACGCTGCCGTCCGGCAGGATCTTGCCTTGCAACTCCCGAATCAGCGGGCGAAAATCGCCGATCGAGCGGGAACGGGTTGCGAGCAGCGGGAAACGGTCCGCGGCCGCGGTGAGCGTGGACTTCGCGTCGGCGGCGCGGTCGAGCAGGGCAAGGATGTCGAAGATCTCGCGGGGTTCGAGACTCGCGCCTTCGATGCGCAGTTTCTGAGCAGTGACGCTCAGATCCGGCGCGGAGGTGAATTGAATGCGGACGGCGTTGCTCGAGCGGAGGTAACGGATACCCTCGGCGCATTCCGCGTGCGCGGCGACGAGGAACGCCCGATCCGTCGAAGGCGCAATCCGGTCAAGCTCGGCGCGCCCAAGCGGCGTGGGCACGTAGGCGGAGAGCAACTGCTTGAGCGCGTCGAACTCGAGCGCGGCGGCGCTAGTCGTGGTCATTTCCACCAAGGTTCCTCTCGGCGAAGGCCCGCTCGATCACGTGCAGCGTCCCTTCGGTAATTCGGTCGCAGGCCGGCGGGTGGGGCCACCGGCCGTTTCCAACGCTGGGCGAAAACCGGCAGGGTCGAAAACCCAGGTGGCGTGACCGGCCGCGCTTCGCACGGCAGGCGGGCGGAAGCGCCCGCCCCACCGCGCGCTGCACGTTTTTCATGAACTCTCACTGGCCGCGGCCTTCCGCCAAATGTTCCTCTCGTCGAAGGCCCGGTCGATCACGGGAAGCGTCCCTTCGGTAATTCGGTAATTTGCCAAATGTTCCCGGCGCACCCATTCGGCGCGGCTTGCGTCGTCGCCCGCCGCGAGCGTTCCGCCGGTAACGCTGCACAGGTAGTCGATCAGCACAAAGTGATAGACCGCCTTGCCTTCGCCATCGCGCGTCACGCGTTCGAAAATTTCGACGACCCCGAGAAGCTCCACCTCAAGACCTGTCTCCTCGCGAACCTCGCGCCGGATGCCGTCCTCGATCCGTTCGCCAACTTCGAGCGCGCCGCCCGGCAGCGACCAGTATCCCTTCAGCGGTTCCTTTCCGCGCTCGATGAGAAGCACGCGCCCGGAATCTATGATGACCGCGCCGAGGCCTAAAATCGGCCTCGCCGGGTACAGGCGTCCGTCGCTAATACTGCACCGCGCCTTTCACGTCGAGCCGAACCCGGTATACGGAAGTTCGCGCGGTGATATAAAGCGTCTGCAAGTCCGGGTCGCCAAAGGCGCAGTTGGCGGGCGTCTCCGCCAGGTCGAGTGTATGAATCAATTTCCCTAGCGGGGAGTAGACCGCGACGCCCTTTGCGGTGACATAAAGATTGCCCTTCTCGTCGACGCGAATGCCATCGGGAACGCCTTCAATGCCCTTTACTAGAATGCGTTCGTTGGAGGGCTCGCCGTTGCGATCGAGGTCGTAGGCGCGGATGTTGCGATCGTCGGAATTCGCGACGTAGAGAATGCGGCCATTCGGAGACAGGGCAATTCCGTTGGGCCTTCCGGCGGGCTTCGCTACCAGTTTCAATTCGCCCTTTAGCGCAATGTGATAGACGCCGTAGAAATCGAGTTCGCGAGTGTCAGCCTGGTTGCCGAAGGCGGGGTCGGTAAAGTAGACGTGTCCATCGCGGCGGACCACGATATCGTTGGGCGCGTTGAACCGCTTGCCCTCCCACTTGTCCGCCAACACCTCGACGTTTCCCTTCTTGTCGAAACGGATGACCCGGCGGGTACGGCTCTCGCAGGTGTAGAGGCGGCCCTCCTTGTCGAACGCATTGCCGTTCGCGCCATTCGAATTCTCGCGGGTGACGGAGGTTCCCTCTCCGGGAATCAGCTTGATGAGCTGGTTATTCGGAACGTCGCTGAACAGCAGATATCCTTCGCGGGACCACACGGGGCCCTCGGTAAAACGATGGCCGGCGGACACTCGCTCGATCTTGACGTCGTCAAAGGTCTGAGACTGCAGGGCTCCCAAAAAGGGAACGAGTCCGGACAAAAGCAAGGCCGGCGTGCGCATGTTTACTTCTTCGTAACCAGTTGGTTCACCACGCTCTTGACGCCGCGCACTTTCTTCGTCAACTTTTCAGCTCTCGCTTTCGCCTTCTGCTCGTCGACCGTGCCTTTCAGGGTTACGACGCCGTCTTTCACTTCGACCGTCAGCGCGCCGCCCCTCACGAGCGGGTCACCCGCCAGATCGCGGCGGACCCGGTCGAAGATCTCGTCGTCCGAGAACGCTTTCCCGGCGGCGAAACATAAGCCCGACAGCAGAATCAGCGCCAGCAGCGAGGATAAGGCAAGTTTAAGTTTTGGATTCATCTGTTCCCGCCATTGTACGCCAGTCGAGCGCATCGAGGAAGTTCGTCTTCTCGCGCCAGTCCGGCTGAACCTTCACGTGCATCTCCAGAAATATCTTGACTCCGAAGAGTTTCTCCATTTCGAGGCGCGCGAGAGTGCCTACCTGCTTGAGCGCCGAACCTTTCGAGCCGATGACAATCGCCTTCTGACCCTCGCGCTCAACGTAAATCGTCGCGAGGATTCTGGTGAGACGCTTCCGCTCTTCCCACAGATCGATCATCACCGCCACCGAGTGCGGCACTTCCTGACGCGTAATATGAATGATTTTTTCGCGGATTAATTCCGCGGCGAGGAAACGCGAGGGCTGATCCGTAATCTGGTCTTCAGGAAAATATTGCGGACCCTCGGGCATGCGCTGAAGGATTTCATTTTTGAGAATATCGAGTCCGCCGGCCCTGAGCGCGGAGACGGGAATACAGGCGGCGAAACTGCGCGTTTCGCGATACCTATCGATGAGCGGCAGAAGGGCAGACTTGTCGCCCAACAGATCGATCTTGTTCAGCACCAGAAGCACCGGCGCCTCGACGTTTTTGAGCACGTCCACGGCCTGCCGGTCGCCTTCGGAGAAGTGGACCGACGCGTCGGCCAGAAACAGCACCAAGTCGCGGCCATCGAGCGCGCCGCGCACCTCGTGCATCATGCGGCGGTTCATAATCGAGTCGGCTTTGTGTATGCCTGGCGTGTCGAGAAAGATAACTTGAGCGCCTGGCTCGGTGAGAACGCCCTGGACCGTTGTTCGGGTGGTTTGCGGCTTATCGGCCACGATAGCAATCTTCGTGCCAATCAGCGCGTTCAATAACGTGGACTTCCCCGCGTTGGGGCGTCCGATCAGGGAAACGAACCCCGAAACGTGCCGGGCGTCGCTCAATGGACAGCCTCCTCTGATTTTCGAATACGGACTTTTTCAACTCTGAGTTCGCTGCTGGCGAGGACTTCGACGCGCATTCCGTCGCGCTCCACCCATTCACCAGGGTCGGGGACGCGGCCGAGCCACTCGGAAAGCAGCCCGCCGATTGTGGTCGATTCGGTCCCTTCCGGCGGGCGGAAGCCAACCATGTCGTCGAGACGGTCGACTTCGAAACTTCCTGAAACGGCAAAGACGCCGTTTCCCTCTTCGATGACGTCCGATCCCGGTTCGTGCTCGTCGCGAATCTCGCCGAGGATCACCTCGACGAGGTCCTCCATGGTGGCAACACCCGCGGTATTCCCGTACTCGTCTATGACCACGACCATGTGCGTGCCGTCGTGCTGCATCTCACGCATCAGATCGTCGACGGGCTTGCTTTCGGGGACGAAGCGGATGGGACGCATCACGCTTCGCACGTCGCGGCCGCCTCGTGCGTCCTCGTCGAGTTCAAACACGTCGCGGACGTGGATAAATCCAACGATATTGTCGATAGAGTTTTCGAACACCGGGATGCGGGAATACTGCTCGTGGATGACAAGTTGCCGCAGATCGTCAAGCGAGCGGTTGGCGGCGATTGCGACAATCGACGGCCGCGGAGTCATCACCTCGCGAACCTGCTTGTCGCCGAACTCAACCACGGATTGAATCAGCTTGCGATCGTCCTCCTCAATCAGACCTTCCTCGGTTCCGGCGTCGATGAGAGCGTCAATGTTCTCCGCCGGCGTTGGCGGCTCATCGGTTCCATTCGATTCGTCCGCGAGCTCGACCAGAGACTCGAAGAACCGCAACACGGCGACGACGGGCGACATCAGGAATGCCAGCCCTCTTAACAGCGGGACGAATGGCAGGACCCACTGCGCCCGCGAACGCCGGTAGAGGAACTGCGGCAGCAGGTAGGCGAAGACGACCATCGCGCTGAGGGCGGCCCCGGCCGATTC
>SHUI01000003.1 GCA_009697455.1 Bryobacterales bacterium
AGCGTCCGGAATTTCTGATATGAAGGATGACAGAAGGCGAATTGCTAATTCTTTAAGAGGTGGATGGGACTTGGCCCGGAAGAGATCGACGACACTGACTGAAGCCGAAGCGAGGCTAATGGACATTGTGTGGGACAAGGGCCGCGCTACCGTTGGCGACGTTATGGAAGCGCTGCCGGACGCGCCTCCGCTCGCCTACAGCACGGTCCTCACGACCATGCGGATCCTGGAGCAGAAAGGTTTTGTCCGCCACGTCAAGGAAGGCCGCGCGTTCCTTTACGAGCCCATTGTCGATCGCGGCGAGGCCGGCGGCAGCGCGATCGCGCAGATTCTGGCGCGCTTCTTCCGCAACTCACCAGAGTTGCTTGTGATGAACCTTCTCGCCCATGAAAGCGTAGACAAGAAGGAGCTGAGGCGGCTGAAGAAGCTGATCGAGGAAGCGAAATAGGAGCGGACCCGGATGAACCTCGCCTTACGGATTGTGCCATCGCTCATTAACGCCGTTCCGGCGGGCTTGCTGGCCGCGGGCACCTGCTGGCTGATACTGCGGTACCTGCGCGGTATGAACGCCGCCACCCGGTATTCGATCTGGTTCGTTGCGCTGGCGGCCGTTTCGGTAATGCCGCTCACGATTGGACGCCGTGCGGCACCGCCGCCATTGGCAGCGGAGACCCCTTTCGATTTCACCAGGACCCAGGCGCGGGTGGAAATCGCGGTGGAGGCCATGCCTCCGCTCCGGGTTGAGCCGGCGCCGGACGAGCCGCGCCGGGCTCCCGCCAGCCTCACCTTGGACCTGGATTTCGGCACGGCGCTGTTTGCGGGCTGGATCGCAGGCGTCGTTTTCATGGGGAGCCGCCTCGCACTCAGCGCGATCCGAACCCTCAATCTTCGCCGCGGTTGCACCCCGCTCCCCGAGAACCTGCATACACGCCTTCCGTCCACCGCGCCTGCCCGCCTTGCGATTTCGGCGGATATCGCTTCGCCGGTCACGATAGGTTTTCGACAGCCCGTAATCCTGATACCGGCAGCGCTCGTGGACCGCATCAGCGACAGCGACCTGGAGCACATTGTGCTGCACGAAATGGCGCATGTCCTTCGGGGAGACGCATGGACCAATCTCGCGCAGCGGCTAATGGAAGCCGTGATGTTCTTTCATCCCGCCGTTTGGTTTATCGGGCGAAGACTGGACCTGGAACGCGAGATCGCCTGCGACGACTGGACCGTATCCCGGACGGAGCGGCACAAGAACTACGCCGAATGCCTGACACGGCTCATTGAGCTCGGCGCGGCGAATACGCGGCCGGCTCTCGCGAGCGGCGTTCTGCACTTCCCGCAGCAGATTTCGAGGAGGATTGAGATGATCTTGAACCAGAAACGAAACCGGGTTCCAACTCCCTATAAGCCGGCGGTGCTCGCCGGCGCCGCGCTTGCGATCGGGGCCGTGGCCCTATGCACCCAGGCCACCCGTCTGGTTGCGGCCGAGGATTCCAAAACGGTCCGCGCGCCGAAGTCCGAGAGCGCCGCTCACAAGAGCTTCCGGCTTCCCGACAGCGGCGGTGGCCACCGTGAAACGCAGATAAGCTGGTCGAGCGGGTGGGACCGAGTTTCGATCCGCGCCAGAGGCGAAGTCGAGTTTACGGACGACGACCGCGACATACGGAGTCTCGAACCAGACGGCTATCTCCGCATCGAAGAGAAGAGCTGGTTTCTGGTGCAGCGCAGCATCGAGATCGCGGCCGGCCCTTCCGGAAACCTTACCCGAACCTACGAGGTCCATGGCGACCCGAAGGAGTTCGACGGCGCGGCGAGGAACTGGCTGAGCGCGATGCTGTCCGCGGCCGTCCGCGAGACGGGCATCGGCGCGGAGAGCCGCGTTCGGCGCATTTACAAGCGCGCCGGCACGGCCGGAGTCCTGGACGACATTTCCCGTATGCGCTCCGACGGCGTCAAGTGCGTCTACTTCCGCTACCTGTTCGACCTGACCTCCCCGGACCCCGCGGACCTCGGGCGGATTCTCAGGCGGGTGGGGCGCGACGTTCGATCCGACGGCGACAAGGCGCGCCTGCTTCACGAGATCGCCGAAGACGCGCTCGCCTCCGCCGCGCCCCGCATCGCATTCTTCGAAGCGGCTCAGACCATCGGCTCCGACGGCGACCGCAGCCGCCTGCTTCGCGAGGTTCTTACCGAAGGGGTGCGGCCTCCCGAAACCCTGGAGTTGGTTCTGAAGGCCGCGGCGCGCGTCAACTCGGACGGCGACAAGGCGCGGGTGCTTGTGGAGTTCACCGGCCTTCATCCCGTCGACGACGCGCTTCGGACGGCGTTCTTCAGGGCGGTTGCCACAATTCAATCCGATGGCGATCGCGCGAGAGTGCTTTCCGCCGCGATGAGAGAATCGGCGGCGAGCAAAGAAACCATGGCCGAAGCCGTGAAGGCAGCCGGACGTATCGGTTCCGACGGAGAGAAGGCCCGGCTGCTCGTCCAGGCGGTTGAGTCCTATTCGCCGGACGACGCTTTGCGCGCCGCCTTCTTCCAGGCGGTTTCGACGATCGGCTCGGACGGCGAGCGCCACCGTGTTCTGGCCGCGCTTCTTCATCGCGGAAAGCTATCGCGGGAGACCATGCTCGATTTGCTGCGAGCCGCGACCCGCATGGGTTCGGATGGTGAAAAATCCAGGTTGCTGGTCGAGTTCACGAGAGTATGTCCCGGAGACGAGCCGCTGCTCGCGGCCGTGCTCGATGCCGCGGCCAGCATCGGATCGGACGGCGAGTACCGCCGCGTGGTCTCCGCGCTCACTGAGCGAAGCGGCGGCAAGAGCGTAGTCGGAAAGAAGGCGAAAGCCGACTGAGCAGTCCCACTGCTGTTATGCCGGATGGCGGCTGGCACCCCCGGCCAGCGGCCCGTCCTACTCCAGCATCCGCTGCTTCTTCACCCACTCGATGAGCGCGTCCCGCACCAGGGGACCGTCTTTCGAAAGCACTTGTCCTGCCGCTCCGATCAGCGCTTCCTGGTGCTCCGCCACGAAGTCCGGCATCGCGACGGTGTAATCTCGCGCCGGATCGATCGCGTGACCGGCCTTCGCGAATTGCCCGAGTTGCGAACCCTTGAAGCGCGCGACAACGACCTGGTTTTCGAACGGCATGATATTCCAAAGGTCCCGCACGAGGATGCGTCCCTTCGGCAATTTGTCCCGCACGCCGCCGGCATTCATGAAGCCGAAATCGGCCTTCGTGATTTCAACCATGGCCCGTTCAAGCATGGCGCGCAGTTCGGTCCGCGTGAACTCGCGCTTAGCCTCGCCTACCCGGATGTCGACCAATGGGGCAATCTTCTTCTCCCAGGCGTCAACCTGAGCGGCCACGTCCGGGGCGGGCTTCACGGTGTGACCGTCGACCGGAATTTTATGCCAGTTCCAAGACTCGAGCTTCTTTGCCGAAACATCGACCTTCATGGCCAGTCTCCCGGCTTCCACGCCATAGCCCTTTACGCGGACGTCGACGCGCCCTTCGTAAACGTCCGGAGCCGAAAGCCCGGCATGATCGTGGCCCGTCACCAGAACCTGTACTTCGGGCACGCCGCGTAGGATCGCCGTTTGATCCGCGGCATCGAGGTGGCCAAGAACCACCAGAAAGTCGGCTTTCTCGCGCACTTCCTTCGCGTACTTTCGCACGGTCTCGGCGACGGGCAACACGCTGTACGGCCCCACGCGGGACCTCAAGGAATTGTCCATCAGCCGTGTCAGCATCGCGCCGATAATGGCGACTCGAATTCCGTTTACCGTCTTGATGACGTAGGGCTCGGGCGTCAGCAGTTTGCCCGCGGCATCGGCCAGATTGGCGCTCACGATGGGGTAGTTAGCGGACTTGATGAAGGCCCGCGTCCTCTCGAAGCCGTAGTCGAGATCGTGATTGCCAAGCGTCGCGGCGTCGAAATGAAGCAGGTTCGCCAAGTCGAAAATCAGTTGACCCTGATATAGGGACGATGCCGGCGTTCCCTGCACCAGATCGCCTGCGTTCAGAATCAGGCAGGAATTGCAGCCTTCGGTCTCCTTGCGGAGAACGGCGGCGAGCACCGCGAAGCCGCCCTGCCGATCGCTATCCGGCGAGATGCGAGCGTGAAGATCGTTCGTGTGAAGAATGGTGAGAGCACGGGTTTCGGCGGCGAGCGCCGCGGCAACAAGGAGTATAGATGCCGCAGCGCGGCGGGGCTCTCGTGTCATGCTTTGTTCACCTGAGGAAGGCCGGCCAACAGGCCCGTCCTACCACTCCACCCGTAGCACGATGATCGTGTGCCAGCGCCCGGTCCCGATGTCGGAGAAGCTGCCGCGCGTGCCAGTAAACGTTCCGAACGACGACGGATCGGTCCTGTTAAACGTCGAGTTGGGCGGATTGAAATTGTGGTACTTGAAGATATTGTTGAAATCGCCGCGCAAGTTGAAGCGGATCTTCTCGAAAAGCATCCAGCTCTTCGAGATCGAAGTCTGAGGCCAGATCACGCCCGGAGCTTCCAAGGTGTTGCGTCCCAGGCTTCCGACGGTATACGAGGCTGGGTACTGGAAGCCGTTAACATCCAGGTATCGCTTCTGCGCGGAGAAGGGGAAGCGGTTCGAGCCGATATCGACATGAGCCAGCTTGACCTTGTCGTTTGCCGCGATTTGCGTAGGGCGGTTACCTACGCCAGGCAGGTAGAGATTCGGGCTTCCGGCAAATCCAACTGTGAAGGGAGGCCCGGTCTGGAAGGTCTGGATCCATACGACCTCCCATCCTCCCAGCAACGCATTCCTGACTCCGCCGGTGTTCATCCAACGGCGTCCCTTGCCTACCGGCAGTTCGTAGGTGAGGGTGCTCACCCAGCGGTGGTGGATATCGTAGCTCGCGCGGGCTTTTTCAAGGCGGCGATTGTAGAAGCTGATACCGCCCGTGCCGCCGTCGGCGTCGTAGTCGTTCAGCGTCTTCGACCAGGTGTAGAACGAGTTCATCGTCATGCCCTTTGAATACCGCTTCTCAAACCGCAGCGTGCTCGAATGATAGCTGTTGTGGCCGAGGTTGCTGATCAGGCTGACAGACCCGAACTGCGGGTAGGGCTTGAAATTCTGAAACGCCTGCCGGATGGGCTCGATGCGCGCCGGCTCGGAGGGAAACCAACTGATGGGCTGGACGTTCATGTCCCCGCTGTTAAGCAGTTTCACTCCTGAGGAGCCCTGATAGGAGGCTTCCATCAGCCAGGTCTTGGCGAACTGCCACTCAACGCCTCCGGACCAACTCATCACGTAGGGGGTGCGGAGGCCCGGATCGTACCACGTGGCGTTGCGGCCGCTGAAGTTGGTTCCAATGAACGGGACGCTGCCATCGGACCGGCTTGCAAAATTGATAGGCGGCGGGCCTTGCGAAAGGCGGAAGACCGTGCGCGGATCGCCGGCGGGCGACTGAATGCTTGCCGTGGCAATATACTCTTCGAACATCTGGTTGATGTCACTGGTGAGCAGGTCGGCGGAAATGATGGTGAAGCTCGAGCGGAAGACCATGTTGTCGCGAAATTTCCAGGCGAAGCCTGCGCGCGGCTGGAAGTTGTTGAGGTCCTTGCGGCCCAGTTGACCGGGTTGATGGACGATGGCTCCCAGGCGGCCGGAGATAGGGTCGGTTGCCGTGGGATCGAACTGCGACTGCTGGCCGTACTTGGTGGAGAAGGGCGATTCATACGACCAGCGCAGGCCCAGATTCAGAGTGAGATTCCTGCGCGGGCGAAAGTCGTCCTGGACGTAGAAGGCGTGACTCATCCAGCGCGGCAGCCAGGTGGCCTGATTGCGGGTATAGGTGGCCACCGCGACGTTGCCGAGCAGGAAGTTCGCGAACGTGTTGCCCGTGTTCGGAGTGAAGGGCATGTCGGTCCCGCCCATGGTGTAGCGGCCCGCGGGAAGCGCTTCGAGCAGCGAATTGTAGCGCGTCCGCACGAACTCATAGCCGAACTTGGCGGTGTGCTTTCCGGCGACCTTCGTCAGGTTCTCCTGGAACGTGAAATCCTCGGCGACATTCTGGAAGCGGCCGCCAGGATTGCCATTGAAACCGGTCACAATGGAGGGAAAGTTCTCGCCGCCTACGTTCGGGATTCCTAACTTGGCCGCCCAGCCCTGCCCGTAGGTTTGCGGGTCCTTGGTCTCGCGACGCCGGTTGAAGCCGATGCGGGCCTCGTTGATGACGGTGGGGGATATGGTGTACGTGTCGGAAACCACGACGTTGGTGAAGTCATTGGGCGTGACCAGCACGGGGTCGTAGGGTTGCCAGGCGACATCGGTCGAATATCGGCCGGGCGCGCGGTTGCGCATGCGGGAAAAGCGCCCGAAGATACGGTGATTCACGTTGAACTGGTGATCGACCTTGGCGTCGTAGCGGGTGAAATAGTAGCGTCCCTTGGTAGGCAACACCAGATCCTGCGTAACGCCGCTGGGAGTCACCACGCCCGGCCGGTTGGGTCGCGGCCAGGGATTGTTCGCCAGAAGATTCTTCGATACGGTGTCGAAACGGCTCACCGGAATCTGGTTGCCGGGGAACGCGTCGCGGATCCATCGGCCGGTGGAATCCTGACGGGTCGTCGTGGGATCGAAGATAGGGAAGCCGCGCCCGCCGAAGGTGAAATCACCGTTGTACATTTCGGGCGTCGGCACGCTGGTAATTGCGGTTTCGGAAACCTTCTCATGGTGACGCTGGAAACCGAAGAAGAAGAACGTCTTGTCTTTGCCGTTGTAAATCTTCGGGAGATACACGGGGCCTCCCGCGGTGGCGGACATTTCGTGATAGGCCCAGGGGTTGCAGGGCAGACCCACGTCGCAGCGCTTCAACTGATCGAAGTACTGACGATGGACCAGCGAGCCGTTCAGGTAGCGGTCTTCAAGCGAACCGTGGAAGCTGTTGGTGCCGCTCTTATAGACGCCGGATAGGATGCCGCCGGTGGAATGGCCGAACTCGGCCGGCAGTCCGGTGGTCCACATTTTGAATTCCTGGATCATGTCAAGCGTACCGGTCATGATGCGCTGGTCGTCGTTGACGGCTCCGCGCACGGGTTCCTTGCCGCTAACGCCGTCGAGGGTGAGGCCGAGGGCACGCTCTCTCTGCCCCACGCCGTGCAGGCCGTTGATGACGTTCAGGCCCGGCAGATAGAGGGTGAGGCGCTTGAAGCCTTTTTGCATGACGGGAATCTTGACGATGGTCGAGCCCTCCATGACCGTGCCGGAGGCGGAGGTTTCGGTTTCGAGCAGGGGCGCGGTGCCGGTGACGCTGATGGTATCGGATATGGAGCCAACGTCCATGGTGACGTCGATACGCGGCGATTCGTTGGTGCGCAACACGATACCATCGCGGACGTAGGTCTTGAAGCCGCCGGCCGCGATGGTGAGGCGGTAAGCGCCGGGAATCAGGTAGGGCACGTAATAAGAGCCTTCGGCCGAAGTGATGGATTCGGAAACGAACGCGCTGGCCGTATTGATGACAGTGACCTTCGCGGCGGGAACTACCGCGCCGGTGGAATCGGTGACATTGCCCACTAACGTGGCCGTCCCGGTGGACTGCGCGAAGACCAGCGGCAGCGTGAATAGAAGCGCGATGAAGATACGGAGCATGTTGATTTTCCTGTTTCTCGTTCAACAACCGGAACCGTTTGAGCCGAAATTACATACTGTAAGACAGCTTGAGGCTACTATATAACCCGCCCCGGGCCGCGTCAACCGCATTCGGAGTTGGGGAGTCGGGAAGGTCCTTTCCGATTCGAGTCTACAGCATGGCTTCGGGGGACCGAGCCTGCGCAGCCCGCAAACGGAGGGCGTGGCGCTCCGTTCCATAGGCGCGCGAGAGATACATGGCGAGCGCGGCGATGCGTGCGAGGGCGATGGAGCGGGTGAGGCTGGGAAATGGGCCTCAGGCTCAGGGTGGGGTTGCAAGTGGCTTTTTATCAGGTATTTGGTGGGGGGTGACGCAGAGAGTGAATTTATTGTTTTTCCGTGTTGGGCGGGGGATTGTGGCGAAAGCGGGTCGGGATTTTGGTGGGTTTCGGGTGTCCGCGGCAGGGCTGCCGCGGCATGGTTCCAGACGGCAAATTCGGACCCCGGTTGCGAAGGGCGTTCTAAGTGGCTCTTTATCATACGCTTGGGACTGGGTGACGCAGAAGGAAAGTTTGTTGTTTCTTGCGGCGGACCCAAGGGAAGCGGGGGAGAGGGTCGGGTGGATCTCTCGTTGGTTTCGGCTGACGCCGGTGAGGCGGGCGCGGCGTGATTCCGGACGGGGAATGCGAAGAGCGCGTCAGGGTTGACGGTTAAGTGGCGTTTTATCATGTGGTTGTGGAGGGGGTGACGCAGAGATTTCATTTTGTGTGTTTCGACTTGCCCGCTCCCTGAATGCCGTATTGCGCCAGGCGCTCCCCCCGGACTGGAGTATACACCTACCGCAGTTCCAAGCCGGAGCGACAAAAAGCTAAGAGCTTTGAAATCAACAGAGAAAAATGATCTCAACGGGGGACTGGCAAGCTTGCAGGCCCCGCGGTCGGCGCGGTTCGGCGCACTCACCGAGCCGCCGGGCTCTCGTCACCCCAAACAAGGAGCGCGCGTTCGTCCAGTTCGTCGAACTCCGGATTTGGTTTGTTGCCGGGAGTCTCGCCGTGCCCTGAAGGGTTATTTTCTTGCGAATCGTTATCAATCGGTTCCATCAGAAGTTCTCCAGTCGCCAGGTGCGACAAGACGATTTGAACAAGTGAAGCCGGAAGATAAGCTCCCCCGAACCTGTAGATTTCTGTAAAATTGAGCGATGGCGAAGGCCTTTGCGTTTGGTCCACCCGATGACCCGCGGAAATACCGGCTTGTTGAGGGGGACGGGCTGTATCGCGACGGGCGCGATCTGAAGCTCCGACCAACCGCCCTGAAAGTTCTGGAGCGGTTGGTGCAATGCGCTCCGGGGAAGTTATCGAGCGCCGCGCTTGCGAATGCCATCAACGGCGAAACGTGGGTAGGCGACGCCGTGGGATTCACGTCGGAGTACATACGGCAGATCCGGGACGTTCTGGACCGGGCGGAACGGCAGAAAGCGATCAAGAACGACCGATCCATCGGCTACGCCTTCGCTTGGGATGTGCTGCAACCGGAGAAAGACCCCGACGCCTACCTTAAGGTTTTAGAAGAAAACACGCGAACGATCCGCATCACCGGCTTAACCACCAAACGCGCCGAGCCGTACTTCTTCGGAATCGACGAAATTTATATCCCGCTCAGCACGCTCGGGAGCCATGGGGCGGGAGCAGTGCGGGGCACCGAGCACGGGCGGCGCATCGCGCTGGAGCAGGCGGTTTCGCAGCGGAATGTAGTCATTATCGGCGATCCGGGCGCGGGAAAATCGACGTTCCTGCGGCGGGTGGCGTTCGAGTTGTGCCGCAGTCTTCGAAAATCGCGTCCGCCGGAGGCGGTTCCGTTTCTTGCGGCCGACGACCAGCGTTTCCCGATCCTAATCCGCGTCGCGGAGTTCGCCAAACTGCTGGCTGCGGTGCCATCCGCCGCAGACCGGCTTCCCAAGATGGAAGATTCGCCGGATTGGATCGCCTACTTCCTGGGAAAGCAGGGCGAGGAGTATCGATGGGACGCGGACGAGGCTTTCTTCAAGAGCAAGCTCGATCACGAGCGTTGCCTGGTGATGATGGACGGCCTCGATGAAGCCCCGGAATCGACGTTACGGGCGCGGATCGCACGGATATTCGAACGGGCCACTCAAACCTTCAAGAAGTGCGATTTCCTGGTGAGCACGCGCCCGCAAACGAACGTGGGGGAGGCCGTGCTCAAGGACTTTCATCAGGTCCGGATCATGGAGTTGGAGAGGCCTGAAATCAGAGCGTTCTTCGATCACTTCGCGCGGGCGTTGGCCCTGAACGATCTTGAAGCGAAGAAATTCAAAGAAGAGTTGGAGGACGCGCTCGACCGCCGGATGGAGATTCGAGAGATGGCCGGGAATGCCGTGATGCTGACGGCGCTCGCCGTCTTGCAGCATAACGATCAACGGCTGCCCGAGTACAGGGTGGACTTGTATGCATCGATCCTGGGCTGGCTGGCCGCGGCGCGGGAGAAAAAGAAGGGCCGCCCCCCGGCCAAAGAATGCCTGGAATACATGCGGAAGCTGGCACTCGCCATGCAGGACGCGCCTGGCAAGCGGATGGTACAGATCAACAAGCGGGTGGCCGCGGACCTTTTCGCGGGTGTGTTTGGTGGAACTTCGGACGAGGCGGAAGTTCAGATTGAAGGCGAGACGCAAGACAGCGGGATCATCGTTTCGGTGGGCGACGATCTGAAGTTCTGGCATTTGAGCTTCCAGGAGTATCTGGCGGCGCGGGAAATCGCGAGCTTTGGCGAGAAGAAGCAGATCGAAAGAGTCTTCGAGGACGGCAAGCTCTACCGAGGGGAATGGCGGGAAACGATGCGACTGCTGGGCGGAGTATTGCGCCAGCAGGGCGAGCCTAAGATCGAAGGGTTCTTTGAGGCGACATTGGAACGGCTCGGGAACCGCTCGAAGCTTGCGGATCAGGCGCGGTGCGTGGTGTTGCTGGGCGTGATGATGCGCGATCTGTCGCGTATGGGTTATACACCGAAGACGCAGGACTATGAGCGGACGGTGAAGGCGGTGATGCGGATATTCGATGCCGAGGCGGAGGGGATCGAGATCGGGACGCGGATCGAAGCGGCCGACGCATTGGGGCAGGTGGGAGATCCGAGGCTGGAGGAAGACAACTGGGTAACGATACCCCCATGCACGTTCACCATGGGAGCGCAGAAGAAGAACAAGAACGGCAAGAACTACGATCCGGAAGCTTTCGACTTTGAGGAGCCTGTCCACGAGGTGAAACTGAGTGGATACCGGATCAGGCGGTTCCCGGTGACGGTGCAGGAGTACGAAGCCTTCATTGATGCGGGAGGTTACGCGACTCCGAAATATTGGGAGGCAGGATCTGTCGAATTCGCAAAACCCGAGAATTGGGAGCGGCAGAAACAGTATCCAAACCGTCCGGTAGTGGGGGTGAGTTGGTCCGAAGCGGCAGCGTATTGCCGCTGGGCCGGAGGGCGATTGCCAACGGGGGCGGAATGGGAACGGGCGGCGCGAGGTCCGGAAGGCTGCCGGTATCCGTGGGGGAATGAACCGGCGCTCGATCCTTCGTATGCGAACTATGAAGGTGTAAGCCATCCGACGCCGGTGGGCTTGTATCCGAAGGGGAATACATCGGAAGGGCTGTGTGATATGTTGGGCAACGTTTGGGGATGGTGCGGAGACTGGTTTGGCCCGTATGTGAAGGGAAGTCAGGAGAACCCACGAGGTCCGGAGGATGGGGAGACCAGAGTGTTGCGCGGGGGCTCCTGGGGCAACCCTCCGGAGTGGGTCCGCGTCTCGAACCGTAACGGGGGCGGGCCGGCGGCTCGGGATCACGCCGTGGGGTTTCGTTGTGCCGGGGAATTACGTTTAGCGTCTAGAGTTTTGAGTTTATGAGGGGGGGCAGGAGGGACCCTTCCCCCCCCGGGGAAAAATTTTGAAGCCTTCGACAGAGCCGGCGGTAGTGGTGCAGAAAGCCTATGATTGGGCGCTCTGGATTGTTCCGAAGGTGGAGAAGTTTCCGAAGTCCTACCGGTTCTCGATCAGGCAGAGTCTGGTGACGTCGTCAATCGAACTGCTGATGAATCTGGTGGACGCGACCTATCAGGTGCGCAATGCGGGATCGCTCATCCGGTACCTGATGCGCCTCGCGAAGGATCTGCGCGTGATCAATCTGGACGGCCATGAATTCGCCGCGAAGGCGATGGACGAAGTGGGACGGATGGTGGGAGGCTGGCTGAAAAGCACGCGGCAGAGTCATGAAGCGGGTCGGTAATCTGTGGAGCCAGGTGACCTGTTGGGAGAATCTGATCGAAGCCGCGCGTGCGGCGGCACGCGGGTAGCGCAAGAGGCCGGACGTGGCCCGCTTTCTGCACGAACTCGAGCCGAATTTGTGCAGGCTTCAAAGGGAACTCGAGGAAGGAAGCTATCGCCCTGGTGGGTATCTCACGTTCTGGATAAACGATCCGAAGCCGCGGCAGATTTCGGCCGTGCCATTCCGGGACCGGGTGGTTCATCACGCGCTGGTCCGCGTGCTCGAACCCGTCTTCGAGCCCCGGATCACAGCGCACTCCTTCGCGTCGCGCAAGGGATTCGGACAGCATAAGGCACTGAATCTGGCGCGGGAGGCGTGCCAGCGGTACCGCTACGTACTCAAGTGCGACGTCCGGAAATATTTCCCGTCGATCGATCACGCCATTCTGAAAGACCTGATCGCGCGCGCCGTCAAGTGCCCCAGGACGCTCGAGCTTGCGGCGCGGATCATCGACGGGTCGAACGAACAGGAGGATGTCATCGATTACTTTCCGGGGGACACGTTGTTCACGCCGTTCGAGAGGAGGCGGGGAATCCCGATCGGAAATCAGACCTCGCAGTTCTTCGCGAACGTTTATCTGAATCCACTTGACCACTTCGCGATGCGGGAGTTGCGGCCGGGCTTGTACCTCAGATACGTGGACGATTTCGTTTTGTTCGGCGACGACAAGAAGGAATTGAGATCCATGGCGAAACGGATTCGGGAGTTCCTTCAGAGCCCGCGTCTGAGTCCGCACGACCGCAAGTTCCGCGTCTACCGCTGCGGCGAGGGACTGACTTTTCTCGGCTGGCGGCTTCTGCCGGAACGGGCGCGGCTGGCGCGGCCCAACGTGCTCCGGATGAGACGGCGGCTCAGGAAAATGGAGGCGCTGTACCATGCGGGACGGATGCGGTTTGCGGAAGTAAATAGCCGGGTACAGGCCTGGCTGGGCCACGCCGCTTTCGGGAACACATGGCGGCTTCGACAAAACCTCTTCGCGCGGTTTATCCCGAGAGCGGGGGAACACGGCCGAAATGCGCGGGGGCTCCTGGAACAACAATCCAGAGAGGGTCCGCGTCTCGAACCGTAACAGGAACGAGCCAGCGAAACGGAATGACAACACAGGGTTTCGTTGTGCCGGGTATGCGGAGCGCGGCCTCCGTAGTTCAGGGGGCCATGGGCGGGAACCGGAATCATCCACGGAGGTTCCGGGCGGGCCAACTCCGTTTCCGGGCCGTTAGTCCCGACGCCAGCGTCAACGGCGTCAAACAGCAAGCAGCCCGGGCTTTCCGGTAGCTCGCATGAGCGAACGTCAGCCCCGGGGCTGAGCCCTTTGAAATCAGGCGCCGCGTTCGCCGCGGGGATACACCCGGCCTGGACAACCTGACACGTGCGATCGCGACCTATGCCGGGGACAGGATGCGGTCATGATGGGCGGCTCGCTCGACCTTCATGTCGTGATCGGCCGGACCTCGGCTTGGCCGGTCCTTGGTTCTACTCTCAATGCTATGTGCAGGTTCTTCAACTGCTGAAACACAGAAAGCCAAGGTTCGTTGGATGGAGGCCTCTTCGCGGGCGTCCGGGCAGCCGCGCCGATGACATCCGGGCGGACCGAGGTGCAGGACGCAACGAAATCGCCGGATCAAATTAGTCCTACGCGCCTGTGCCGACTGCCGCCACTCCTGATATCGTAATACTGAGTAAAGGACACAAGATGAACCGTAGAGATTTCCTGAAGAATACTGCCGGAGCCGTCTTGGCGGGACTCGGGCTCCCGGGCGCCGCACGAGCCGCGGGTACGCCGAACTTCGTTATCATCTTCCTCGACGATTCCGGTTGGGGCGACTTCAAGCCGTTCGGGCATCCGAACTATCCCACTCCCAACGTGGAGCGGCTGGCGAGCGAGGGATGCCGTTTTAATAATTTTTACGTTCCGCAAGCGGTCTGCTCGGCATCCCGGTCGGCGCTGCTCAGCGGGTGCTATCCAGGCCGCACGAAGGTCTTTGGCGCGCATGGGCCGGGGGCCCGCGGGCTCGACCCGAGCTTCGCCACCTTGGGGGAGGTGCTCAAGCAGAAGGGTTACCGCACGGCGGTGTTCGGGAAGTGGCACATCGGCGACCAGCCGGATACGCGCCCGCCCGCGCGCGGTTTCGACGAATCCTGCGGCCTGATGTATTCGAACGACATGTGGGAATTCCATCCTGAGAATCCGGAGAACTATAAAACGCCGCTGCGGTTTTGGGACAACGGGAAGGTCACGGTGGAACGCGTGACACCGGAGCATCAGCCCATGCTGACTACCTGGTACACCGAGCATGCGGTGGACTTCATCAATCGAAACAAAGCGAATCCGTTTCTCCTCTACGTGCCGCATTCGATGCCGCACGTGCCCCTGTTCCGCAGCGAAAAGTTCAAGGGCAAATCCGGCTCAGGCGTTTATGGCGATGTGATGATGGAGATCGACTGGTCCGTAGGTGAAATCCTCAAGGCACTTCAGCAAAACGGCCTCGACGACAACACCCTTGTCATCATGACTTCCGACAACGGGCCGTGGACCTCTTACGGCAACTTCGCCGGCACGACGCCCTTCCGGGAAGCCAAAGGCACCGGCTTCGACGGCGGCACGCGCAGCGCCTGCATCATGCGCTACCCCGGCAAGGTGAAGAGCGGCTCCGCTTCGACCAAAGCACTATGCACGATCGATTTGTTGCCAACACTTGCCCATCTGGCCGGCGCGCCGCTACCGAAGAATCCCATCGATGGCCTGAATGTGTGGGACCTGATCATGGATAAACCCGGGGCTGTGAATCCGCACGACTTTTACGCCTTCTGTACCGGCCAGAATTTCGAAGCGGTCATGACGGCCGACGGCCATTGGAAACTGCACGTGCCGCACACCTTCCGAACGCTTACGGAGTCCGGCAACAACGGCAAGCCCGGCAAATTCCGCCAGGCAACGATCGAGCTTTCGTTGTTCGACATGGAGAAGGATCCTTTCGAGACCATCAACGTGGCCGAAAAGTTTCCCGAGGTCGCCTCGCGTCTCAAAATGTTCGCCGAACAGCACCGCAAGCAGTTCTTTAATTGACGCTGGGGGCCGGGCGAAAGGCGCGCGCCGTCAAAAAGCGTGGAAACTCATGGAACGCGCGTGGTTCGACGCGCCCGAGAGGTTTCTCCGAGCCGCGCGCGTCGAGTTGGACCAGCAACCTCCTCGCGGTGTCCGCGGCCGCGCCGATGACTCGAGAGAGCGTGGAGAGCTTTCGCCAATCCTTCATTGCGAGCATCTGCCGGAGGAGATTAGTTCTCGCCTCGTCCAGAGCCCGGGTCTTGCGATTCTGTAGCGAGTTGCCCCACAATCGTGAGGAATCCTCCGACGACGGCACCGATAACGCCGATCCACACAGACATCCGCTTACCGAACCATATGATGAATCAACAGCTTACCGACATCCCTTCCGAATGAGGTTCCCCAGTTTCCCGCAATGTCGCGGTTGGGGAGCCGAAATCATTTCCGTTCGGCTGATTCGGCTCCCCGGTGGTTGACTGGGGAGATGCCGTGCAACCATAACATTTCAAATGGGTTGCGTCCCTTCCAATCGCTCTGCCTCAAAAGAGCAAAGGAGCTTCGAGCCCGAGACGGTTCCGGCCTCCTGGGTGCAGTTCTCTATTCATCGTGGTGGCGGGCAAGACCTCGCGGCTGGTGGAGCAACTACAGCAAGCGACATGGAAGCCGTCGGCGAAGACCGACGCCAATGGCGAGTGCGAATTCCGCTACCAGCCGAACGGATGGGACCAGGCGTTCCGCTTCGTGGCGCTGCGCTAGGAGAAGAAAGCGGACGAAGTGGAGGAGGGGGAGGCCGAGCAGTATCAATTGTTCGAGACCAGCCGGTATACCTACCGGGTCTTCGACGCGGGCCTGGCCGCACATCCCTCCAAGCGGTTCGACGTCAACGGCAATCACTTTCAGTTGGCGATGCTGGCCTACAACCTGAACTGCCGGCTCATGCTGTTCAACCGGGAGGCTGGTGCGGATACCAACACGCTGCGGCACAAGACGCTGGCGACGGCGCGGTTCCTGTTCGTGGCGGCGAAAATCTGGCGTCACGCGGGCAGGACCGGGGTGAGCTACAGCAACCACTACGAAGAGCGCGTCGTATTCCAGCAACTGATGGAACGGCTACGAGCGATTGCGATGCGTGAGGACTATCGTGCATAAATTTCTATGCACGACTCGGAACTGGAAGCAGCAAAACGACATAGACGGAAGAAGTTGCTGAAAGGCAAAAACGGGAGTCCAGGGAAATGGCGAGACGGAGCCGTTCGTTGAATTACTAAGGGATGGTCAGAGCAGCTTCCGTTCTCAGCCGTGCCACCGCTCACGCCACCGGTGCGCCAGTTCTCGTTTCCATGCATAATCCAGGTAACAGCAGGGCGAGTCGAGGGCCATTTATCGGAAAGATAGACGCGTCCGAGACGGCGACACTGCACGTTTCGTCGAGCGGCGGGAGAATTTCCTTACCTTAACCACGAGGCCGCGCTCAGGATTCGGAACGTCACCCTCGATCGCCTCACATTTCGTGGAGCTACGAACGCCGGTCTTTAGTATCGAGGTTTTCCACCGTGTTAAGCGCGCCAAACAGATAAAGGGCGCGAGCCGAGGCTCGTGCCCTTCGTCTGTTGTTGCCCCGGTGAAATCCCTTAGGCTGCTACCGGCTCTTCGAACAGCTCGGAAGGTTCGAACTCGTGGCGGTCAGCCGCTTCCTGGCAGCGGATACAGAAGCGAGTCCAAGGCACCGCGGCAAGGCGCTTCGGACTGATATCCTCGTCACAGTGCATGCAACTGCCATAACTTCCCTCGGCCATCCGGCTTAGGGCGACACGCACGTTGCGCAGCAGATTCGACTCGCGGTCCAGGTTGCGGATTGCGAGCTCCCGCTCGCCAGCCAGTTGTACTTCGTCCAATGCGTCGGCGGTCTTTTCGATCGCAATCCCTTCGCGGTTGCGCAGTCCATCGGCCAGATCGGCTTTCCTGGCTTCCAGCAAATTCCTATAATGATTCAATTCGGTTTTGGTCATGGCCATTCACTCCTTACTTCAACGCGGTGTCGCGTAATAAAGCTCAGTTGTTCTTTCTGCTCCTTTTCTTTTCGTTCTCTTCCGTCTCTACTTGATAATAGACGAGAAGTGCTGCCGAATGTTTCAAAAAATCTTAGTACCGGAGGCTCAGGACTTCCCATTACTCTTTCCGCCCCGCGGTACTGGTTTCCGCTCTCACTTACAGCCCACCCAAGACAGCTACCTTTTCATAGCAATTTTGGGGCCGTTTTGTCAAGCCCTAATTCCCCTTGAGAGTTCCACTTCCGGGCCACTGCACAATTTGAATTATCGGCAGTGTCCCAGGAACCTTTAGTGCGTTCAGGCTGGAAAAAACTAAGCCAAGCCGAGAGGCGGAGCCGGTTTCGACCCACATTCGGATCAAAATGCTACCATCTATCTGAGACCACCGAACCGGAGGCGTTGATTCAGAAAATCTCCACTGCCATTTCCAGTGCCCGTTGGACGATAATTTTCTCGCTGTATTTTCTCGCGGCCGCTCTCGCGCTCATTCCATATTTTGGAGTTCAGAACGACGAAGCGCTGTTCGCCGCCGGGATCTATCCTCCGTCGGGGGTTGTTTATTCCCAGGCCGTTCTCGGCCGCGAGCTGCCGGTGATGCTGATATCCTACCTGGGCACGCCGAAAACCTGGTTTTACATGGCTTGGTTCAAGCGTTGGGGACCCTCCGCGTTTTCGCTGCGCCTGCCCGTTGTCCTGGCGGGAATCGGTTTGATTTGGCTTTTTCGCTCGCTGATTCGCCGCGCGGCCGGGGAGCGGGCCGCCTTGTTTGGCTGTGCGCTGCTCGCGACCGACACCACTTTCCTGCTCACGAACACTTTCGATTGGGGACCGGTGGCCCTCCAGCATTTGACCTTGATCGGCGGCGTGGTCCTGCTGGTCCGATTTCACCGGAACGGGTCCATCGGCGCGCTAGCCGGCGGTTTTTTTCTTTTCGGGCTTGGGCTCTGGGACAAAGCCCTCTTCCTTTGGACATTGGGAGGCGTCGGAGTGGCCGGCCTCGCCGCCTATTGGACAGAGATCCGGCGCGCACTTTTGCCCCGGAATTTCGCGATCGCTTTGCTTGCGGGCTCGCTGGGCGCTTCGCCCCTGTTGCTGTATAACTACGACACGGATTTGGCGACGATTCGCGGAAACGCCCGGTGGACCACCTCCGAAATGGCTTTCAAGGCCCACGTCCTGCACCTCACACTTAACGGTTCGGCGCTGTTCGGGTGGCTGTCGAGCGAAGATCCGCGACTACTGGGAACCGTGGGCAAACCGCTGGAGCCCAGAACGCTCCTGGAGCGCGGTTCAGTCGCGCTTGGGGCAGCATCCGGCAAGCCGCGGATCGGGTTCCTGGCCTTCGCCGTCGCAGCGGCGGTAATGCTTGCCCCCTTCCTCTGGAACACACCCGCGCGTCGGCCCTTACTGTTCGCGCTTATCTTCCTGGCCGTCGCCTGGATTCAAATGGCTGTGACTAAGGATGCGGGAGCGGGGGTCCACCATACCGTTCTCCTATGGCCTTTCCCTCATTTCCTGGCTGCGGTCGCCTTCGACGCCCTCGCAACTCGGATCCCGCGTTATGGGCTCTGGATCGCGGCATCCTTCATTGCCATTGTCTGCGCGCAGGACGCGCTCGTGACGAACAACTTCATCGCGGAAACAGTTCGGAACCGCGCGACGACACAATGGACGGACGCCATCTATCCTCTCTCGGAAGACCTGAAGCATCGAAAGCCGGTGCAGGTATTCGTGATGGACTGGGGCATTCTCGATTCCCTGCGACTCCTGAACCGGGGCCGCCTCCCGCTCAACGTCGGGAGCGATCCGCTGATGACCGCCAAAATGACCGCGGAAGATCATTTCGCTATCAAGCAATGGATCGCCAGCCCCGAGAACGTCTTCGTAGGCCATACCATAGGCAACGAATTTTTCGCCGGCGTTTCGAAACGGTTGCTAGTCGCGGCCGCGGAAGCGGGCCTGCGCAAAGACTTGCTGAAGACGATTCCGGATAGCACCGGCCGCCCGATCTTCGAACTTTTCCGCTTCGTGCCCGCCCGCTGAAGAGGCGATTCACCGGGCGCGTGCCGCCATCGAGCCGCGCAGTCCTACACCAGGTGCGCGTTGGCTGGCCGTGGAATCGAGTACTCCAGCGACACGATGCCCGTCCTATACACCTTGTGCGCCGTAAGAGTAAGCTTGAATCGGGTCCGCCGGAACCGGCAGCAAAGGGATTCCCCCGCCGAGCAGAATCGGCATTACGGCGACCTCGACGGTATCGACGAGCCCGGCGTCCGCGAGGCTGCGGAATAATGTTCCGCCTCCAAACAGCCAGATATCTTTTCCCGGTTGCGACTTGAGGTCCTCCAAGATCGCTTCCGGTTCATCGCGGGCAATCGTCACGCCTGGATAATCCGTCTGCTTAAGCGTTCGCGAAAAGCGTTCCCCGCTCCTGCCATACCTTCAAAGGTCCGGCGGCCGAGCAGAATGTGTCGAACTGATTGAAAATTGCACCGAAATCGATGTCCGGTTCCATGATGATCCAGTCCGCCTCGCCATCCGGTCCGGCGATGTATCCGTCCAGACTCGCCGCGACAGCATATCGAATTCGCCGCATTTGCGCCTCCGTGTCTCCAGGCCGCTAGTGTACGTCGAAGACGCCGAAGACAACCCCATACTCCTGCTTTCCATCGGGCGAGCGCACAGTCCGGGCCGTCTCAAGCCCAATTTCGATGGAGGGCTTGCCGGTAAGGCTATCGGGCAGCGGCAATTCGAACTCAAAGCTCGGGTTGCTCTTCTCGATTCGGAACTCCCGCTCCGGCGTGCTCTCCACCCTTACTGTGAGTAGCACCGGACCGCGCTCGAAACTGATCGGTGGGCAGTTGCCTTCAAGCCGCAGACTCGATCCCGTTCTTGCGGGTCCGCCGATGCTGAGCGACGCCTGTTTCCGCATCCAACGGCCGCCACCGTGAATGGGATGCCACCCTGCGCCGAGAAGGTGGTCGAGGAGCGGGTTCGCGACGTCCACGCGTCGAGGGATATCGCGATCGAAGAGGTTCCGCGCCGAGGCTGCGTACGCCTGTGTAATATTCCGGATCGGATCGGCACCCGCGTCGTAGACGGCGATTTTCCCGCCTTCGATTCCCCGGAGAACTTCGGCTCGGGAGAGTATGAAGTTCTCCGCGATCCCGGGCGCCTCCGGCCGGGAGCTGATCAAGGACTCGGAGCCTGGCACGAGAAAGACCCCCACGTCTCCCAGCGCCGCGAAAGGCCTGTGCCGAACCGCGTCCCAAAACAGTTTGTCAGTCACGCCCGCGAGCAGGATGATCTTTCCCGAATGCAGCTTGTGGGCGGCCTCGACGCCCAGAACCAAGCGACGAGCCGCGTCTCCGCGCGACCGCCACCACGCCGCGCCGCCGTGCGCGGCCGGGACCGACAACCACAAGTAACCTGCGGCCAAGACAAGGGCGGGGACACGTGGCGCGCGCGCGAACGCATAACCGGCAAGCACGGCGAGACCCACGAGGGGCAGCGTCAGGTAATACTCGGACACATGGTCGCGAAGCGGCAACACCGGCGCGAGCAACATCGCGAACCATCCGAGGAACAGGATTGGGAGCCGGTCTTTTTCCGCGAACCGGACGGCCACAAAACCCAAAAGAGCCAGGGACAAGACGGCCACTCCAGCGAACGCAATCCATGGCGGAAGGCCTGTTAGATAGAACTGATCGCGCGGTACGAGCGCGGCCTTCCAATACGTCCAGAACGTCCCGGGCAAAGATCCGCCGAAATACATAGCGTATGGCCCGCCAGCCTGCTTCTTCACAAGAGTCATGTGGAGAACCACGAAAGCGGCGGAGGGGAGAAACATGGGCAGAGTGGCGCGGAAACGGCGGCGCGCAAACAGGAACGTGTAGCTCGCGGCAAGGGCGGGATACACGAGGATGCTCTCCATCACGCCGAAACCGAAAAGAAACACGGCCCACTCAAGAACAAGGTATCTCCGCTTTCCGGTTTCGACGTGGCGAAGCAGGAAGTGGAAAGCGAGTAGAATCGAGAGCGCGCAGAGAGACTGCATGTAGGCTGAAGTCCACGACATTACCGTGGTCATGGCGCTGTTCGCGATCCAGAATACAGGCGCGGCGAAACCCGCGAGCGCCGAGCCGGTGAGACGGCGGACGATCGAGCTGAGGATGCCGAGATTTACGAACTGAGTAAGGAACACGCAAATGCGGAATGGCAGCGCGTCGAGGCCGAATAGACTTTGGAATAGGAGGAAAAAGCCGCGCTCACTGAACGGGCGGAAGGTGCCGTGCGCGGTCGGCAGAAAGACGGCATCGAACAGATCGCGAGGTCCAGAGAGCCCCGGCAGGAGTGAGAGGAAAGCGAAATCGTCGATCAGAAACCAGCACAGAAGCCCATCCCGATAGATGGCCAGGCAGGCCAGCGCAGGGAGTATCCAAGAGGCCGCGCGAACGGTTCGGCTCGAAACAGGCACCTCTCCGATTATAAGAAGTTGAGCCGCGCGCGGCCGTGTGCTCCAATGGGTCACATAGAAGAGGCGGCTACGGACAGCATCTACATCGTGATTCCGACCTTCAACGAGCGCGAGAATATCGTGCCTCTGATTGAGGAAATCATGCGTCTCCACGGCGCACGCGGGCCGCGAATCGTCGTGATGGACGACAATTCGCCCGACGGAACGGCGGCCGCGGTGTTGAGCATGCGCCCGGCCTTCCCGGACGTCCACGCCATTGTGCGCCGGGGGCCGCGCGGATATGGACACGCGTGCGCCGAGGGGATGGCCTATGCGATCGGGCAGGGCGCGGCATTGGTGATCACAATGGACGCCGATTTTTCGCACGCGCCGGAGACGCTTGGAGAGATGATCGACGCGGCCCGCGAAGCCGATCTCGTGATCGGGTCGCGTTACGTCTCGGCACGCGAGTCCACCGTGCGGAACTGGTCGGCGGGAAGGCTGTGGCTGAGCCGGCTCGCAAACCTGTACGTGAACTGGCTGACTCCCGCGGGAGTTCACGACGCGACCAGCGGATTCCGTTGTTGGCGAGCCGGCGCGCTCAGCCGCGTCCTCGGTGGAAGCGAAGGCCACGCCGCTGGTTATGCATTTCTGACAGAGACGCTTTACCGGGCCAGGCTTGCGGGAGCGCGAATCAAAGAGATCGGCAGCGTTTACAGGGGCCGGACGAAGGGCGAGTCGAAAATGAGTCTGGCCATCGTCGCGGAAGCGCTGTGGATTCCGTTGCGCGTCAGGTTTTCACGATTGTAATCAACACCCAATCGTTCTTGCGGCGCCGGGCTGTGACTCTGGCGCCCGCGGCCTTGATCGCGGTCTCGACTGAGGCTTGCTCGCCGGCTTCGAAACCCGAAAGATACGCCATACCGCCGGGGCGAAGCGCGCGAACCAGATCGCGGGCCATCCCGGAGGCGGCCGCGGCGCTGATATTGCATACGACGGCGCTTGCGGCGCCGGGCCGCACTGCATCTACCGATCCCGTGAACAGCAGGGCGTCGACACCTGCCGCGTCGAAGTTTGCGCGGGCGATCGGAACAGCCACGGGATCGTCGTCGCAGGCGATCACCCGTCGCGCGCCAAGCAGGCTAGCGGCCACGCTCAGAATGCCTGAGCCGGTTCCCACGTCAAGCAAAGTATCGAAGGGGCTCTCCGCCTCCATCTCTTCGAGACAAAGCTGCGTGGCTTCGTGAAATCCGGTTCCGCAGGCAAGTCCGGGGTTGATGGGGATGCGGACGCGTCCCTCAGGCGCGGGGTCGTCGCGCCATTGAGGCACCAGGAAGAATCTGTCGCCCACGGTGAACGGTTCCCAAGCGGCCTGAGAGGTCTCGATCCAGTCGCGTTGTTCCACCGCCGTCCACGTTGGCCGGTTGGCGGCGAACCGTTCGAGCAACGCGGCGTCTTCGCCGTCGAAAAAAGCGCGCAGGCCATCCGGCAACTCAGTGATTCCGGTGCACCCGGCCTCCCACAACTCGGCGATGAGAAAGTCCGCCTCTTCGGGCGCGCAATCGAGGGCGAGGCTGAACATATTCCATGCTAGCTTAGCTGTTGGATGAAACTACAGGGAATATACGCGGACATCACGACGCCCTTCGACGAAACAGGCCGTATCTTCCGCTCGAAGATCGAACACAACGTGGAGAAATGGAACCGTATCGGGCTGGCAGGTTACGCCGTATGCGGAGCGGCGGGCGAAGGGATGCTGCTCGACGCCGAAGAAACGCTGGCTGTTTTCGAGCTTGTTGCGAAGCTCGCGGCTCCGGGCAAGACTCTTATCGCGGCGACCGCCCGGCCTGGCGTGCATGAGACCGTGGCGCTGACAAATCGCGCCGCGGAACTCGGGTATCATTTCGCGCTGTTGGACGCTCCGGTGTTTGCACCGGAAACACTATCGCTCTACCTGCGGGCAGTAGCGGACCGGGCTAAGATTCCGCTTCTGGTTCGAGGCGCGGATGCCCCGCCTCACGCAAATCTACCGAACCCGGGACTGGCATGGTGCGCCACGAGCCTCTGGGATGGTTTGCAAAATGGCGCGCCGGGAGCGATTCTGAGTTTCGCCGCGGCCGCGCCTTACGCCGCTATCGCGCTGTGGGAAGCGCATCGAACGCGGGAGGAAGATGCGGGCCGCGACTGGCAAAACCGGATTCTCGCGGCCGCGGAACTCACGGCGCGATTCGGCGCCGCCGGAGTCAAACACGCAATGGATCTGAACGCGTATTACGGCGGCCCGCCGCGGCTGCCGTTTACGCCGCTTGTTGCCGCCGCGCGGAAGGAGATTGAGGAGGCGTTCCGGGATCTGAAGGGGTAGCGCGTTGGGTTGCACCCGGCGACGGGTGATCCTGTCCAAAACGAACGCCACCTGCTTCGTGAAATCGGCGCGAAGAACGCTGGCATCAAAATTTGCCGAACACGAGCCAGGCCTTTATTCGCCGGCTGCGAGCGCTGCGGGCATCCTGAGGAAGCCTCTACTCCAGAGAAAACACCACCAGCGACTGACCTGATGCGATGGCGACATGCTGCTTGCCGTCCACCATGTACGTCACCGGATTCGCGGTGATACGCCCGCCCGACGGAAACCGCCACAGCAACTTTCCCGAGGCTGCGTCAAGGGCGAAGAAATGCCCCTCGTCCGTTCCGCCGAAAACCAGACCGCCTGCGGTTGAAAGCAGTCCGGCCCATGTTGGCGAGTGAAGGGGAAATTCCCATTTCATCTTCCCGTCTTCAAGCTGAAGCGCTCGCACGGCGCCACGCGCCTCCTCACCTGGCATGGGGTGCCAGGATCCTCCGGAAAATAGCGCGCCCAAGCGATACGAAGCGGGTAACTTGTAGAAAACCGCACCGGCTTCCCGGACAGCCGCGTACAGCAGGTTCGTCGCTGGGCTGAAGGCCGGACTGTGCCAGTTGGTCGCGCCTTCGGGGGAGGGGTAAACCTTGGCGCCCGCCGCGGACGGAATAGCATCGGCCTTGACCACAGGCCTTCCTTTTTCGTCGATTCGCTCCGCCCACGTCTGTTTGACGAACGGTTCAGCCAGAAGAAATTCGCCGTTCGATCGATCAAGCACGTAGTAAAAGCCGTTCCGGTTCGGCGTCACAATCAACTTGCGCGGCTTTCCCTTGAATAGCGCGTCAACCAGCACCGGGACCTGAGCGGCGTCCCATGACCAGACGTCGTGCGGAGTGAACTGATAGTGCCACTTGAGGCCGCTCGTGTCGGCGTCGATGGCCAAAAGGCAATCAGAATACAGGTTGTCGCCCGCGCGTTCGTCGCCATTCCAGTTTGGCGCCGGATTTCCACTGCCCCAGTAGATCAGATTGAGGACCGGATCGTAACTGCCGGTCATCCACGTCGTGGCGGATCCCTGCCCCCACGCTTCGCCAGCCCAGGTTTTTTGCTCGGGCATACCGTTGCCGGGGATCGAATACCTGCGCCACACGCGACGCCCGGTTGCGGCGTCGTACGCGTCGAGGAAACCGATCACGCCGAATTCCCCTCCCGAAACGCCGATAATGACCTTGTCCTTCACGACCAGAGGCGCGGCCGTGATGGAATAACCCGCCAGGAAATTTTCCACCGCGACGTCCCATCTCACACGTCCGGTTTGCGCGTCGAGCGAGACGAGGTGAGCGTCCATCGTCCCTACGAACACCCGGTCTCCCAGGACCGCAACTCCTCGATTGACCTGCCCGCAGCACGCGCGGACACCCTGCGGGATGTTCCTTCGATAGCGCCAGTACGGCTGTCCCGTCCGCGCGTCGAGCGCTGTCACGTTGCTTGGCGGTTCGCTAACGTACATCACTCCGTTCACGATAATCGGGGAGGTCTCGAACTTGTGGCTCAGATCCATCTGGAACATCCACGCCGGGCGAAGCTTCGCGACGTTCGTCACATCGATCTGCTTCAGCGCGGAATGCCTGCGTCCGCTGTAGTCGCCGGAATAAGTAAGCCAGTTGTGCGGTTCCTTTTCGGCGGCGCGAATTCGCTCGAACGTCACTTGAGCGGAGCACGGAACCGCAACGGCGAGTAGCGCCAGCGCCGCGCCTTCGAAAGACCGGCAAAGCCTCATTTCCCCTCCTTGCGGGTCATGAGATAAGCCCCCAGATCGTCGATCTGGGCATCCGTCAGGGTACCCTTATAGGATGGCATAGGTGATTTTCCGGGTTCGCGTTGCAGATCCTTCAAATCCTCCTTCCAAAAGCCGTACAGACTACCCGGCGCGCTGCGGAGACGAATGGAAAACGTATCTTCCGACAGGCGAATGCCCGCCACGGCCTTCCCGTCTTTTGTGACGGCGCGAACCAGAAGAAAGCCTTCGGGAAGGAACGACCCGGGTTCAACCAGCGCGGCACGCAGAAACGCGGGATTGCGGCGAAGCCCCACTTGGGAGAGATCCGGACCCATCAGGCCGCCGGAGCCATCCATGGTGTGACACTTGTTGCAGCCCGCGGCGCGATAGATGCGATCGCCGGAAAAAGGATTCCCTGGCCCAACCGGTTCGATCTTGGCGGCGAGGGAGCGGACGTACAGCGCAACCTGCTTCAACTCTATTTCTGTGAAGCCGAGGTGAGAGGGCATCTCGGTACCACCGATGCCGAAGTAGATGATGCGCAAAAGCAGGTCGTCCGTGCCCGCGCGTTGCAGTTTGGGAAAGGTCAGAGCCGGCCCCGTAGTGCCTTCGCCTTTGGCTCCGTGACAGCGGGCGCAGTTTGCCGCGAAAACCTGCGCACCCGCTTCCACGGAAAGTGCGACCGGTTTCGCCGGAGCTTGCGCCAGGGAAGCTTGAACCGGAATGAGGATCGGAGCAAGCAAAGCGAAAACGTGTGTCGTCCTGAAGGTCATGGTTGCCGCGAAATCAAGGTTTGAGGGAAATAATCACGCTTTGTTCGCTTCCTGGAATGCGCTCAATGGCGTTGTCCGCAAAGCCGGCATTCCGGAACATCGCCTCGTACTCGGAAAACGTATAGGCGTCGCCCGCCGCGGTTGTCGCGAGCATGACAAGGCTGAACATCGCCGCTCCGGGCGGCGACACGCGATCCTCGCCCGGCACGAATTCGAGCGTTACGGCGCGGCCGCCTGGCTTCAGGGCGGCGTGCGCTTTCCGTAGTAACTGCTCGTTCGTATCCCTATCGAAGTGATGCAGGAAATTCGTAATCAAGACGATATCGTAGCCCTCACCGAAGTCGACTTCGAACGCACTTCCCGCGATGGTATCGTAACGATCCGCTGCCCCGGCGGCGCGCGCATTCTCCACGGCAACTTCGAGGACGTGCTCCCAATCGAGCGCCACAATACGCGCTCGTGGATTCGCCCGCGCGATAGCAAGGCCGAACCGGCCATGGCCGGCGGCGAGATCCAGCACCTTCCAATCTCCGCCGTTGCTCGCGCCAACCAGTTCCGCGATCACCATGGCGGGCATCGTCATCATCGGCCCCATCGAACGCGCAAATTCAGCCTAAATTGGATGTTCGGGCGCGACGGTTCCCTGCTCACTCACGATCGTGCCGCCCTTGCGCACGGCGCCGGCAACGTCGTCGAAAGCGCCCAATAACATGGGCGAATGGAGGAACCCCACGGCCCCGCCCAGATAATGAGCCGAGCGGCGGTCGAGGAAAGCCGCCGTATCGGGAGTGAGTCCATAGCCGGAATCGGCCTTCGTGAGAAAACCCATCACAGCAAGGCAATCGCACAGAATGCGGATGCCCCTGACGGAGGCGCCGCAGCGCCTCGCGAGCGCGGACTCTGTAAGACATCCTTCGCCGATTGCCGTGAACACATCGAGATCGATTGCGCCCTTCAGTGCCGCGCTGCGTTCATGCGCGCTAATTGTTTCGAAGAAAAGCGCTGGTGACGGATGACTCATGGTGAGATTTCTTCGATTATACGATAGCGGGTTCTTACCCCGGGCACACCTCTCTAGTAACTGCTGCCAGAGCCGCGCATGGAACGGCTCATGATGGTAAGGAGCAACGTAGTCGTAACCCGGTACCTTGTCTGGGTTACTTGGCTAGCCCGACGGTCATTTCTTTGGGCGCGCGCCGGCGGCCGCGTTTATCCGAGATTCGTGCCATCTGGCGACCCAACGGCCATCAGGGATTCGTTGAAGCGTCTCCGCTTGATCGCTTGCCGCCAAAGTATCCGGACCAGGAGAGCATCGACACTTTCGCAATCACGTCGCGCTTAAAGCACCCCCTTGGACCCTCGAATCGAGAAGAAGAATTCGAGAAGCCCTCGGCGAAGGAACCAGCACTGTGGCCGCCACCGGAGTGATCGCGGCGATCAAGGGGCTTGGGTTACAGCCCTACGAAGCTCCAGCCCCCCTTCCGCCTATTGAGATCCGCGAAATCGACCTGATTCGCTGGCTGGCCTTCACAGCGGAGGGGACGGCCAGTCGCGTTGAAACCTCGGAGTGCTCCTGTTGATCGGAAAGGGTTGGAAAAGACGGAAAGGGAGCGCGCTCCTTATTTCGCGTGCTACACTGAACGAGTTGAGCGGTTTTCCCGCAATGCGGGGACGTAGTTCAGTTGGTTAGAACGCCGGCCTGTCACGTCGGAGGTCGCGGGTTCGAGCCCCGTCGTCCCCGCCACTCCTTTTCACCGCTTCCCCAGCTTTTCCAGTTATTTGCGGCTGGAGGCTCACAACGCCCCGCGGCAGCAACCGGCACGAAATCCCCCTAAGAATCGGATCGTTCCCTCATCCGCACGGAATCGCGCTCGGATCCGCGGCGAAGAGTTGCCGAGGCGGGCCAGCCGTAGGCTGCGGCGTGGCCGTCGCGTGCGCGCTTAATCTATAGGCCATAGCAGGGTAGGTAAGTCGTCGCAATCTGGCCGAAAGGAGCACACGCTGCACACGAGTAACTTCCTGGTGCCGCGCGGTCGGGCGGTCTCCGTGCACTAGTCGCGCACGAGGCTGGCGGGGGAAAGCGGCGAGCGCATCCGCAGTGCTGCACCGGGTATAACGGGTACATACCTTTGATGCCGGGACGCACGCTCTTGTTCTAGAATGAATAAGGAAGTCAGATTCTTCCGGTTCTATTGTGAAAATCAGCGAGGCGCTAAAGGTCCTCCAATCCGTACCGCGCGAGGGTGAGCCCTTTGAAGCGGCTCTGGTCTGCGGCTTCACGCCACTCCATTTGGAAACACTGCTCGGAGCGCGATTGCAGCAGCGGCTGAGCGGCAGGCGGATCGCCGTCGCCAAAGGACTCTTCGGAGACACGGCAGGAACGCTCGAATCGTTGCGCGGGGCGCGCCCACACGCCGTCGCTTTGGCACTGGAGTGGCAGGATCTCGATCCCCGCCTTGGATTCCGAGCAGCGGGAGCCTGGAACCCCGCGGCCGTGGCGGACATCGTGACGAGCGCGGCCCGGATGCTGGACCGGATGGGTGCCGCGGTCGAACAGATTGAGCCCGGCGTGCCCGTCGCCTGCTGCCTGCCCACGCTCCCGCTCCCGCCGCTGTTTCACACACCGGGCTGGCAGTCTTCCGAGGCATGCGTGCTGCTCGAAGGCAGCCTGAACGACTTCGCGCTACGGGTGGTCCGGCGACCTGGCGCGGCGCTCGCCGACACCGCCCGGTTGGCCCAAAACTCGCCCCCGGCGGCCCGTTTCGATTTGAAGTCGGATTTGGCGAGCGGCTTGCCATACACGCTTGCGCACGCCGACGCCGTAGCCGAGGCGCTGGCGCTCCTGTTGGTCCCACCGGCGCCGAAGAAGGGGCTCGTGACCGATCTCGACGATACCCTCTGGCACGGCCTGGTGGGTGAAATCGGACCCGAGAATGTGTCATGGGATCTCGACAGCCATCACCCCGTACATGGGCTTTATCAGAAGCTCCTGGCTTCCTTCGCCGAGGAAGGAGTCCTGATAGGCGTCGCGAGCAAGAACGACGCGCAGGTTGCCGCCCGAGCGCTCGCCCGCCCGGACATTCTTCTGCCGCCAGGCAAGATCTATCCGCTCGAAGTGCATTGGAACCCCAAGTCGGGATCTGTCGGGCGCATCCTGAAGGCGTGGAATATCGGCGCCGACAGCGTAGTGTTCGTGGACGACAGCCCCATGGAACTCGCCGAAGTGGCTGCGGCACATCCGGGGATCGAGTGTGTGCTGTTTCCGAAGAGCGACCCCGCCGCGTGCCTCGCCTTGTTACGCCGTCTGCGGGATTGGTTTGGAAAGCCGCGGATCGCCGGGGAGGATGCGTTACGCCTGGAGAGCATTCGCCAGGGCGAGGCCTTCCGCGAAGTTGAGAGCGGCGGCGGCGCCGAGGCTTTTCTGAGTCAGGCGGATGCCACCCTCACCATCGATTTCGCCGTTTCGTCTTCCGACGCGCGCACGCTCGAGTTGGTGAACAAGACCAACCAGTTCAACCTGAACGGCGTGCGTTTCACGGAAGGGGACTGGCTTCGCCTGCTCGCGAACCCGAACGCGATTCTCGCCGCGGTCAGTTACCAGGATAAATTCGGCCCTCTCGGCAAGATCGCTGTATTGGCCGGCCACGTGGACGGAGACGAGATGCGCGTGAATTCGTGGGTTATGAGCTGCCGGGCGTTTTCGCGGCGCATTGAACATCGTTGCCTACAAAGCCTGTTCGATCGCTGCGCCGCGCGGGAGATCATTTTCGATTTCCGGCCGACGGCAAAAAACGGACCTCTTCAGGACTTCTTCGAGAGCCTCACGGGCGGCCGCCCGCAGGGTCCTTTCCGGCTGACACGAGAACAGTTCGAAGAGAAACGCCCGCTGCTGTATCATAGAATAGTAGAAACCGAATCAACGTCATGGATGCCATCACAACCCGCCTGACGGCCTGCTTTCAGACCGTTTTTCCGGCGTTGCCGGAAGACCAGATTCCGAGCGCGTCGCAAGCCTCGGTGCCGGCTTGGGATTCAACCGCGGCCATTCTCCTCGTCAACGTGATCGAGGATGAGTTCGCGATCGAAATGGATTTCGACCGCTTGGCGGATCTCGATACCTTTGAGCGTGTCCGCGAATACCTGGGCGAGCAGGTTGGCGGGGGCGTCGCGCATTGATCCTGAAGTTGGTGAGGATGGGACGCCGCAGTGACGCGCCGTTCTTCCGCTTCCTGCGAACTGTCGCCAAACGCGTCCGCGCTGGCAACTTGCCGGTCCCCCGCTTTCTGCACCCGCTGCTGCTGCCGTTTTTTTACTTGCCCATGGTGGTTCGACGGGTTTCGTCCTTCCTGTTCAGCTATTTTATCCGGGAACCGCTGTTTCGCAGCCGCTGCGCCTCGATGGGCCGGAATTTCCGGTTGTCGCGCATGCCTTGGGTGGTGGGCCATGCGGAAATTCACATTGGCAACGACGTGAGTTTCTTCGGTAAGGTCGATATCTCGAGCGGGGGAGTTTTCGACCGGCCCCGGCTGATCCTGGGCGATCGCGTGGATATCGGTCACGGCGTCGGATTCACGGTGAACAAAGAGATCATCATCGAAGAAGACGTGAACGTAGCCAATCACGTGCAATTCCGCGATAGCGACGCGCATCCGCGGGACGCCGTGGCTCGCATTGCGGACGAGCGTCCCCCAGCCGAGGAGATCAAACCCGTGCGCGTCTGCCGTCGCGCCTGGATCGGAGGGCACGTTTACATCATGAAGGGAGTGACAATCGGGGAGGGCGCGATTATCGGTGTCAACAGCGTCGTGGTGACCGATATTCCCCCCTATTGCGTCGCGATGGGCAATCCGGCGCGCGTGGTTGTGAAGGGTCAAAAACCGGCGGGTGAGGGCGCGTAGCCCGCTTCGGTCAGCTTTCCTTCCACATCATTTCGGCGTCGCAGCGGCGCACGTAGTTTGCGTCCAGCGCGGCGGGGTCCACCGCCTCGCCGGCCTGGTATTTGCGCCCGGCGATTCGCGCGACGGCGCCGGCAAGAGCGGGAGGCGCCTGCCGTCTGGACGTATTCATAGATGCACCGGATCGACGCGCTATCCTGCACGCGCATCGGGATGGCCACCGTTTCCGCGACCGCGAGCGCGCCGGGGATCTGGAATGTGTACGCGCCGCCGTTGCACGTCCGGTCACCCGGCATGAACGGTTCGCTATGGTGGCTGAGCGGAAACGTCGTGAACGGCCCGTACCCGAAGTTGTTCGCCACGCCCGCGACCGCCGCGACCACGCAGACGGAGGGGATCTTGATCTCGATCCTGGCCGGAAGCCCCGGCGTCCGGAAGAATCCCTTCTTGACGCTGAACGTGAACATCTTCGAGTCGAGCTTGAAGAACCGGATGCCCGCCGCATGCGGGCATCGCAGCGTTTTGAACGAGGCCCAGTCTGCCGGTTCGCCCGCCCAGTGACGCTGAAACTGGAAGTTACCGGTGGGCACCACGTCGCCCTCGCTGCCGGGGCCGACGATCTGCGCGCACTCATACGAGCGCCGTCCACCCTGGCCGTCGGTCTGTGGGCCAGCATCAATGTTTCCATCGACAAGGACACCGATCCGGTACCCGTCCGTCTCCTGGGATTCGCTCACGTTCGAGTGCGGCGTTGTAGAAGCCCAGGACCGCGAAGTCTTCGGCGGCTTGGAAGGTGCCGGAGATGGACACACGCGGCGCGGAGGCGTCGTGGAGCGTGGTCGTCGCGCCACGACCGGTGAAGCCCTGCAACTGGAAGTTGCGGCGGAGATCGAAGATTTGGAGCGCCTCAGTTGCCATTCCTGGGCCTCATTTGGGGCGATACCGGCGAGAGTGGGCTGAATGTGAACATGGAGCGATCAAACGCGGGTTCCCAACGCTATGGCATATGCCGTAACATATGCTTAGGAGGCGGTAATGTTTCCCGAACGGCGAGTCAGGCTATTCAAGAACGGGCGGAACCAGGCAGTGCGTATTCCTCGAGGCTTTGAACTGCCCGGCAAGAACGCCGTAATGCGCAAGGAGGGCGAAAAGCTCATCGTGGAACCCGTCACCCCGAAATCCCTGCTGGGAGTCCTTGCGACGCTCACGCCCCTCGACGAGGAGTTCCCCGAGATCTCTGATCTGAGTCCGCGCTCCGTCGAACTCTGATGCGCTACCTGCTCGATACAAACATCGTCTCCGAGTTGATCCGTAAACCGCAGGGCAGCGTGACGGAGCGGGTCCGAGAGGTAGGTGAATCGCAAGTGGCGACCAGCATCATTGTCGCTGCCGAGTTGCGCTACGGCGCCGCCAAGAAGGGATCGGCCCGTCTCACGGCTCAAATCGAGGCCGTGCTCGGAGCCTTGGAGGTTCTGCCCTTCGAAGAGCCGGCCGACCGCGTGTACGGCGTTCTCCGCGCCGGTCTCGAACAGAAAGGCCAACCGATTGGCGGCAACGATCTGCTAATCGCCGCTCAGGCCCTCTCACTTGGATTCACGCTCGTCACCGCCAACGAACGGGAGTTTGCCAAAATCGAGGACCTTCCCCGCGAGAACTGGCTCGCTTAAGCTCACGTCTGGATCACCACGGTGAGGTTGCTGCCCGGGTCCGGGCTGGCGACCGCCAGGATATCGAACGCGAGGGTGTCGCCCTCGTAAAGGATCTGCGTCGGCCAGATCGTCGGCCGCACCGTCGCGCCAGTGCTGTGGTCTTTGGTGAACACCGCTCGGAACGTCTGCGCGACCGGATCGGCGGCTAGCACCTCGACGTACTCCTCGTTGGCGGGGCCGAGGTTCACGTGGACGAACTCGCGCACGCTCTGGCCGTCCGTGGTCGGCGTCTGGACGTACGCATAGATGCACCAGATCGAGGCGCTATCCTGCACGCGCATCGGGATCGTCGCTGTATCCGCGACGGCGAGCGCTCCTGGGACCTGGAACGTGTACGCGCCGCCGTTGCACCTCCGGTCCGGTTCGCTATAGTGGCTGAGCGGAAACGTCGTGAACGGCCCGTACCCGAAGTTGTTCGCCACGCCCGCGACCGCCGCGACCACGCAGACGGAGGGGATCTTGATCTCGATCCTGGCCGGAAGCCCAGGCGTCCGGAAGAAGCCCTTCTTGACGCTGAACGTGAAGTTCTTCGAGTCCAGCTTGAAGACCCGGATGCCCGCCGCATGCGGGCACCGCAGCGTCTCGAAGAAGGCCCAGTCTGCCGGTTCGCCCGCCCAGTGGCGCTGGAACTGGAAGTTGCCGGTGGGCGGCGTCGAGAGTCCAGTCAAGGATGTCACCCTTCCACAAATCGAGCATGATGCCTTGCCCGACGTGGAGCAGAGAGAAGGCATGGTGCGCAAGGGCAAGGCAGCATGGTCCAACGGAAAGCCCACGGGGGTGCATCTACGTTCGCGGCATTGGCAGGGATGGGCAGCGGCAGCGGCGACACTCCTGTGTCCTGTCCACACTCCTGTTGGCTGCGGTATACACTGGGCATATACTTCTCATGTGGCGTCTTTTCCTGACGACTTGGCCGATTGCACCGGGTTTCAGTGGGACGCAGGCAATGTGGAAAAGAATTTGGAGTTGCATCGGGTGTCGAAGGCGGAGTGCGAACAGGTCTTCTTTAACCGGCCCATTCGTGTAGCGGCCGATGAGAAGCATTCACGGATTGAGTCGCGGCGGGCTGCACTGGGGCAGACCGGCGCGGGACGGTTGGTCAGCGTCGTTTGGACGGTACGGGGGACAGTGGTGAGAGTGATCTCGGCGCGGGACATGAGCCGCGCCGAACGGAGGCTTTATGACCAAACGTAAGACACCCGCGCCGAAGCCGACTCCGCGCTTCGCATCGGAGGATGCGGAACGGCGGTTCTGGGCTGAGCACGACACGACTGAGTACTTCGACTGGAGCCAGGCCGTCGAAGCTTCCTTTCCCAACCTTAAGCCGTCGACAACCGCCATCTCGCTGCGGCTTCCGGTGACGATGCTCCATGAGTTGAAGGCTCTCGCGAACGCCAAGGATGTACCATATCAATCTTTGCTCAAGGTATTTCTGGCGGACCGCCTGGCTCGTGAGCGGAGTCGCCGGGCGCCGACTCGATAGTCTCCGAATCAGCTTTCCTTCCACATCATTTCGGCGTCGCAGCGGCGCACGTAGTTTGCGTCCAGCGCGGCGGGGTCCACCGCCTCGCCAGCTCGGTATTTGCGCGCGGCGATTCGCGCGACGGCCCCGGCAAGGGCAGGAGGCGCCTGCGTCAGGTGACTGAATCGCGAACCCTCGAGCGCGGCGCGGAACGGGGTGAAGTCCGTCGAGACGATCTCGACGCCGTCCGGCAGCGTCTCTAGCCAATCAGGAAAACGGGTCACTACTTCGATGCCGGCGAAGGAGCAGTACGCTTCACCTCGCCGCGCGTCAAGTGCCGCGGCCCGCAATTTCGCCGTACCGAACGCCGCCATCACTTCGAGATTTGAGACGCCCACCACCGGCTTTCCGGCGGCCTCGGCAAGCCCCTTCACGCACGCGAGGCCGACACGCACTCCGGTGAACGACCCCGGTCCATTTGCAACCGCGAAGCTCGAAACGTCCTCCACGCGGAGATTGTGGCGAAATAACAGCCTTTCGATTTCCCCGTAAAGCACGTCGCTGAATCCGGTTCGCGAGTGCAAGGGCGCTTCTTCAAGGAGTTCCACGTCCCCAGTCACGGATACGAGGCGCGCCAACGCCAGACTGCCCCGTTCACTCGTTGTATCCAAAGCGAAGACGAGTTCCGTCACTTGGAGATCTGGTAGGTCTTGTCCACCGTGTAGACCTTGCCGTTTCCGTTAATCGCCGCCAGACGAACGTGCAGAACGGCCGGGTACCGTTTCGCAATGTTGTCCGGAATGTCGAACAGGCCCTTCTGTGAAGTGCCGAGCACGCGGAAACCCTGGCCATCGGCAGCCACTTCGCCGGTCCATAGCCACATCATGGATCGCGTGGCGCGGGTCTCGCGCTTGACCTTTGCCGCATACGGCATTTTGGTGGACAGGGACCAATCGGTCTTTGACGGCTCCCCGATCTCGTACGGGACTTTCTGAGGAGTCTGCTCTACCTCCTGCATCATGATGCGGCGCGCCTCGAACTTGTAGGACTTGAGCATCGATTCCTTCTTCCCTTCGCGCGAGAGGTGAAGCACCCAATCGTGCGCGGAGTCCGGCGGTTCACCCGTGAATTTCTCGCCCTTGTAGTCCTTCTTCTGGGTGATCGTTTCGCCCGTCAACGGATTAATCCACATCACGTCGTAGCCGTGCTTTTCCACCAGGACCTCGACCGGCCCGGGCTTTTCCACGTACACAATGTACTCGATCCCTTCAAGCGCCAGGGCGCGGCCGCCGTCAACGTCGAAATACGGTTCCAGATCCCAGTGACGCGTCCCGGAAAAGAACGACACAAACGCCGCGAATTGCTTCGGATCGGGCGTATCGACGCCGTTCGTCGAGATGTATTGCCCATTCATCGCGGCGTTCCACATGCCCCTGCGAAATGCGTCCGGTCCTTTCGCGTCCACGAATCCCGTGTTTACGAATGGCGCCGCGTAAAGCTGATGCTCCACCGCGCCCACGGCGTTCTCAGCGGCACTCTGGATAACGTGATCCATCCAGCCGTCGTCGAGGAGCGACGCCGAAGTTGCTGAAGTGCCGGTCGACCGCGGATGTTGATAGGGGTCCAACTTCTTCAGCAGACCGCCGAGCTCTTTCAGCAATTCACGGCCGCTCGCGTAACGTTCGAACTCGTCGACGCCCTGCCAGGTAACGTTCATAGCCGAATAGCGCGCGACAAGATACTTGATGAGCCGCTCGCGTTCCTGCCAGCCGGGGAAGCGGGTGGTGAGATGATCGGGGCCCGAAGCGAGGATCAGATCCGCGACAATACCCTTGCCGTTAAGGTAGAGAATGCGCTCGTCGAGCCTTCCAAAATAGGCGGGATCGGGCTTGTCCGCGGAAGGGAAAATTTTTGCGGAATCTTCCGGGCCTCCGAGGACGGAGAAGCGCAGGTGATTGAATTTCGCGGCGGCCGCCCGGTCGATCAGTTGCCTGGCTTCGTCCGGACCGGCGAAAGCGAAACGCATTTCCGTTGCCCCGATCCAGAGATGAGGCGTGACGTTATCGGCATAAGAGAAGTGATGGACGTTCGCCGCGCGCACGAAACCCGGCGTATCGGAAGCGGTGGCGGTGATCTTGCCCATTTTCCCGTTGTAGCCGGCGACATTGCTGGTGACTCGATAATCCCAGTCGCCCGCTTCGTTCGGAGCGAACCGGATGATCATCCGCTTTCCGCCATCCCAAAATGCCGGCATGCGAAACGTCCGATGACGCGGCGAACGGAACACGGCGTGCAGTTCCATTTGCGTATAAGGGTTTTGCGGAAGGTCCGCTGTATCGAAGACGAGATCGCACGGCACGTAGACGGGCGCGGACGGGCACGGCTCCTGCGCGAAAACCGGGACGCACGCAACGACGGCGGCGAGGAACGACTTGGGCATTACAGACCGCCGCTTAGAAGCCAAGGGCACCCTCATCCGCCGAAGGGCCGTAGAGGGAGGGTACCGGCACATCGTTCATCCGAAGATAGACGGTGAGTTGCCCCCGATGATGGATCGAGTGGCTGAATACGAAGCTTCGTAAGATCGCGATCTTGGGTAGAGTGAGCGTCACCTTTCCGCGCACCACGAGCGACCACGGCTTCATCAAGTCTTCGTCGCTCGCTCCCGCGATTGCGGCTTTCGCTTCGGCCACACACCTGTCGAAGAGTCCCAGCAACTCTTCCCTCGTCTCCGCCACGGGCGGCCGGGGCGGCGGCCCGCCTTCGGGCATGATGTCGAGCGAATCGGTGTTGATTGTGACCGTTGCCCAACCTGCCAGGGTCGCGAGATGATGCGCGAGTTGACTGAAGGTCCATGATTTTTGGTGCGGCTTCCAGTCGAACTTGTCGCTGGGCACGCGCTCCAGGGACTTCCGAGTGCCCGCCGCTTCTTGCTCGAATTCCGCCAACAACGCCTCGTTGAGTGCCATCGAACCTTACCTATACGTTCTTCACCGGACGTACCAAGCCACCCGGCGTTCCGTATTTGTGGCGGTGGGCGGTAAACTTCGCCTGACCATATTCGCCGAGTTCGACCGTCCCGCGAATGATGCCGGCATCCACCGTGCCGGTGAAATCGTAGCCGAGCCGCGTCCCCTCAATCCGGTGCGAACTCCGGAAGCGGATCTCGTTACCCTCGACCGTGCCGCGAAGATCGCCCGCGAGGATATCGCCCTGGTGCGTGCCAACCAATTCGCCGCCCTTCTGCTCGAAGACCACGGCGTGCTGCGCGCTGCCGTAGATGTAGTCGAGTTGAACTTCCCATTGGCCGTCTACATCTGCCGGCTGTCCCGTGGGGCGCGCGGGCCGGTCCATCTTCGGCGGTTTCGCGAGCAGCGAGTTGATGCGGCTGGCGGCCAGTTTGTCGTCGCCGGGCATCATCATATAGGGCATGATCGTGATGGCACTCGCGGCGTTGTCCCGGCGTCCTCCGGAGGACCCGCCTACGATGATTCGCGGCGATCCTTCGAGAAGCAATTTCTCGATCTCCTGGCCGGTGATTCCGAGCTTGGCCGCGTCCCACTTGATCACCATGTGGGGAGCGCGGTTCGACAGCCCTCGCGGCTGAACCACCTGGGTCGTGACGCCATCCACCTTTGTGACGCTCGATGAAATGTGGCCGAGCCAGCCTTCCCACTGTTTCCATTCCGCGTCGTGATCGCGTTTTGCCCACATCTCGACCGCCGTAAGCATGCCGACGATCTCTTCTTTCCCCACCTTCAGCGAGCGTCCGAACGCATGGTGCGGAGCGCTGTTGAGCCACGCGGCTTGCAGAAGGTCCTTCGGGCCAAGGAGCATGCCCGCGCATTGGGGTCCGCGGATGCACTTGCCACCGCTGTAGGCGACCATGGTCGCGCCGCGCTTCAAATGGACGTTCGGAATCGTCAAATGCTCGGCTGCGGCGTCGACCAGGACGGGAATATTCTTCGCACGTGCGATCTTCGAGACGGCTTCCGTACCGAGAGGGCCGTCGTCGCCGTCGCCGGCGAGGATCATGATCATCGCGGTCTTCTCGCTGATCGCGGCTTCAAGCTGAGCGGGCGTATTGACGTCGATCATTTTCACGCCGAGCATGCGAATGGCGTGGTCGTAGACGTTGCGCGAGTACGAAGGGCAGATCACTTCGCTTTTGAGGCCCGTGAGATTGGGCAGGCGCTGCATTTTCTCGGGATCGGCGCCGGCGATGCAAGCGGCGGTGGCATGCGTGAGCGCAGCCGCGCAACCCGCCGTTACGATACCCCACGGGGCCTGCGTGATCTCAGCCAGACGCTTGCTGACGCCCAACATCAGTTCGTCGATGTGGACGTAGTGGCGCGAAGCTTCTTCCATGGCGCGTTTCACTTCCGGCAGTGACTGAGAACCGCTGACGATCGTGAACGTGCCTTTGCAGTTGACGATCGGCTTGACGCCGATGGATTCGTAAATGCCGGGTCCGACCTTCAGTTCGGCCGCTCCGCCTCCGGGCGCTGCGCTCGTCGCCAACGCCGCAAGCGCGCCACCGCGCTTGAAAAATTCTCTACGCTTAAAAGTTCCGGTCCGCATGTTGACGAGCGTACCGCAAAAAATGCCCCCGCGCCATGCGTTCGGATACTTTCGGCACATTCGGATATAATAATTTGGCTGGAGACGACACACACATGAGACGATTGGCGGGACTGGCGTTACTCTTAACGGCTTTGACCGGGAGCACCATGAATGCGCAACTTGCAACGAAAAAAGCGATGACGCTGGCGGCGGCGAAGCAGATTGCGGCCGCGGCGGAAGCGGAAGCGGCGAAGAACAAGTGGACCATGGTGATCGCCGTGATCGACGACGGCGGTAACCTGGTATACCTCGAACGAATGGACGGCACGCAGATCGGCAGCGTGGATGTCGCCATCCAGAAGGCGCAGAGCGCGGTCAAGTTCAAGAGGCCCACCAAGGTGTTCGAGGAGGCTCTCAAGGGCGGACGTCAGGCGATTCTCCGATTGCCCGGCGCCCTTCCAGTCGAAGGTGGTGTGCCGATCATTGTGGACGGCCAGGTCATCGGCGCGATCGGTGTAAGCGGCGCGCAGTCGACCGAAGACGGCCAGTGCGCGGCCGCGGGAATAGCCGCGCTGAAGTAAGCGGCAGAGACCCGCAGGCGTCACGCGACAGCCCGGTGTCGTCGTCGTCTCACGCGGACCTGCGGGCTCGAAGATGAACGGTGACGGCGGGTCCTTACATCGATACCAGCGCCTTGGCGAAATGGTACTTGAGCGAGGCGCGTTCCGAGGAGTTCGAAGCCTTTATTCGCCGGCTTGGCCCGCCGCCGCCGGGCGGCGCGGTCGAGATTCAAGGCGCTTTGAAGGATTTGCCTCCGCGGAGCCTGGATGCGGCCGTCCTCGCCGCCTCGCGAGCGTTCAGGTTCCCGCCTTCACTCAGCGAAGCCCCGAGGTGTCAAGGAACTCCTTCGCCACATCCGCCACGGAGCGATGCTCTCCATCGGCTTTGTAGTTGAGCGCCTGCATGGCGGAGTTAGTGATTTTCCCGGAAAGCCCGAGCAGCGCCTCTCGCAGCCCGGGCGTCCGAAGCATTGAATCCCGCCGGACGGCGATCGCGACTTCGTACGGCGGAAAAGCATGTTTGTCGTCGCGCAGCGCCTGGAGGTCAAGTTTTGACAGCAGACCATCGGTGGCGTTTGCCGCAATCATCGTCACCTGCCCCTGATCGAGCGCCTTGTAAAGAAGGCCCAGGTCCATGATCTTGGGCCGGCCGCGCCATCGAAGGCCATACGTCTTGTTCAACGCCGGCAATCCGTCCGCCCGCTGTTCAAATTCATAGCCGGCGCCGAGAATCCAGCCGTCATTTGCTCGGGCGGCGTCGCTGAGACTTTCGATCTTCCTGCCGCGGGCGTCGGATCCCCTCACAACCAATGCGAATCCATTATCGATACCTATAGGGTCGAGCCACTCGATCTGGAAGTCGCGCAGATAGGCGGATCGCACCCGCGCGAGAACGTCCGACGGCCCGCTTGTCACGGACTCCTTGAGAATGGCCGCAAGCGCCGTGCCCGTGTACTCGGGATACAGGTCGATTTCACCGTTACGGAGTGCCTGATGCGCCAGCAGCGTGCCGCCCAGATTCAAACGCCTCTCTACCGGAAGGTGTAGCCGGCGCTCCAGGTATTGCGCGATGATTTCCCCCAGAATCACCTGTTCGGTGAAGTTCTTCGATCCGATTCGGATCGGACGCGTGCTTCCCGATGGAGCGCATCCGCCCAGTGCCAAGAGAACTATCAACGCGGCGACAGCTTTCGTTCTATCCATCCCAATCCCCAATCCGCCAGGAGCGCGAGGACCGCCGAAGGAATCGCTCCCGCCAGAATCTGCTCCGCATCCACGGAGGCCACTCCTCGAAAAATGAAAACTCCCAGGCCGCCGCCGCCGATCGCGGCCGCGATCGCGGCCGTTCCGACGGTTGTTACCGTCGCGACCCGAATACCGGCGAGGATGGTCGGCGCGGCCAGCGGCAATTGCACCTGCCGAAGCAACTGGCCGTCCGTCATCCCCATCGCCGCCGCCGACTCGCACACGCCGGGATCGACACTCGTAATGCCAACGAAGGTGTTCCGCAAAATCGGCAGCAGCGCGTACAGAAAGAGGGACACGACCGCCGTTCGCTGCCCGATTCCGCCAATCCAGGGAATGGGAATCAGAAAACCGAACAACGCCAGGCTGGGGATGGTTTGCATCACACTCGCCATCCCCAGAACCCACCGCCTTGCGCCCGTGCGGCGGGTCAGGAGAATTCCCACGGGAACTCCCGCCAGAATTGCAAGCAGCATGGCGCTTCCCACAAGCGTCAGGTGCTCGGCGATGAGATGCGGAATGTCGTTCGCCAAATCGGATCGCATGGGGTTCAGAGACAGGCGAGGAAGGCGCGTGCATCCGGCGACCCGGCGTTCGCGAACTCCGCGGCGCGAGTGATTAGCTCCAGCCGGCCATTGACCAGGAGTGCGATTCGGCTCCCCAAGCGGAGAGCTTCGCGGATATCGTGAGTCACAAAGATCGAAGTCTTCCCAAAATCGGCTTGCCAGGCGAGGAATTGCTGTTGCAGTTCGAACCGCGTTACTGGATCGAGGGCACCGAATGGCTCGTCGAAGAGCAAGAGCGGCGGATTCGCGGCCAGCGCCCGGGCTACGCCGATCCTCTGGCGCTGCCCCCCGGAAAGCTGCCTTGGGTAGCGGGTCCGAAATTCGGCGGCCGGCATCCCGACGCTTTCCAATAGTTGATCGACGCGTTGTTTCACGACCGGTTCCTTCCAACCCTCCAGCCTGGGGATCAAACCGACGTTCTGGGCCACGGTGTAGTGCGGAAACAGTCCGGCATCCTGAATCACGTAACCGATTCCGCGCTTGAGAGCGACCGGGTCCCAGTCCAGCGTGGACCGGCCGCCGACCAGAACTTGCCCGCGAGTTGGAAACAGCATTCCGTTTGTCAGCTTCAGAGCCGTGCTCTTGCCTGATCCGCTTCGGCCGAGCAGCACGAGCGTCTCTCCCGTCTCCACCGAAAGGCTGATTCCGGCGAGGATTTGCTTACCGGCGATCTCGTAGTCGACATTGCGAAACTCGACCAGTGGCATGACACCGCATTATTCCACATCCGCCACTGGGAAGACTCGCAGAATTCCGCGGGGTCAGGACGTTGACGATGGAGTCGGCAGGCTTCGCGGGCTCGCGACCTCAATAATACCGCTGGTCCGAAACCTTTGGCAGCACCACTCCAAGGTCAAGCCCGCGCGCTGTGAACCGCACGGGAGTGCCGACGCTCGACAGCGTTACGGAAACTGCGAGCGGCCCGTTGGGACGCCCCTCAAGAGGTGTGCTGGTTCGATCCCAGGTTGGACGACTTGTTCGTCCACGTCACGGGATTGGGAAGCGAAAAGGACGCACGGAACGCGCCAATACCAGCGCTCCCGGCTCCGTTGTCGAGCGTATACGATCCGGCGGACAGCGCTTGCGGGATGTCTGCCGCGTAGTAACCCTCAGCCTTTCGATCGACCTGCTGGATCCCGCGCGGTCCCGACAATGCCAGAGTCCCCGGATCGAGAGGCGAGGCAATTTGGGGCACGGATCCTATCGCGTCGACGTTTCCTTCAAGGCAGGTTCCCGCGGGCGGTAACCCGAGGATGTTCAGCGACCGGAGCATAGAGGCGGTGTCGAGCCGGGCGAAGCTTGCGCGCACGGCAGCGGTTGCACTCGCGGCGTTGCTCTCAACCTGGATGGCGGCCGTGCGCAGGGCAATGCCCGACGCCAGTTGATCGAGTTCCGCGCCCGTAAGTCCCGTGGCATCCCGGCAGCGCCCGTCCGAAGCGATCGCCAACGTCCCAGTGTTGCTGACCGCGCCCTCGGCCGGAATGTTCACAACCTGGCGGTTCGGATCTCCTGCGACGACCACGAGCGGCGCATAGCAGCCTTCGATCCCTTGCGGCACTTCGAAAACGATCTGGTCGACACCCGGGCAACATCTGGAGCGGCCTTTGTAGCGCACTTTCGCGGCCTGGAACCCGATGCGCACGGTTAGAGGGATGTTCAGATCACCCGGCAGCGGGCGCACCGATTCCGGCCCATCCACCGGACCGAGTCCGGTTCCCCAAAGCGTCACAACCTGCCCAGGCCGCGCCGGCGCGAGGATCGTGTTGACAGGCTGTCTGGCTTCCGTCTCGAAGTTTTGCACCACCGCTGGACCGGAGCCCGTCTGGCTGAGAGTGAAGATGCCGAAGTTCCGCTGCACTACGTCGATTGAGGCCGGCGCGCTGGTCTGTCCGCGAGCCGTCACGGTAAGTTGCGCCCTTCCCAGCCGGGCGCACCGAGGTCCCGTCGAGTTCGAGCGGAAGAGGATAGGCGGCCTGCACGAGGCGCTCCGGCCCAGGTTCTTTCCGAAGACAACAACCAGGGATCCCCGCGCCAGTCCGGAATTGAGATGGCCCGGCGGAGTGTAGCTCGCGGCGCTGCGAACCCCGCCCTCGAATATTACCGGTTGCGCGACCGCGACGGAAGCGAGCGCGAGAACAGTAAAGAACGGAACGGCTCGTGTCATGACGGACGTACGCGTTGACCGCTCAATCGGATTATCGCGGGCGTTTTGGCGGTTCCGGTCATAGCCCAAACAGGTTTGTCTGAAGCTTGACGTACCCTTGCTCGCGCGCCCAGAGGTCGAGCGGGATCATCGCCAGTTCGTCCACCTGCGGGACCGCAAGCGCGTTCCGGGTGAGATCGACGCACGTAAGGTAGATGCGGCATTTTTCGCAGGCCTCGACGCGCACCGCCTCGAACTGCTCCGCCGTGTAGATCGCCAATCCCTTCGCGCTCTGCTCGCCGCACGCAGGACACTCGATTCGCGGGAATTGCCACTCAAGCGAGCACAGCGAACAGAGCAGCGTGCGCTTTGCGCCGTGACCTTCCGGCCGCAGTACGCCCACGCCCGGCCTCGAACCGCAGCGAGGGCACAGGCGTGCAGAGGAACCGGCAGGCGAAACCGCCTGCCCCACCCAGTCGAGCCGCTCCATGTAAGGTTGCAGCAGCGCATTCGCGAGGAACGTTTCCGCGGGCGTTCCGGCGGCGGTCAGGATACTGCGCCAGTGAGCGTTTCCGCGCGCGCGAACCTCGGCCACCGCGACTGCGAGCGGCGCCGGTCCGAAGCTTTCCACCACGGAAAGCAACTCCGGCATGCGATCGGCGAGATGGTCGAAATCCTCGCGAACGGTGCTCTGGAATTGCGCGATTCGAATGTAGAATTCGAGAACCTCACGCGCGAAAGCGTGAACGGCCAGCAACTCCGACGCGCGCTCGATGCGCCGGCCGATGGGTACTAGCGCTTCCACAACGGATGGTGCGTCCGCGCCCACTCCTCGGACACCTCGCCTCGGACAATGGACGTGAATCCGCCGCGCACCACCGCCGTACCCATGTAGACGTGAATGATGAAGCCGCCAATGGTCGCAAGCGCCGCGCTCACGTGCACCAGTACGGCCCAATGACGGAGCCACCGCAGGCTCCACGGAATCGACGACGTGAACCACATCGCTACACCCGAGATCAGCAGCAGGACGCCGCCCAGAAACATCAACCAGAACAGATACTTCTGCCCCGCGTTGTAGCGGCCGACAGGCGGCAGGTGTTTGTCTTCATTCCGAACGTAGTGTCCAATGGCCCGGCCCCATGCCCGGTCGCCCTCGGTGATGCGCATGTCCGAGGCCCACATCACGTACATCAGCACCGTCGCCGCAACAAACACAAGGCCCGCCCACGGATGCCACTCGCGCGATGTCGTCCCGCCGCCAAGCACCACGGCAAGCCAATAAAGCTTCGGCGTGTAGAACGCCAATCCCGTAAGGAGCAGGTACACATAAGCGAAAGCCGCCACCCAATGCACGATGCGTTCCTTGAACGTGTAGCGGAGAATCATGAGTCCTTTCCGTGAGCGTGCTTGGCACCGTATTTCAGATAGTGTATCGCCGTCGCCACAATGCCACCGATCATGGCAATATTCCCCAACCATTTCAGGGGAGCTTTCCAGAATGAAACCGCCAGCGGAATCGACGGATTCGAAGGCAGCCCGTAAAGTTCAGGCTGGTCCGCATGTGCCAGCACCGTCACTACGCTGGTGCCGCCCACGCCCGGCGGATCGTACACACCCGCCTCTCGAAAGCCGCTCTCCCGCAACTGATCCACGCGCTTCGCCGCAACCTCAAGAAGCTGCTCTTTAGTCCCGAACTGGAGGCAACCTGTGGGGCACGCTTTGATGCAGGCCGGTTCCAGGCCCACCGCGACGCGGTCCACGCACATCGTGCATTTGTAGACCGTCTTCGTTTTCGAACTCAGTTTCGGAATGTTGAAGGGACATCCCGCCATGCAGTATCCGCAGCCGATGCATTGATCCTGCTGAAAATCGACGATGCCGTTCACGTACTGCACGATCGCGCCGGGCGCGGGACACGCCTTCAGGCACCCAGGATCGCCGCAATGCATGCACTGATCCTTGCGCATGAACCAGTGGAATCCGCCCGCATCCTCGAACTCGCTGAACCGTATCAGATTCCAGAAATTCGCCGTCGTGTCGGGCATCGTCTGATAGGTGCCGATCTGAACGGTGGTCTCGGGAGGCAGATCGTTCCATTGCTGGCAGGCCACTTCACAGGCCTTGCAGCCGATACATGTCGTGGTGTCGATGTACTTCGCGAGAACGGGCGTGTCACGAATTCCCGGCGGAGGCGCCGCGGACGCCGAAATGCGCTTCAACTCAAGCGTGTTGCCCGCCATTACGCTTTCTCCAACTTCACCAGGAAACCCTTGTATTCGGGCGCGAACGAGTTCGGGTCGACGATCGTCGGCGTTACCAGATTCGCCAGCGATCCTTGCTGCTTCCCTTTTCCCAGAAAGCCCCAGTGAATCGGGAACCCGATCTGATACACTTTCTTCCCACCCACCGTCATCGGTTTGATGCGGCGCGTCACCATCGCCTTTCCCTCAATCGATCCCCGCGCCGACGTCACCTTGACCTTCCCGCCGTTCGCGATACCCTTCTCTTTCGCCAGTTCCTCCGGAATCTCGACGAAGAACTCAGGCTGCAACTGCATGTTGTACGGATTGTTCTTCGTCCAATAATGAAAGTGCTCCGTCAGCCGGTAGGTCGTGCAGACAATCGGATATTCCGCGGCTTCGCCGAGCTTGTCGAATTCCGTGGTGAACGGCTTCACGGCGGGGTTCGAACTCTGCGAAGGATGCAGCGGATTCGGTATGGGCGCTTCCACCGGCTCGTAGTGTTCGGAGAACGGGCCTTCGGCGAATTGCCCCGGCACGAATAGCCGCGCCACGCCCTCGGGCAGCATGATGAACGCGCCCATCCCGGCGTCATGGGTACCGGCGGGCGTGTTTGCGGGCGCGCTGTCGGGCTTGAAGTCCGGAACGTCGCCCACCCACTTCTCGCCGTTCCAGCTCAGCACCGGGCGCGATGCGTCCCACGGCTTCCCCGCGCCATCCGCCGAGCAGCGGTTGTACATAATGCGCCGGTTCGCCGGCCAGTTGAAAGACCAGTTCGGATGCGCGCCAAGGCCAGAAGGGTCCGCGGTGTTCCGCCGCTGCGTCAGATTCCCAGCCTCGGGATAGCACCCGATGTAAAGCCAGTTGCCGCAGAGCGTAGAGCCGTCGGCGCGTGTGTCGAGGAACTTCCCAAGTTGGGCGCCCGCTTTCAGGACCACGGTCTTCGGGTCCTTTTCATCCTTGATATCCTGGATCGCCCAGCCGTTGATCTCCTTCAGAACCTCGTCCATCGAAGGCTTCGAAGGATTGCTGTACCACCAGTTCAAGTTGGTGACGGACGCAGCTTGCCTGCCGCCTTCCGCCGCGTAAAGTTCGCGCACGCGAAGGAAAATGCGCGCGGTGATCTCCTGATCCGCCAGCGCTTCTCCGGGCGGATCTATCGCCTTCCACTTCCACTGAATCCATCGCGCGGAATTCGTGAACGTCCCGTCCTTCTCGGCGAAGTTCGCCGCGGGTAACAGGAAGACTTCCGTCTGGACGTCCGCCGGCTTCTTGCCCACCAGTTCAAGAATGTTGGGCTTCCAGAAAGCGGCGGTTTCCTGTTCAAAATTCTCCGCCACCACCAGCCACTTCAGCTTCGACAAGCCGCTGAGAACCTTGCGCGAGTTCGGACCGTTCGACACCGGATTCATGCCATAGCTGATCAGCCCTTCCATGCGGCCCTGGAACATGTGGTCGAAGATGTAAGCCCAACTCCAGTTCTCGTCGACACCAGGCGCGGACTCCGGCAGCTTGGGATGAAGATGATAAGCGAAGTCGTTCTCTCTCGTCGCGGCCTTGCCGTAGAAGGCCTTCAATTGGCTCACCACGAAGCGGTCCGTATTCGAGTAGAAGTTCATCGCATTCGGCCGCAGCGGTTTGGGAGTTACCGCGTCGATAAACGTCTTGAGCGACTGATGGCCGGCCTTCTGGATCGCGACGTAGCCCGGCAGGTTGTGATATCCCATACCGCAATCCGTGCCGCCCTGAATATTCGCGTGCCCGCGCAGCGCGTTCAATCCGCCGCCCGCGATGCCCATATTTCCCAGCAATAACTGCAGCATCGCCGCCGTGTGAATCAGTTGCACGGAGGAGCTGTGGTGCGTCCATCCGAGCGCGTAGAGAATGGTTCCGGCCTTGTCCGGTTTGAAGGTGGACGTGATCAGTTCGGCAGCGCGGACAAACTCCTCGGGCTTGCAGCCGCAAATCCGCGAGACCATTTCCGGCGTGTAGCGCGCGTAGTGTTTCTTCATGAGCTGAAACACCGACCGCGGATGCTCCATTGTCGCGTCGATCTTCGCGAAGCCTTGCGCGTCGAGCTCGTAACTCCACGACGATTTGTCGGCGTACGCTTTCTTCGCCGTGTCCCAACCGGAGAACAGTCCCGCGGCTTCGTCGAACGCGTAGCTTTCCGTGACAAGGAACGTCGCGTTGGTGAAGAGGCGCACGTACTCGGCGTGATACCGGTTCTGGGTGAGCGCGTAGTGAATGAGGCCGCCGAGAAACGCGATATCGGTGCCGACGCGAATCTGGGTGAATGAATCGGAGACGGCGGAGGTGCGGTTATAGCGCGGGTCCACCGAGATGAGCTTCGCGTTGCGGTTCCGCTTGGCGTCCATGACGAAACGGAAACCGACCGGATGATTCTCCGCCGGATTCCCGCCCATGGCGAGGATGACATCGGCATTCGCAATGTCGGTCCAACCATTGGTCATGGCCCCCCGGCCGAAGGTGGCGGCCAAACTGGCCACCGTGGGTCCGTGTCAAATCCTGGCCTGTTGTTCGAGTGGTACGACGCCGAGCCCCGCGCGGAAGGCTTTCACGAGCAGGTAATTGTTCTCGTTCGAATCGGTGCAGCCGCCCACGACGCCCATGGCCGTGAGCGCGTTCACGGTCCGGCCGAGCGCGTCTTTCTCGACGAGATGTTCGTCGCGCGTTTTCTTGATGAGGCGCGCGATGCGGTCGATGGCCCAGTCCCACGATTTGTCTTCCCAGTGATCGGACCCCGGCGCGCGGTAGCGGACCTTGGTGAGGCGCAGGTCGTTGACGATGTCCTGTTTGAGCGTGATGCCTTTCGGACAGAGCGAACCGCGGTTGATGGGGTGATCGGGATCGCCTTCGACGTGCACGACGGATGGCTTGACGTTGCGCGACGAATCGCCGAGGGTGTGGATGATGACGCCGCAGCTTACCGAGCAATAGGGGCAGGTGGAACGGTTCTCCGTGGTGCGCGCTATTTTCAACTGGCGCGTTTGGGCGTAGGCGGGTGCGAGGTCGAAGCCGAGCACGGCGGCGGCCGCGCCGGCGGACGTTGCGGCTTTCAGGAACGTTCGGCGTGTCGGCGTCATGGCGAGTGCCTCATTGTTTGACATGATGGCGCACGGGGCGGGCTGGGCGCAAGTCGGAAGTGTGGGCGCGGGGGCCACGCTTCGCCCCGTTGGCAGTCAAAACCGACTGCCCCGCCACCTGTCCGGGCTTTAAGCTATGGTTTATCAAGTACTTGAATAGGGGGTGACGCAGAGAATTTATTTTCGTTTTTTTCGCGGCATCCGCGGCGGTTGACTCGCTCCCCCGGTTCGGATTATACACGTCCGGGTTCGTCGGGCCGGCTGGAATTCTTCCGAAAGCTTGGTATCCCATGTGGGAAATCGTTCAAAGCCTGTGACTGGGGACGGCAGCCGCCCTGCCCGCGCGAAGCGGAACTGGCCGCGCCTCGCGCGGTAGTAGTCGAAACCGACTGCCTGCCGCCCATCCGGACTTTAAGCTGTGTTTTGTCAAGCACTTGAATCGGGGGTGACGCAGAGAATTTTTCCCCGTTTTTCGCGGCGTCCGCGACGGTTCATTCGCTCCCTGCTCGGATTATACCCGTCCGGGTTCTTCAAGCTGGCTGGGATTCTCCCGAGGGCTTCGGGATCAACGTCGAAAAATAGTTCAAGCACCGTGACTCGGGGACGACAGCCGTCGCGAGCGTTCTCAGTCACGCAAGGATCAAGCGGCGTCCCTTTGGATCAGGAATCGGATCGCCAAACTCCTTCGCCGTGTCGAGCCAGAGTCGAGTAGCTTCCAGGGCGCTGCTGAGCGCCGCTTCCGGTGAAGAACCGTGTGCGGCGCATCCTGAGAGTTCCGGCACCTCGGCAACGAACACTTCGTCCTCTTCGCTCAAGTAAATGATGACCTCATACTTGCTCATTCCAGCTTTGCCTGGTACGGCTTCGCGTTGTGGCCGTCCCGCCGCAGGTTGATTTTCTCCTCGACCCCTGCCTTCCGAAAGAGATGATGGCTGCCTTTGACGCGCTTCTCGAAGCCCAGGCTTTCCAGCAAAGGACACAGGTCGTCAAAACGGATCGACGCATCGGAGACTCCGCTCAGGAGGCGTCGAAGCGTCTTGGCAGCGCTCACCACAATATAGTACCCCGATGGGTGTAAGCATTCGCGAGGCGGAGATTGCGCAGCGGCTCCCGACCGAACTCGCCATTGCGCCTTATGCGCAAGGAGCGCTCTCGCTCGGCAAAGCCGCCGAACTCGCGGAGATGAATCGGATGCTCTTCGGTGAGACAGCGGGACAGCGAGTGATGGCACGGCACTAGCTAGGGCGACGCGGAGTTGGCGCAAGACGTCTCC
>SHUI01000004.1 GCA_009697455.1 Bryobacterales bacterium
GAGATAGGGAGAAGTGTGCCCGAAAGCCGAAAGCACGCTCCTGACGCACGGCAGCCCTCGCAGATCCCTCGTTTTCGCATGCCAGGAGCGCGCCGCCTCGCGATCTTGAGCGATTCCTGGTGCAAGGCGGCTTCGTAGCGGCCAGCAGCATAAAGCCGGTAACCTTTGAACTGGGCATCAAGCCGGTCTTTCCACCTGCGTCATCTCAAAATCGCCTTCACGAAAGGCGAACGCAACTACGAACACGACCGGCCGCGGAGCAACGGATAGGCGGCGACTTTTCTTAGCAGTCCCGCGACAGGTTCAAAAGATCGACTTTTTGGCCCGCCTGTGAGGATGTCTCCGGCAGCTACCGGGCAGCTCTCACGCCTGTGGTTCTCGACCGCGGTAACCTGAACGAAGCGATGCGAGCGAAAATCATCCGGTCTCCTCTCGACACCTCCGAGCGTCTTAACCAGAGGGCATGGCTGTCATCCTACCTATCCACTTTGCCGATCACCGTGTCGTTCCCATTGCCGTAGTGCTGGTATGCGCCCCAGGTATTGCCATAATCCCGGATCTGCTCACGGCCTGCCTTGAGGGCGTCGCCAATCATCTCCCCACTCAGCAGTTTCTCGTAAAAGGTACGTGCAAGTCGTGTCGCCTGTTCGTCGTTGACTGGCCAGCCGCTGCCTATGTAATTGCCGACGCCACGTTCGAAGAAGGCCTGAGCAATGCTGGCGAGCCCCTTCGAGTGCTCGTCGGTGGAGAGTGCTCGCCCCTTCGTCGTGACCGCGGAGAAGCAGGCGTTGGCGAACACCAGACGAGGAACCTTACGCGCGCGGAAGATCTCCCGGGGGGAAAGGACGCAATCCTTACCGAAGATCCAGCCGCTTCCGGCCGGGTTGTCCTTGTCATAGTTACCGTGACCAGCGTAGTGGACGATGTCGAATACTCCAGAAAGGAGCAGCGCGAGGATCTCGACCGGGTCGCATTCATCGGGCCCGATGTGCTCCTCGACCTCGACGATACCATGGTCTTTCGCGCGGAAGTTGCGGAAGACGCGCGCCACTTCGCGTCCTTCGCGGCGCGCGCCTGGAAGTTGATACTCGGGCTCCCGCGCGGGGTCGGCGATGATCAGCACCTTGAGATCCTGATTGAGAGCCGGATTCATGCCTGGAGCGCTCGATAGCAGCGTTCGAAACTGGCGCGTCACTCGCAGTTCGACGCCAAGGCTCAAGACATCGTTCGGGTTCTGCGCGCGGCGAAAACACGCCATCTCCCAAGGATATGAGGCGGTGCTGCGGTCGAGGATGAGCTTGAGGGGTTTGCCGCCGTCGATCAACCGGTGGAAGTCTTCCGGTACGAGATAGGTGTATAGCAATTCGCCGAACTTTCGCTGCTCGTCTCGCGTGTTCGAGGCCATGAGCCGGTCGGCCGCGCCCCTGGCGAATGTCGCATTGATCTCGACGTCACGCACCGGGACGACAGCCGTTTCGGTGAGAGCAGAGAAGCGGAACGTACCCTCCTTCAACTGCTCGACAGTGAGCCGCGCTTCCCTGAGCCCGAGTCTCGATTCAGCGTCTGCCGGTTCCCGTTCGTTGGCCCTGGCCTCGCGCTTAACGGCCGAATGTTTGCCCTTCTTGATGGTGAGGGTGATCGGTGCGTCTCCCGCCCCTTTGGTTTCCGGCTTTGCCAGCAGAAGAAGCTGATCTTTAAGCCTCTTAAATGGGGCATCGTACTTCTCGACGATCGTGAGTGAGCGAGCCGCCGCCCTGGTGCTGCCGGACTCCTTCTCGAAGCGCTCGGCGCCTGCCGCAACGCCCTCAAGGAATGCTTTGAGGGCACTTTCACGGTCGAGGTTGCCCTCACCGGAACCTATCAGCACGCTGGCGTAGCTCTTCATGCCGAGAGCTGAGACGCCTTGAGTCACGTTCGACATGAGGAGCACCAGGTCATCGCGCGTGAACTTGCCGAACTCGCCCATGCCTGCCAGAACCGCGCCTTTGGCTTTGAAGCCATTTGCGACGTTCGGTACGAAAAAGGTCTCGCCGAGATTTCCGCCGATCATGCCCAAGCGGCCGGCGCGCTCGATCCAATGGTTGAGCTTAGCATCGATAGCGGCGACCGCGCGTGTCGGGGGCACGCCCTTGTAATGGCCGACGACGACGAGCGGTGCGTCGACCTCTGTGATGTCGGCCTGAAGCAGCGTGATGTGGATCGGCTTGATCTGGGCGCGAACTTCAGGTCGAGCGCGCGGTGAGGGGCGGCCGCGGCTGCCGAGCGCGGCCTTGACGATCGAGTCCTCCGCGAAACGGGCTTCTTCCAGAGTAAAAGTGCCTAGCGCATCCCGTTCCCCGGACTCGTCCACGTGGGCGCCAGCACCGCGGACAGAGATTTGGTGGGCCGCCTCGGCCCTCCGCGCGAGCCGGCCGAGATCTTCGATGAGGAGCCTGTCCTCGGGTGTGCGGTAATCACGCATCGTCGGCGTGGCACGTTCGGTTGCAGGCAGTACTTTAGTTCCGAGTGTGGCGGTGTGACCACGTTCGAGTAACTCATCGACGGCTGCGATTACGGATTCGTTCCGGGCGAGATCGCCATGTGCTTCGTCGACGAAATATGCTGGCACGTTTTTCAAAAGGCCGAGGTCGTGCGGCACGCGCCCATCTCCGGCGTAGGTCAACTCGTAGTCGAAATCGCCGCGGTTGGCAATCTTTAACGCGGACAGCGTCGCCTGCCGGCACCCTGCGACGTAGATCATACGCGTTGGGTCGATGGTTGGCTCAGCGGCCTCGAGATCGTGATGAAATCGATAGGCCCGGTCGAGGTGGCGCTGCGATACCACGTCCGTATCCTCGCTCCATGTCTCACTCCGGTAAAGTTTTTGAAGCGCCGGAGCAAGCTTCGCCGGGGCCGGGAGCATCATGTAACTGCCGACGAACGAGTTAGTGATCTTGAGGAGTTCGTTCAAGTTGTGTTTCACGTCGAGCGTCGCAAGCCTGCTGATCATGGTGTCCTGCCCGGTCATGACTTGCGGGATGGAGAACGAGCCGTAGTTCGGTGTGCCGAGCATGATGAGGCGCCCGCCGGAAACGAGTCCGGGGTCCTTAATGGAGGCCCAAAGATCGGGGTGCAAGCGGATGAAATTGCGGCCGACCAGCCCGCCCATCGAGTGGGCGACCAAGTGCACGGGCTTGCCTTGAAAGTCGCGGCGGATAAGATCGGCGAGTTCGTTTGAGGAATCATCGATGTCTTTGCGCCAGTCGTAAGCAAAGGGCACAACGTTCCAGCGGCCGCCAAGGGCGAGTATGGCGCGGGCATAGTAGCGCTTGTTTACCCCCATCGGCAACACGCGGAGAGCCGGATTAGCTTCCTTAGCGCCGTCCGCGGCCAGCTTGAGTTGATCGATGCGCCCGGCGATCAGGCGGAAGAAGTTTACCCAGACGCCGTCGGGTTTTCCAGAACCCGCCGCGACACCAAGATCCGATCCGGTGATGCCATGGAGAAAGATCACGTTGCCGAGCGGCGCCGACCGGGAGCGCACGGTCCGGCTGAAACCGGCGAGCTGCTGAAGGTACTTGAGTTCTTCGTCGCCGAAGTAATCCCTAAGTTCGCTCTCGGCCGTACCGCTTGCGCCCCGGGTCGCGCCACCCAAAACGGCAGCGAGGTCCTTCCAATCGATCCCGGATACTCGTTGTTCGATCTCCACGGTCGCGGTGGTGCGAACCGAGTCCCGGGCGGCCGCGCGAGTCACGGGCTTCCGTGTAGTAACGGTGGACCGTTTCGTTTTCGTTGTTTTCTTCATTACCAGCCTTACGGGCTACAAATCCCAAATCAAGCGGCAATGGTAAGCGCCCCGGTTTGCGAACCGCTGCCGAGGGTCAATAGACGATCGCTTGTGCGCGGTTGCTGGCGTTGGCTTCCAACTGAGGGTTTTGCGCGAACTTACCCTTCATCAATGTGCGCATCTTCGCTACCACATCCTTGCGTGAAAGCTTGTTCTGGGTCTCGCGCACGACCTTCAGATAATAGTAGGTGAACGCACCGTTGTAGCGCCCGTCGAAGTAGGCGTCCGCGCTGGTTTCGTTGGCCTTGCAGCCAGTCCAGAGCGTGTGGTGCGCGCCCGCGGCGACTCCCTTTCCGGCTGCGACTGCGCCTTTCTTCGCGTTAGACGAGGGCGGGCGCGAAAGCGTAAATCCTCGCATCCTGGCAGTTTTCCGGCCGAACTCTTGCTCGGGCGGGGCGATGTACCGCGCCCGCGGTGCGTGCGGGCCGAAGTCCGCGCCGCGCAAACCTGTGCCGCTGTGGCAGGTATCGAGATAAACCTCCAGGAGCGCGCCGGCTGGCAATTGCACAAACAGATCGTGGAGTTCATCGTCGCTAATGATGTGCGCTGGGTCCCAACCGCCACCCTTCTCGGCGATGTCATAGGGAACGAAGGCTTCGTCCATGTCGTCGGGCTCGTCGCCGCTGGTGTCATTCATCTGAGTGCCGTGAGAAGAAAGACTGAATACCAGATAGCTTAGCTTGCCCGATTTCGCGTCGGCGACCATTGTTTTCAGGTTCGACATTATGTTGGCCTTGGTCGCCTTGGCATCGGTGAGGGTGGTTATTTCGCCGGCCTTAAAACCCAGCAGATCCTTGTGCAGTGCCGCCATATCTTTGGCGTCATTGACGCAGCCATTTAGCGTGAACTGCGAGTAATTTGCAAATTTGTTGATACCCACCAAGAGGGCTTTCTTGCCTGCCATACGTTTTCTCCGTTTAATTGCCAGCGCGCGGCGCAAACAGAATATTGTTTACACATGAACTATACACGAACCGGGGGCATCGTGCGGTTATTTCGCCAAATTGACCCTCGCAATGGCTGGTGCTTACCCGCTCAATTTGCCGTAAAGGGCCCAGGCTGGAGGCCGAATCTCCCAGATTCATGGCGGGTGTCCATCAAGTCCTACGCATCTGAACCGCCTTCGCGGCTCAAGAAACCGCCGGCCTCGCGCCAAATTCTCGTGGACTGGAGCCGCATCTGCTACCAAAAGGTTTGGTTTCGTATATTGACCGCTTGCAGATGCGCGCGGTCCGGAATCGCAGCGGCATATCGAGCGGCGGCTCCGACGGGCTCGCGAACTCCCGGGCGCGTACGCCTAGCGGCCGCGAGGCGCTGCCGCCACTACGGGCCTGGACGCCACAGGCTCGGCGGCAGCCTCCGCGGGTTCTCTCGACAGTCCCAACAGCCGACGCAATTCCGTGTCGAGCTTCTGCTTGATGTCCGGGTTGTCCTTCAAAAACTGGCGAGCGTTCTCGCGGCCCTGGCCGATGCGGTCACTTTTGTAGCTATACCATGACCCGCTTTTTTCGACCAGATTGTTCGCCGCTCCCAAATCGAGCAAGTCGCCTTCCTTTGAGATGCCTTCGCCATAGATGATGTCGAATTCGGCTTCGCGAAACGGCGACGCCAGCTTGTTCTTCACCACTTTGACCTTGGTGCGATTCCCCGAAACCACGTCGCCGTCCTTGATCGCCGCGATGCGGCGGATATCCAAACGGACAGAGGAGTAGAACTTCAACGCGCGTCCTCCCGTAGTCGTTTCAGGATTGCCGAACATGACGCCGATCTTCTCGCGGATCTGGTTGATGAAAATCAGGCACGTTTTTGATTTCGACACCAGACCCGTCAACTTGCGCAGGGCCTGCGACATCAGGCGCGCCTGCAAGCCCATGTGGCTGTCGCCCATTTCGCCGTCAAGCTCGGCTTTGGGAACGAGCGCGGCGACCGAGTCTACGACAAGGACGTCAATCGAACCGGACGCAACCAGCGCAGCGGTGATTTCGAGCGCCTGTTCGCCGTAGTCTGGCTGCGAAACGAGCAGGTTGTCGATGTCAACTCCCAATTTGCGCGCGTAGATCGGATCAAGCGCGTGCTCGACGTCGATGAACGCCGCCATGCCGCCTTTCTTTTGGGCTTCCGCGATTACTTGCAGCGCGATGGTTGTCTTGCCGGACGATTCCGGTCCGAAGATTTCGTTGATGCGGCCCCTGGGAAATCCGCCGGTCCCGAGCGCCGCGTCGAGCGAAATGGATCCGGTGGAGATAACAGCGATCGGAATGATGGCTTCCTTCGATCCAAGCCGGAGGATCGAACCCTTCCCGAACTGTTTTTCAATCTGTCCGAGCGTAAGTTCTAAAGCGCGTGCGCGTTCTTTTTCATCCATGGGAATCAGTGCCGATTATAACAGTTCGCTTTGACGTTGCTTGAAAATTGAATCGGCAGGCCGGGGCGATGCACGTGCCCGATTGGCGATACGATACGAATCCGCGGGCCGCGGCGTTGTATCTCGCTCGCATCGGAACGGCTCGGAATTGGGGACTGCCCGCAATTCCGCGTCAAGAGCAGCCAACGCCGCGCCGGTGCACAACACAAGTTCCGATTCTTTACAAGTCACCAGACGAGTTTCAGCGCGATCTGGCCCTGCCGTGCGGGAAAGCTCGACGTGATGAGTCCGAAACTGCCGTTGCTGCGGTTCGAGTCCGGCGCGAGTAAGTTGGTGCGGTTGAACAGGTTGAAAAACTCGCCGCGCAGCTCGAAGATCATTCCCTCCCGCGGAAGCGGGAATCGCTTGTGCAAGCCGAAATCGGTCCCAAAGTAATTAGGGGCGATCACCACATTGCGTCCGGCGGTGCCGTAGGGGTTTGCCAGTTCGTTCGCGCCCACTAGAACCTCTTTCACGCTGTCACGGCTCAAGAAATTGTTCGGATCCCCGCCCGGGACTTTCGGGTTCCCAACGAGATTTGCCCGAATATTCCCGATGGTACCCACCTGAAGGCGCGAGGTAGCGCTGTAGATCAGATTCACCGGCAGCCCGCTGTTCATCGTAGTCGTCTGGCTCAGGTTCCAGCCACCGAGAACCATGTTACCGAGGGCGGGCATGCTCGACCCGAATTTCTTGCCTTTGCCGAAGGGCAGTTCGTAAATCACCGTGAACGTGTCGTTGAAAGGCTGGTTATAGCCCGAGACACCCTTGTAGGAGCCGCGCCGGGTGAAGCTGATGCGCGAATCGTCGCCGCCCGAGGTTTCCAGATGCCCCGAGGCGTTATCGAGCGCCTTCGACCAGACAAACGTGTTCAGCAGCAGAAAGCCGTTCGTGAAACGCCGTTCGAGCTTGGCTTGCAGGGCATTGTAGTTGGAGAAGCCGGCGGGTTGGGCGATCTGGATCTGGCCGAAACCCTGAACCGGGCGGCGGGAGTTGATCGAGATGTTCTCGCCGGGATTGTTAAACCGCGCTTCGTTGTAGTCCGAAAGGATCACCAGTTTGTTGCTGCGGTTTCCAACGTAGGCGACGTCCAGCACGACGTTGCGGGCGATCTCCCGCTGAATGGTGAAGTGCCAGTTCATGGTGTACCCGGTGCGCGTGTCCGAGGGAATGAAATTGGTGCGCGTATTCCCGGTGCTAGCCAGAGTGGGGCTCAGGATTCCCGCCGGATAGCCGTCCTGCGTAGGCCGGAAGCAATTCTGCGGCAACTGGCCCGCCGTGCAGCGGCCCTGGTTCGGAATCTGGTCGATGCCCACGCCGATAATGCCGGGCAGGTTGTAGGCAAGCAGATTCTCGCCACCCAGCCGGTTGAAGTGGATGAAGCTCACGCCGAAGCCTCCGCGCACCACAGTCTTGCGGTTGAGGTTATAGGCCATTCCAAATCGCGGCGCGAAGTTGTTGCGGTCCGGATTGACCAGAGCGCGGCTCGACAGAGAGCCGCTCTTGGCCTGGACGATCGTTTTCGTGGCCGGGTCGAAGTTCGAAAGGATGTTATCCCGCTCCCACTGCGGAGTGGCAAACTCGTAGCGCAGGCCCATGTTGAGCGTGAGTTTCGAGCTAAGTTTGAAGTCGTCCTGCACGTAGCCGAAGTACATGCGCTGGCGGTAGTTTACAATCACGGCGTTGTTGAGCTGGTACCGGTTGCGAAGCCCAAGCATGAAGTCGGCCAGATTGTAGAGGTTGCTTGACGTGCCGGCAGGACCGGAGAACCGGCTGCCGTAGTTGTCCTGCCCGTACTTGGGGTTGAAGTCGTCGATTGCGGTGTCGATGGCTTGATATTCGAAACCGAATTTCAGACTGTGACGTCCGGCCATGTGAGAGAAATTCCCCTTCGGGTTCAGCAGGAAGGGATTCTGGAACTGAGGGTTCGAGGACTGCTGTCCGAACTGAGTGAATCCGCCGACGCTCTGCGCATAGAGGCCTCCGGCGAAGCGCGGGTCTTCCGGAAGGCCGGTGATACCGTACGCCGCGGACGCGGGAGGCTGGCCGATGAATACCGGCAACTTGCCGCCTTCCGTCTGCGAAACGGCCATGCGGAACTCCGCCACGCTGCGAGACGACAGTGTGTAGGTGAGCCCGTAGGCGGCCTGATAATTCAGAACGCGCAGATTGCCGTTCGCGTTGCCGCCCGACGGTCCGGGAATTCCCGGAGGCTCGAAGTTGTTGGCAAGCCGGTGCGAGTAGCGGCCGAACACCTGCACCTTATTGTTGACATACCAGTCGATTCGGAAATCGCCCTTGTCGTTCTGGTCCGTCTGGCGGGGCAGAAGTTCGTAGTTGTTGGCGAACAGGCCGTTCGAGGGGATGCCGGTGCGATTGGGCGCGGGCAGCTCGCTCAGCACTTTTCTCGCGAACGGAGTCATGTCGCTCTGTGGAATCACGCCGTTGGCGTAGGATACGCCAGTCAACGGATTGGTGACAGGCACGCCCAGGACGCCATTGCGCTGATCAAGCGTCGGAATGGTAGAGAGATTCAGAGCGCGGCGTACTCTGCGGTAACCCTCATAATCGGCGAAGAAGAAGATCTTGTCCTTCCTTATGGGTCCGCCGATCGTCGCGCCGAACTGATTCTGCTGAAGGGTCGGCTTGCGGTTCTCGCGGGGCTTGAAGAAGCCGACGGCATTGAGGTTCGTGTTGCGGATAAAGTTCCAGCCCGCGCCGTGGAACTGGTTCGATCCGCTCTTGACGGCCGCGTTGATGACTCCTCCGCCCACGCGTCCGTACTCGGCGCTAAAGCTGTTGGTTTCGATGCGGAACTCTTGGACCGCGTCCGGGGAAAGCTGAACAATTTGATTCGAGAAGCCCTGGTTGGAGGTGCCGTAGGCGTTGTTGTCGACGCCGTCGATGATGAAATTATTCAAGGCGCTGCGCATCCCGTTGATATTGTAGGAGGCGTCGCGGAGCGAGCCGCCATCCGGCGTTATGTTCAGTGTCGAGCGGCGCACTCCGGGAGCGAGAAGGGCGAGGTCGGCGTAAGAGCGCCCATTGAGCGGAAGGTTTACGATCTGTGTCGCGCTCATCGCGTGGCCGCGGGCGCTGGTGTCGGTTTCAAGGGCGGCTGCCAGGCCGGTGACGGTGACGGTCTCGGACACTGCCGCCACTTGCATCGTAAGGTCCACGCGCTGACGGGTACCTACCGTGACGACGAAGGGCGCGGCGCTTGCCGGCGAGAAGCCGGACCGGTCCGCCCGAAGCGTGTAGCTCGCGGGACGGACGTTTACGAACTGAAAATTGCCATTGCCGTCGGTCTCCTGCTTCACCGCGACTGACGTCGAGACGTTCGTGAGCGTGACCGCGGCGCCGGGTACGGCAGCTTGGGCGGAGTCGCGAATGGTGCCGAGCACACTGGCGCTTTCAAACTGGGCGTTCGCGAGCGAGGAGAAAAGCAGTGCGGCCGCAAACGGGCGAAAATACGTCATGGTGTAACCTCCCTGAGCTTTCTCCATCGTAGCGCAGGAATGTTTCGGTTGGATGACCGGCCGCGGACACTTCAACACGCGCCTGCAGGGCTTCAATGGTTGGATCGCCTGCCCAAATGCGGCGGCGCCACTATTTGATTTGTGGACGCCCTAGTCTCGCAGCTATCTCATCCCCAGCAGAATGGCCCGCACGCGTTCCGCCACCACTTTCTCCTCGCCCGGCTTCAAACACGCAGCAAAAATGCCCAACCCCGGCCAGGACGGCCGAAACTTCGTCATATCGGCCGCTACAATTGACGGCTGGCCAGCCTTCAGGCGGTTGTTCACATCGGCTACCGTCAATCCCAATTGTTTTTCATCCCACTGAATTGAAAGCCTCGGCGAATGGCTGTAGTCGAGGTTTGTGATGAACTCAGTCTTCACCGTCGACACGCCCGCCACCTGCGCCGCAACCCGTTTCAGCATGGCCTCCTGCGTGCGCCGTTCGCCCTTCTCATCTCGCTTCAACGCGACTTCAACAGCAGTTAACAAACCGGCGATCTCCTCTTTACCAACCTTCGCAATCCGCGCGAAAAGATTGTACGGAGCGCTATTTGCATACGCGGCTTCAACAAGGTTCCTGCGCCCCAGTAGCAGTCCGGAACACTGGGGCCCGCGCAGATTCTTTCCACCGCTAAAAGCCACGAGGTCCGCACCCATCTTCAGGAACTTCTTCAAGTTCGAGGCCGGGGGAATTTCGGCAGCCGCATCCAGAATCAGCGGTAACCCGGCCTTGTGAGCAATCGCGATCATCTCCTCCAACTCCAGCTTGTGGCCCTCGGAGTTATGGCTCAATACCATTCCTAAGGCCGCCGTCCGCGGACCGATAGCCGCGCGAATCTCGTCCGCGGTCTCGGCTGGAATCACCTTGGTTCCAATCATCCGCCAGTTTTGATCGTACGGATTGCCTGGCCCCGTATGCGCCTTCTGCATTACGATCTCGGTTTTCGAGTCCGTCAATTCCGGCAGCCGCCTGATCTTCGACAGATCGCCGCCCACGGTCACTGCGCAGGTTGCGAGGCAGATTGCGCAGGACGCGCCGGCCGTTACAAATCCGGCCTCGGCGCCGGTCAGTTCCGCCAGCCTCTCCCCAACTCTCTTCTGCAGATCGTGAATCCCCACAAAGTGTTGAGACGCGTCGTCCATGGCGCGCTTCACCTCGGGATCCATTAGCGTTCCGCCAAGCGTCGTCAAAGTGCCGTAGGCATTGATGAACGTCTGCACGCCAAGCTTCTTGTAGATGGATTCGGGCGCCTTCGCAGGTACGGGTGCGGCGAATGCCGTCCCGCCGGCCAACGGCAGGACCAGCCCGGACTGCAACAAGCGGCGGCGGTTCAACTCGGCATTCTTCTTCATGATGTTTTCGCTCGAAGCAGAATCTTATCAAAGATTGAGTCGTTACTAAACTGAAGCCCGTCAGGAAATAACTGTTCCAAGTCGGTCTAGTTGAGCGGGGACTTCGATCGCTACTGGGCCTTCCACATCGCAAGAGACCAGCAGCGCCTTCATCCCGGCCACTGGAGCGTCGTCCTAAAGTAGCCACACCCAATTGGAACCGATGCTGTTTGCGGTGAAACCAGGGGACCCGTGGAATTTGTCCGCCGTATTCATCTTCTTGATAGGCGTTTCGCTCGGGGCCGCGTGGCAGCCCTCGCACCGCGCGGCCAACCTGGACCCCGCGCGGGCGCTGGGGCACGATTGAGTGTATGTTGCGCGCAAGTCGAGGGACGCGCGCTGCATGGTCCTAACGATTGTGGCGGATAGATGATGGTAGACTCCGGCCTGCGCCGCCGGTGACGTGATAGGATGAGCCTCAGGCAGAATCGATGACGGCTCAGGAAGGCATCCTCACGGCGCTGTTCGCGGCCGCTTGCGCCGCGTGGCTGGCGCGGGAAAGGCAGGCGCGCGCGGAGCGCCGCAATGTGCGCGGAATGTTCGGGCTCGGCGAAGCGATCCTGAGTGCCTCATCTCCGCGGGAAATTCTTAGCCGCGTGGCGTGCGTGATCCCCGAAGTCCTGGGTAAAGTCGAAGTCCGTCTTTATCTTCACGACCGTCCGATGCGTAGCCTCGACCGGATTCTGAACAATCCTGATGACGAGGGCGAATCGATTTCGATCGAGTCGCCGCGCGGCATGGTCCAGCGAGGCGTCGTCGAGTGTTTCAAGAACAGGGCCCTGCTGGAGATTCGGGATACGCTTCTCAGCCCGTTCGCCGAGGACGATTCGCAACTGGTGGAACTGATGCCGCCGCGAGCGCTGCTGTTCGTGCCCATGTTCGCGCTGGAAGACGTCATCGGCGTGCTCGAGATTCGGGACAGCCACCGCACCAGAACTTTCTGCCCGGACGGCGGTGCCGTAGCCCAGCATTTGGCGAATCAGATGGCGCTGGCGATCCGTTTGCTGCGTCAGCACTCGATGCAGGAGAAACTTTCGAGAACGGAGAAACTGGCGGCCGTGGGCAGGCTCGTTGCGGGGGTCGTGAACGACCTTCAGGACCCGCTGTGTGAAATTTCCCGCATGGCTGAACGCGCGCTGCGGGATAGCGATGGATCTGACGCGGAGCTTCGACGGATGGCGAAAGAGGCGCGCAAGGCCCATGGAATCGTAACCAGACTGGTTGCCTTCGCGCGCGCCGGGCAGGACGAATCGCGACCAGTAGAAATCAACAGGGTGTTGCGCGGCCTCGCCGAATACCGGGACCAGGACTGGATCGCCCGCGGAGTTCATGTCAATCTTGCGATCGGAGAGTACCCGTTGTACGTACTCGGCGCCGAAGGACAACTCGAACAAGTGCTCATGAATCTCCTGCTCTACGCGGAGCAAGTTCTCCCCGAAACTGATCCGAAATCAATCGGCATCCGTACCGCGTCGCTCGCGCACCGCGCCTTCATCGATATCGAGTTCAGTTGCGCCGGCGAAGGCAGCGATCCTTTCGCGGCGGGAGCGGAAGGCAGCGCGCTCGGTGTGTGCCGTAGCATCGTGGTGGGGCATGGTGGAGAAGTGACTCTCGCTCGGAAGGCGTCTGGCTTCTCGGCTTTCGAAGTAGTGCTGCCCTGCGCGCCGGAAGACGCCGTTTTGGCCATCGCTCCGTCTCACGAAGGAAAACCGGCGCCGCGCAGCCTGACAGCGCTTCTCATTGAACCTGACGAACTGGAGCAGGCGCGTCTGATGACGCTGCTGAGCGCGCGCGGCTACCGGGTGATACCGGTTCGCGGCGCTGACCAGGGCATCGACCTCGCGGAAAGGCTTCGCTTCGACGTCGCCTTCATATCGGCACGCTTGTCTGGCCGGAATTTCGAGGAAACGTATGCGACCATCCGCCCGCAGGTTAGCGCATTCGTACTGCTTGAGGATGCCGAAAGCGCCGGCGCCGCGCTGAGCGTTGGAGTGGAAGGAAGATTTTTGCTGATGAAACCGGTCGAGGAGGACCGTCTCGATCACACCCTCGATGCGGTTGAAACTTATCTGCGTCAGTTGCCGGTGGCCCATGTTTAAGGGACCGGGAGAAGTATCATGAAACGCCGAATTGCCCTTTGTATTCTGTTTGCCTTGATCGCTGCCGTACCGGGAAGAGCGGAGAAGTATTCAGGACCACGTCCGAAGAAGGCTGACGTTCCATACCTGTTGCACGGGGACGACTTGGCCGAAACCGAGTCGGCGGAAGCGCGGGAAGAGACGCGAAAAGACGACAAAGTTTACACAATTCAGGGTGCGAATTCGCCGGCTCGTACGCCGCTTGCGGGACCGATTTTTGTTCTCAAGACGGACAAGCTGGATGCGGCGCGTCTTGAGCTGTACCGGCTGGAATCGAAAAACGGCAGGCGAGAGGTGACGGTTTCGCGGAAGAAGAAGAATGTGACACGCCCGCTTCGCCTCTCGGTCTCCCGTCTGGAGGAGGGTCTGTACCGGATTGAAGTGGACCAGAGCCTGGAAAATGGCGAGTACGCTTTAACGCCATCGGAGTCGAACCAGAGTTTCTGCTTTCAGGTGTATTGAAGGGCCGTGGGAGGGTGCGGGAGCGCCGGTGGGCGCCTGCCGATTTTTTGCCGCGCCGCCGTCAGTTTTCGGCTTTCAATAGATCGCGCCGCTGTATGTACTGCTCCCCCCTGAGAGCGAACATCGCCTGCGGCTCGTCGGCCTCCAGCCGGTCGCCGGCGGCCTTCAGCTTGACCGACACCGAGTATTGGCCGCGCGCTCCATGCGCGCCAGGGCCACCGCAAATCGCTGAGTGGAGTGACGAGGTGAAAGGGATTCCCAATTGACTTAGTTCACTTAATAGTTCAAAATATAGTTGTGAATCGAGTCAATATCCATGACGCAAAAACCAATCTGTCGCGCTACTTGGCGGAACTGACAGCCGGCGGGACATTGGTGATCTGCAACCGCAATCAACCCGTGGCGGAACTCCGGTCCCTTCGCAAAAAGGGGGTCCGTAAGCCGCGTATCGGTGTGGCTAAGGGCGAATTCGTGGTTCCAGGCTCGTTTTTCGAGCCCTTACCCGCCGAGATGATAAAAGCCTTCAGCGGCAAGTGAGGATTCCTCCCGCCATGAAATTTCTGGTGGACACCTGCACATTTCTCTGGATCGCTTCCGAATCGCCGCAGTTGAGCAAGACCGCCGCCGCGGTTTTTCTGGATCGGAACAACGAACACTACCTCAGTTCCGCCTCTGCTTGGGAAATCGCCATCAAACATGCCGCAGGGCGCCTTCCCCTTCCTGGCAGGCCGGATTCTTATGTTCCGATGATCCGCGAAGCGAGCGGCATCGCCTCACTCGAAATCGATGAGGAATCCGCTCTCCACGCTGGAAGGCTGCCTGGGCTCCATTCAGATCCGTTTGACCGTATGTTGGTGGCGCAGGCAGTCGTCCATGGGATGACGATTCTTACGCCTGATCCGGAGATTCAACAGTATGCCGTGCGTGTCTTGTGGTGAGAGCGGTTGAGGTCTCACTCTATGAGTCACGGACCTACAATTATTTCTATTCCTGTCCCGATCGTCATTTGGCCGTTGTCCCGCCGATTTCCCCGGCCTGCCGTACCGTATCCTGTGCCCAGCATGCTCATGAACGCGATCGCCCGGGCACCCTGCAATCTCCTCGAAAGACAAAGGGTTTACTCTCTACGTCACCCCTCTCAAACTATTGACAAAACACCACTTGAATAGGAAAGCACCGACCCGTGCGCGCGGCGGGCCTTTCCCGAGGCACACGCCCCGAACTCGCCGGACATGCTAAATTTAAGTATCACGCCCCTTTCCCAACCATGATAAACGGCGATACAGGCGAGAAGTTTCAGGCCCTCGTCGATCTGATGGCGCGCCTCCGTGCGCCGGACGGTTGCCCTTGGGATCGCGAGCAGACTTTCGACTCGATCAAGCCTTATCTCCTCGAAGAGACCTATGAGGTCATGGACGCTATCGACACCCGCGACTGGCCGTCCCTCGGGAGCGAACTCGGCGACCTACTCCTCCAATCCGTCTTCTTCGCGCAGATGGCCTCCGAACAGGGTCTGTTCAACATCGGAGATTCCATCGACGCCATCAATCGGAAATTGGTGCGCCGCCATCCTCACGTTTTCGGAGAACAAACAGCTGAGACCGAAGCCGATGTCCGAAAGATCTGGAGCGAAGTGAAGGCCCAGGAGCGAAGCGAGGAGAAAGCTCGAAGCGACGAGAACAAGCCCGCATCTCTGCTCGCCTCGGTTCCCCGTTCCCTCCCCGCGCTCGTCGAAGCCCAGCAAATCAGTTCCCGCGCGGCCCAAACCGGATTCGACTGGGATTCGCCCGATCAGGTTGTCGACAAGCTGCACGAAGAACTGGCCGAGTTCAAGGAAGCAGCTCACAGCGGCACTCGCGAAGAAATCGAGGGCGAGTTGGGCGACCTTTTGTTCGTGCTCGTCAACCTCGCGCGGTTCGTGAAAGTCGATCCCGAACAGGCCCTTCGCAAAAGCAACGCCAAATTCCGCGAGCGCTTCGGATACATCGAGCGAAAACTCGCGGAAACCGGGCGCGCGCCAAGGGACTCGACGATTACCGAGATGGAATCGCTCTGGCAGGAGGCGAAGAAGTCATGAGCGCGAAACCGGAAATCGACATTCGGGCGCTGACGACGCACCGCGAGTTCGCGGAAGCCGTCGAGATCCAGCGTGAAATCTGGGGATTCGCCGACCTCGAACTGCTGCCCGTCCGCCTGTTCGTCGTTGCGACGAAGGTCGGCGGGCACGTCTTCGGCGCCTATCACCGCTCCCGCATGGTCGCTTTTCTCCTCGCGATTCCGGGTCTAAAGGGCGGCGACAGATTCTACCTTCACAGCCACATGCTCGGCGTGCTGAAGGAATACAACGACCTCGGCATCGGCAGGATGCTGAAGCTCAAGCAGCGCGAAGACGCCATCTCGCGCGGCATCGAACTCGTCGAATGGACCTTCGATCCGCTCGAGCTCAAGAACGCGTTTTTCAATGTGGAACGGTTGGGCGCGATCATCCGCCGATACGTCGAAAACCAGTACGGTACAAGCACCAGCTTCCTGCACGGCGGCTTGCCCACCGATCGCTGCACCGCCGAATGGTGGGTTTCGAGCGAGCGGGTAAAGGCAGTCCTGGAAAACCGTCCGGTGACAACGCCGCCCATCGTGGAGCGCATCGCGGTTCCCGTTTCCATCGGCGGCCTCAAGACGGAGAACCCGAAAGAAGCGAAGAAGGTGCAGGAATACGTCCGCGAAAGCTTTATCTCAGGATTCCGCCGCGGCCTCGCGGTCGTGGCATTCGAGAGATCCGAAGAGTTCGGCACTTACCTGTTGGCGCCGCATGACGGTGAGAAAGCATGATCCTTGAACAAATCGTCCTGCGCCAGATCCGCATGCCTCTGGTCCACTTCTTCGAAACCAGTTTCGGCCGCACGTACTCGCGCGACATCGTGCTGGTGGAAGTGCGCTCGGGCGGCGTCTCCGGCTGGGGTGAAGTGACGGCGGGCGAGAATCCGTTCTACAACGAGGAATGGACCGAATCCGCGTGGATGATCCTGCGCGATTACGCAGCGCCGCGAGTTCTCGGCGGATACGAACTAACTACTGCCTCCGATGCCGCGCCGCGCTTCGCGCACATCCGCGGCCACCGCATGGCCACCGGCGGACTCGAGGCCGCCATCTGGGATCTGGAAGCGCGCATGGCCGGAAAGCCGCTCTACCAGCACATCGGCGGGGGCGCGCGCCCTGAAATTCCCTGCGGAGTGTCGATCGGCATTCAGGATTCCGTCTCCCAGCTTCTCGAAAAAATCGAGATCGAACTCGCCGCCGGCTATCAGCGCATCAAAATGAAGATCAAGCCGGGCTGGGATGTGGACGTCATTCGTCAGGTCCGCGAGCGCTTCCCTTCCGTGCGCCTCATAGCGGACGCCAATTCCGCGTACACGCTCGCCGATGCGGATCACCTGAAGAAGTTGGACGAGTTTTACCTCATGATGATCGAACAGCCATTGAGCCACGACGACATCATCGACCACGGCGTGCTGCAATCGAAGCTCGATACGCCCATATGCCTCGATGAGTGCATCCGCTCCGCCCGTCATGCGGAGCAGGCCATCCGGCTGCACGCCTGCGGCATCATTAACATCAAGCTCGGCCGCGTCGGCGGCTTTCGCGAAGCCATCCGCGTGCATGACGTCGCGCAGGCGGCGGGCATCCCCGTCTGGTGCGGCGGGATGCTCGAAGCTGGCATCGGACGCGCGCATAACGTGGCGCTTTCCACCCTTCCCGGCTTCACGCTGCCCGGAGACGTCTCGGCAAGCAAACGTTATTGGGCCAGGGATATCATCGCCCCGCCCGTCGAGACCACACCTTGGGGCACCATCAAGGTTCGCGAAGGCGCCGGCTTTGGCTACGAGATCGATCACGATTTCCTGGGCTCGATCGGGGTAAGAGAGGAGACCATCGGTTGAAATCCGGTTTGAAGCCAGATGCCAAAGCCGGCGCGCTTCTCTACTTCCTGATCGCGGTGATGGTGCTGCTCTGGTCTGCCAATTTCATCATCGGTAAGATCGCGCTCCGCCAGTTTCCGCCGCTTATCCTGGGCGGCTTGCGAGTCACTTTCGCGGGGCTTTTCATCCTGCCCCTTTATCTGCGTCAGTCGTGGCGCGAGGGCACGGCAGGGCACTGGGCGGACGCTCCGCTGCTGCTCCTGCTCGGCGTCATGGGAGTCGCGCTGAATCAATTTCTCTTCGTGCTCGGACTCAGCCAAACTACGGTCGCTCACTCCGCTATTATTATCGGACTCACGCCCATCTTCGTTCTGTTGATTGCCGCCGCGATGAAGCAGGAACGGATCACCGCGCGGCGGGCTGCCGGGATGGTGGTCGCTCTGGCAGGCGTCGCAATCCTGAATAGCGCCACGCAAACTGGCGGCGGTGGCCGATCCACGGCTACGGGGGACATCTTTATCATTTTTGCGGCGATTACGTTCGCCTGGTTTACCGTTGTGGGTAAGGGCGTGACTCACCGGCAGAACTCGATTACCGTGAACACGTTCGCCTACGTGGGCGCGGCGATCGCGTTCGCTCCGGTGATCTTTTGGCAGTCCCGCAGTTTCGATTTCCGTGAAGTAACCACCATGGGCTGGATTACAGTGGCTTACATGGCGCTGTTTCCGTCCGTCATCTGCTACCTGATCTACTATTGGGCGTTAACGAAAATTTCCGCGTCGAAACTGTCGGCGTTCACCTATTTCCAGCCGCTGCTCACCACGCTGATGGGTATGGCGGTGCTGGGCGAGCACATGACACCGCATCTAGTCGCCGGCGGAACCGTTATCTTCGGCGGCGTGTATTTGGCGGAGCGGAGTTAGCGTGGCTTCCTTCGCCCAACTGCTGCGCGCGAACCGGAACTACCGATTTACGTGGACCGGCCAGGTTGTCAGCGAGATCGGCGACCACTTCAACAACATCGCCGTCTTCAGCCTCGCGCTCGCCAACACGAAATCCGGCCTCGTCGTAAGTGGCGTGATGTTGTCGCGGGCTATTCCCGCCGTGCTTGCCGGGCCGCTCGCCGGAGTGCTGCTGGACCGCCTGGACCGCAAGCGCGTCATGATTTGGAGCGACGTGGTTCGGGCGTTCGTCGCGCTCGGGTTCATCCTCACAGTGGGCCGCAACGACACATGGCTCCTCTACCTGCTGAGCGGTTTGCTGATGGGCGCGTCGCCCTTCTTCACCAGCGGCCGGGCGGCGATTCTGCCCGCGATCACGAGCAAGGAGGAGTTGCACACGGCGAACTCCCTCACGCAGACCACGCAATGGACCACGCTCACCATTGGCACGTTTCTCGCCGGGGCAACGGTCACGCAATTCGGTTACCAATGGGCCTTCTTCCTCAACGCGCTCTCCTTCGCGTTTTCGGCGTGGTCCATTTCCAAGTTGCGCGTCGAGGGTGGCAGTTTCCGCGCGAAATCGGACGCGCTTACGGAGAATGAAGTCGTACGCCCGTGGCACGAGTACAAGGAGGGGCTACGATACATGCGGTCCGCGCCGCTGGTGCTCGCGATCGCGCTCGTCGGAATGGGCTGGGCGACAGGCGGCGGCGCGGCGCAAATCCTGTTCAGCGTGTTCGGCGAACTGGTGTTCCAAAAGGGACCGTCGGGGATCGGCACGATCTGGGGTTGCGCGGGAATCGGCCTGCTCATCGGAGGGGCGTTGGCGCACTGGCTGGGCCAGCGGATCGGATTCGAGGGCTACAAGCGTTCCATTATTTTCTGCTACATCGTCCACGGAGGCGCGTACATTTTGTTCAGCCAGGCCCGTGAGTTTTGGGTCGCCCTGATTTTCATAGGCCTTTCTCGCGCGGCCGTGGCTGTAAGCGCGGTCATGAACTTCTCGCAATTGCTGCGGCACGTGCCCGACAAATTCCGCGGGCGCGTGTTCTCGACCGTCGAATCGCTGGTTTGGTCTACGATGATGGTTTCGATGGCGGTGGCGGGAATCGCGTCGCAGTCTTACAGCCCGCGAACAATCGGTGCATGGGCTGGCGCCCTCAGCTCCACGACGGCGATTTTCTGGGCGTGGGCTTACTGGACGGGGAAGTTGCCCGAGCCCCCAGTCGAAGGCGTGGAAGCGAAAGAGGTTGAGGTCCATGGCGAACCCACGGTCTAAGGGCATATCACGGCATAAGTGCGGGTTGGTTGCAAGTGCCGTGAACGTTGCAGGTGAATTGGTGGGGCAGACGACCGTTTTTTGCCGTCTGCCTTTTTCGGGAGGCATTTCGTGACACAGCCTGAGTTAACAGGCAAGGTCATACTAGTCACGGGCGGCGCAAAACGCGTCGGACGCGGCATCGCCTTGCGCCTGGCCGCTGAAGGCGCGCGAGTCGTCATCCACTACAACTCTTCGGAAACGGAAGCCCGCGCCACCGCGGCCGAGTGCGCATTCGAAGGCCAACCTGCGCCGCTTGTCCGTGCCAATCTCGAAAGCGTTCCGGATATCTCGCGGATGTTCGATGAGATCGCGGAGCGCTATGGCCGCATCGACGGGCTGGTCAACAACGCCGCCCGCTTCACGAGATTCGACCCGCTCGATATCACGGAGGCGGATTGGGACTTCATCCATTCCGTGAATCTGAAATCGGTGTTCTTCTGCTGCCAGAACGCGGCCCGCCTGATGCGGAAGTCGGGGGGCGGCCGGATAGTGAATATCAGTTCGCTCGGCGGCATCCGGCCCTGGGCGGAGCACGCGCACTACTGCGCGTCGAAGGCAGGCGTCATAATGCTCACGCGGTCGCTCGCGAAAGCGTTCGCGCCGGACATCACGGTGAACTCGGTTGCCCCGGGCGTGATCCCGTTCGGCGAGCCGGACGCGCGGGCGGCATCCATGATCCTCAACACACCCGCCGCGCGCGCCGGAACCGCCGCCGAGATTGCCGACGCGGTAGTCTACTTCCTGCGCGCCTCGAACTTCGTGACCGGTCAGATTCTCGCGGTGGACGGAGGCCTCAGCCAAAGATAGGCGAATACCAGGTGCCGCCAACCACTGCAATGGAAGCGGTACTATACGTCAGCTTGAGGCCGCTTTCGAACACGGAGTCCTGCGGCCGCCTGAACCGCATTGCCTGCCGGAACATCAGCGCGTTCGCCTGACGCCGGAAGATCATCCGTTGCAGCAGAACGGGAACGCGCCTGCCTCCCACTGCAATGACCGCCGCGAAGAATTCCTGTAGCCGCCCAACGAATCCGGTCCATATGGGGGGCGATGGGTAGCGCTCGACGGTATGCGTCTGGTGGAGTCTTGTATGGGCCAAGCTGGGTAGGGGCGTCAATCTACTCAGAAGTGCGACTTGATGCTGCAAAGTCCCACTTTGGCAAGCGAACAAGCGGGCATCCAACGGCCCTACGCCATGAACCCCAGGTCCCGCACTCCGAAATTCTTTAAATTGGGAAATATCGCGTCCATGTTCGCATCCGCCACGCCGAACCATTTTGCGAGCGTCGCACCGTATTGATCGAGCCCCGTGGATGGCAGCAGCGCGCCGCGGTTACCGCTGTCGTCGGGTCCGCCAAGCGAGAGGTCCGGAAATTTTCCATAGATGTCGCCGCCCTTCACTGCGCCGCCCATCACCAGGAAATGATTTCCCCATCCGTGGTCGCTGCCACTGCCGCTCGGCTGGAGCGTCCGGCCGAACTCAGATTCAAGGAACGTGGTCACGCCGTTCGCGATGCCCATTTCGCCCGAAGCCAGATACAGCGCATTCATCGCGGCCGACGCTTGCTTCAACAGGTCCCATTGCTGCCAGCTCTGCGCGCCGTGGGTGTCGAACCCGCCGAGCGAGCAGAAGAAGACCTGCCGCTTCATTCCCAAAGTGCTTCGCAGTTGCATGATCTGCGCAACCTGCTTCATCTGCTGGCCGATCTGCGTGCCCGGAAACACGGTGGCTAACTGCGGTCCTCCCGCCAGGCTCTTGAGCATCGCCGCGAGATCCAGGGCATCCTTCCGCACTTTGTTCGCCGCCTGGATGACCGCGAGACCGCTGTCCATAGTGAGGATCTGCTGAAGTTGGGCTTTCCTCGCCGCCGCCGCCGAGTCCGGCCAGATGTTCATCCCATAAGGATTCATGTCGTAACCCGGAATCAGGCTCGCCGATTGCACGATGTTCCCCGCGCAAAACAACTGTTGTCCCGCCATCGATAGCGACGCGGGAAACGTCGCCGCGCCATTCATGGAACTGACCGCGTCCGCCGTGCGCCCCGCCCAACCCGTTCCGGACGACCCGCCGGCCATTGCCGTCTGCATCTGCACGATTTGGTCGGAGTGCGAGAACAGGTTCGCGGGCAGCGAAACGGCGGCCGACAGGTACTGCATTCGCGTTGTCGGCTGGACGATGTTCCCCACATTCGACACGACGGCAAGCTTCTGCTGCGCCCAAAGAGGATGTATGGCCGCCAGGCCGTCGGTGAGGGCATAAGGGACGCCATTCGTGGGCATGACGGGCAGCAACTTTGCGCTTACATCCGGCAGCGCGAGCCCTCCGCGCGCCGCTTTGTAAGCGTTCAACTGGGCGGCCGACTGTGGCACGACGACGTTGTGTCCGTCATTGCCGCCAAGCAGGAAGACGCAGACCAGCGCTTTGTAGTCGTTCGCCTGCGCATAGGCGTTCATCAGACCGAAGCGGGCCATCCCCGCCATGGGAGCGAGCGTGCCCGTTGCGAGCCGCAGGAAAGACCGCCGCGAAGAATTCACTTTCTCGTTAGACATGTTCATCTCCTCAGTACTGAACCGCGTAATAGCCGCTTAGCGCGGTCAGATAGAGCGCCGCGTTGACGCGCTGATTGTTGTCGTATGCGGCGGCGAGAGCCACCGCGAGGCTATCCTTCATCGATTGCGGCATCCGTCCGTAAAGAAGCGTGGCGTTCACCTGCTCGATTAACGCCGAAGCGTCGCCAGCCACGGCCTGAAACGGCGTCAGGTCTATTTTCAAATCGCTTGCGCCTGGCTGGTTGAGGATTTCGTAGAAGAAGTTCCCCCGCAGCATCGATTCCGTCGGCGAATAGATTTGGAACTCCGGCCCCGCCAAGGCCGGCATACTGGGAATCCGGTAGAGCAGTGAGTAATGGCCGAAAACCGAAGGCGGTGCCAGTGGAGCTTCGCCCATTTGCGTGAAATTCCAGCTGCGAAGGTTGTCCGGCGTCAGTGTTCCGTTCATCGCGCGGATGAAGGCCGCCATGTGGTACGTCGCATTTTTCAAGCGGCCCTGTTGAGGCGTCGCCTGATCCTGCCTCGCCTCGGCGTCGGTAAGGATGGCCGTCAGAACGGCCTTGAGATCTCCCTTCGCTCCGTTGCCGTTGTTGTTCCAAACGTTCACCACGCGCTGAACGTAGGGTCCCGATGGATTGCTCATCACCATATCCCGAATGAGGCGCGTGACAATGAACGGGGCCGTGTTCGGATGGTTGAACACACAGTCCATCGCCATGTTCGTTTCCTGAACGACGCCGAGGCCGGCTGGAATCGGACAGCCGCCGATCAACGTCTTCGCGGTCTTATCGTGATACTGGTCGCGGGGCTCCATCGCGGGAGCTGTAAAGGATTCCCAGTTGGAGACGCCCATCGCGCCTCCCGGAGGGGTTGGGTACGTCCAACCCGTTAGGGCCAAAGCCGTCTGGGCCACGACCGTCTGGTCATAGGACGGGACCGGCTTTCCTCCGCTGAGCACCACCGAGCCGTCCTGATTCAACATCACCAGTCCGTTGGCGAACAACTGCATCAGTTCGCGGGGATAATTCTCATTCGCAGACGCGCCCCCGCCCGGCTTCTTCGAGTTGGCGAGGTCCAGATACTTACCCATCTGCGGGCTAACCGTGATGTCGTAAAGAAGCTGCCGGTAACTGCCGAACGCGTTCTTGCTAAGGATCTGCCAATACGGCACCACTTCATTTCCGTAGGGTTTCTTCGCCGCCGACAGCACAATGATCTTCGCGAGCGCATTCACCATCCGCTGCCGCAACTGATCCGGAGCATGAACCAGGCGGGACAGGTATTGCGTTTGAGCCGTGCCGATGGAATCGGGAACGGCGATGAACGTCTCGGACATGGCGAATTGCTGCGCGAGCCAGCCGTTGATTCCGAGTTGTCCGATGCTTTGCATGTCCACCGGCGACGGGCCGAACGCGGCCTGCTCCAGGAAGCGGGCGTGGCTGAGATTCGGCATGGCGGGCGGCGTGAGTTTCAGTGTGACCGCAGCCTGACCGAATGCGCTGGGAACGGCCACGCTCGTTGCGCGGACGTTCACGGTGGCGGGAGACGGAAGAATCGCGGGCGCGGTGTAAAGGCCGGCCGCGGAAACAGTGCCCACTGCCGAATTGCCTCCGATGACTGCGTTTACGGACCACGTAACAGCGGTGTTGGCGTTGCCCAGGACGGCCGCGGCGAATTGCTGCGTCGCGCCCAGCACCAACTGTGCCGTCGGCGGCGAAACTGTAATGGTGACCGAAGGCTGTGTAAGCGTGATGGCCGCGGTAGCGGAGACCAGAGGATCCGCGACGCTCGTAGCTTTCACCGTTGCACTCGCCGGATTGGGCAAACTGGCCGGCGCCGTGTATACGCCTCCCGCCGTGATGGTTCCAGCGGTAGCCGACCAGGTGACAGCCGTGTTGGCTGCGCCCGTCACCGTAGCGGTAAAGGTCTGGGTCGCATTGACCGGAAGCGTCGCGCTCGCTGGCGACACCGAAACATTCACCGCCGAAGCAGTAACCGTGACGTTAATCGGTTGGCTCGTGGTTGAGCCCGGACCGGGATTTACCGCGCGAAATTGCGCGACGCCCGCCATTCTGGCGGGCACGTTCCCCATCACCTTCGCAGCCGTCGGGGAAATGTACGTCGTCGGCAGTGCCAGAGTGTTAAGCATCACTACCAGGCCCGGAACGAACCCCGCGCCGTTAATGCTTACATCCACAGCCCCCGCCGCGAACTTGTTCGGGTACGCACTCCAGATCCAGGTCTGCGGCTGCGAAATCGATACCTTCGCCGTGCCGTATTTCGCGGGGAAGGCCGTGCTGGTGACCTTGATCGTGATTTGATTGGCAACCGGGACAACCGCGGGCGCCGTGTATAATCCTGTCGGCGTAACGGTTCCGTAGGTTGCATCACCTCCCACGATGCCGTTTATCGCCCACGTGACGGTATTGGGCGCAATCGGTACATAGGCGGACATTTGCCGGCTGGTCCCTTTCTCTATCGTCGCCGGTCCTGGATATACAGTGATGGCGTTGGCTTGGGCAAACGCGGCGGAACACGCTCCAACCATGAGTACTAGAATCGCGGCGGCATTTCGCATAGGGGTCTCCTGGACGATGGTCTCTGTTATATAAGTGCGAGAAATACCGGTCGAATTGATCATTGCCGGAAGAAATCTTTGCAGGAACCGCTCGAATTCACCACATTACTCTCAATTCAAAGCACTTAAACACTCTTGCTCTCCAACTCGGCCCACCGGGCGTAGAGCGTCTCCACGGCCGCCTCCGCCGAAGTCATCCGCTCGAAGCACAAATGGAGCCGCGGCCCATCGGAAACCACTTCGGGCGCCTGCATCTCCGCGCGAATGGCGTCAAGTTCCAACTCCGCTTCCAGAATGCGCTGCTCCATCCCCTCCCACTCGCGGGTTTCCAGATAGGAGAGCCTCTTCTTTGCGGTGGGGGTGCCAGGCCTCACCGGCGAATCCCTCTTCCCGGCCTTGCGCGTCTCGCGCTCCTGCCCCGCCTGCTCCCACTGCCGGTAGTCCGCGAAGAGTTGTGTCCCGCCTTGGCCATCGAGACCCAGTACGGCTGTCGAGACCCGATCGAGAAGATAGCGGTCATGCGTCACCAGCACCAGCGCGCCGGGGAAATCGAGCAGGCTCTCTTCGAGCACCTCGAGCGTCGGAATGTCGAGGTCGTTCGTCGGCTCGTCAAGCAGCAACAGATCGGCCGGCTGGAGCATGAGCCGGGCAATTAGGACGCGTGCCTGTTCGCCGCCCGAGAGGCTCGCAATGGGCCGGTCAAGTTGACCGGCGTCGAACAAAAAACGCTTCGCCCAGCCCGCCACGTGGATGGGACGATCCTGGAAAATCACCAGGTCGCCCCGTGCGCCCAGCCCGTTGCGTAGCGTCTGGGACCGGTCGAGTTGCTCCCGTGCCTGGTCGAAGTAAACGATTCGCAGCGACTGCGCGCGTTCCACGCACCCACCGTCGGGTTCCAGTTCGCCCGAGAGCAGGCGCAACAGCGTCGTCTTTCCCGTGCCGTTCAGGCCCAGCAATCCCAGCCGCGTGCCGGGAGTGAGCGTCAAGCTCAAATCGCGGAACAGCGTCCGCCCGCCCAGTTCCTTCGATAGCTTTTCAAGCGACAGCAGCCGCTTAGACTGCCGGTCGGTCGCCGTGAAATCGATCTGCGTGACGCCCTTCGTCGTCCGCTGGTCAAGCTCCGAGAGTACGCGTATCAGCCGTCCCGCGTCGTCAATTCGCGCCTTCGACTTCCCGGTTCGAGCCTTCGGTCCCCTCCGGAGCCACTCGACTTCGCGCCGCACGCGGTTGGCCAAGGCTTCCTGATGCGTCGATTGCGCCAGCAGAAACGCTTCCTTCTTTTCCAGGAATTGACTGTATCCGCCCTCCACGCGGAACAAGCCTTCGGGATAGACGCGGTCGATTTCAGCCATGTCGTTGACCACGTTGTCGAGAAAATAGCGGTCGTGACTCACCACCACGCTTGCGAAGGCCGCGCCCTGGAGCAGTTTCTCGAGCCACACGATGCCCTCAAAATCCAGGTGATTGGTGGGCTCGTCGAGAAACAGGAGGTCGGGCAGCAGCGCGAGTTCGCGCGCGATCGCCAGGCGCCGTTTCCAGCCGCCCGAGAGCGATTCGGTGCGGGCGTTGCCATCGGTAAAGCCCGCGCGGCCGAGCGTCTGATTAATGCGAGCGGAGCGCTCCATCTCGTCGAGGTGTTCCCCGGCGATCGCCTCGGCAATGACATCAGTTGCCGTCAGGCCCGCTGGAAATTCGGCCTCCTGCGGAACGTAGCCGACGCGTGTATTGCGGCGCATGGAGACCGTGCCCGAATCAGGCTCGATCTGTCCTGCGAGAATCTTGAGCAGTGTGGATTTGCCCGCGCCGTTCGGGCCAATCAGGCCGAGCCGTTCACCCTCGGCGATGCCAAGCGAGATATTCTCAAACAGCGCGCGCGAGCCGTAGGATTTGGAGAGTGCGGTGCAGCTTTCAAGAAGGGAAGCCAATAGCCATTATCGCCTCGAAGAGCGCGGACAAGAACGTGATATTGTGTTATCCGGTTTCTAAAGGCCCGATGAACTTCCGTCCCATCGCCCGAAATGCGATCGCGGTTGCGTTAACTGCGATACTTCTCTGCCTCAACTCCGGCTGTACCGTCAAAAAGGTTCGAAAGTTGGACGTGTCCGCGGTGGCGCGGCCGGAAATGCATCACTTGGTTGGGATCACCACGAAGAAAGGGGAAGAGGTCAAGTTCGATCTGCCGGGCGCCAAAGTAGAGCAAGGGGTCATCAAAGCCAAGGTCAATAGCGCCGATTACAGCATCGCGATGCAGGACGTTCAGAGGCTGTGGGTTGAGATGCAAGGCGTTTCCGCATCCCGGAGCATCGGCCTTGCAGCTGCGATCGTCGTGGGCGCGGCCGCGGCTTTGGCTATCGTACTATTGATTGCAATAGCGCTCAAGCAGTCGTGCCCCTTTGTGTACTCGTGGGACGGAACGCGGTACGTCTTTGATGCAGAGCCCTATGGCGGCGCGATCACGCGCGGTCTCGAGCGCGACGATTACGCGGAACTCGAACACCTGCGCGAGCAAGACGGTCTGTACCGCCTGCTGCTGACCAACGAAGTGGACGAGACCCAGTACACCAACCTGATGGAGTTACTTGTCGTCGACCATGCCAGCGGGTCGCGCGCGGTGACCAATGAAGCCGGAAACATCCGGGCTTTTACCGGAATTCAACCCCTTGCAGCGGCGCGCGACCGCGAAGGCAACGATCTTTTGCCTTGGCTCGAAGCCACGGACCGCAAGATCTGGGAGCCCGACGCCGTCGCCGGACCGGGCGGAAACCTGCGTCAGGAAGTGATCCTGACGTTTGCGAAGCCCGCCGGGGTCACGCATGTCAACCTCCTTGCCAATGCTGCGACCGGACTGTGGGGGTCCTACATGATCAAGCGGATGGTCGAGTTGAACGGGAGGGATTCCTACAAATATCTCGCCTCGCTCGACAAAGACCCGGCGGCCGTCCGATACCTGCATGTCTTGGGTGAACGGGAAGGCATGTACCGGTTGCCGGTTGAAGTAGAAGAGGAGACGGGATGGGTCGCTCGTGGAACTTTGCCTCCGGGCGGTCCCCTTCTCGCGGAGGACCGGGCCATTCCCCTCGACGTGAGCCGCGCAATAGGGAACCAGTTGCGAATTCGCTTGCGCCCAGCTGCGGGTTTCTGGGCTCTGAACTCCTTTCAAATCGCCCATGGAAAAGGTGAGGCGCCTCTCGTGAACAGCGTTGCCGCGAGCTCCGCCCGAACCTCCGAAGGCAAGGACGTCCTGGCGGTTTTGGCCGCGGCCGACAATCGCTACTATCCGATGCCGATGATGACGGATCGCGCTGAAGTGACATTTCCGGCGCCGCCACGCAAAGTGGGTTTGGATCGCACGGTCTTCCTCCATAGCCGTGGATGGTATCAGCTGCATCTTCGCGACAACAGCGCGCCGGACTTGAGCGCGCTCAACAGGCTGCGCTCGGTTCCCGGGGCCGCGGTGCGATTTGCGGCAGACCGGTTTACCGAATGGCAGCGGGGCGACGGACCGCTTGGCCGTCAGCGTTAGATTTGAACGCAGTTTTCACCGTGTTTTCCAAGTGGCGTGCGGGCTGCGCGCCACCGCCCAAGCCGAAGCCCGTCGTGAATGCTCTGGCTGATCTACCCGTATATCTCCGTTAGCTCCTTCGCTTCGAAGCGGACTTCGTGCGTCTCCTCCTGTTAATAACGGCTAGATTTGCGCCAGGCTCAACTTCTCCGCACCCTGCATTTCGGCGTTCACGCTAACATGCGTCAACCTCCGTTCAGCCAGGCGTGCATGAGTGAGACAGCGTCTTGCCTCGGAACCGTAATGTTCTAGAGACTGGGCGATCATGGATCGAACCGATCAGGCAACAGAACGGGTCAAGCTTCGTCACTTCGATATGACCGCCCATGCGGTTGAAGAGATGGCTGAGGACGATCTCAGCCTCGCCGGCGTTGAGCATGCTGTTCTTAACGGATCGTGTCGTGCAAATCCAAAGGGATGATCGAAGAGGGGTCTCAATAACGCCGCTAGGATTTACATTCTTTTAAGCTCCTGCGCCGGAATACCGCGTCATAGAGGTTAGGAGATGCTTTTCACCATGAAACAAAGACTCACGAAGTTGACGATGACAGCCGCGTTCACCGCGGCTGCAATAATGGCTCAGGGACAGGGCGGTCCCCCACAGGGTCAGACTCGCCAGCGTCCGGACCCGGTGCAGTTCCGCGTCGATTTCCTGGCAGGCAGTCTTAGCCTGAACGATATCCAGAAGAAGGACGCTTTGGCGATTTTCAAGGCGGCCGCCGATGCCGGCGAAGCCGTCCGCCAACAGTTTCCCGACAAGCACAAGGCCCTGCGAGACGCTGCGAAGAACAACGCACCCGACAGCCAGATCGACGCGCTCGCTGCCGATCTTGGCGCGCTGCAGGCCAAGCAGTTGGCGATTCAAACCAAAGCCGAGGCGAAATTCTACGTTTTGTTGACGAAAGAGCAGAAAGACAAGTTTGACGCGCAACAGGGCGGCCCCGGCGGGCGTCCTCAGTTTGGCGGACCGGGCGGACCGGGGGGACCGGGCGGACCTGGTGGGCCTGGAGGGATGGGTGGTCCCAGTGGAAGACCTCCTGGGAACTGATTCGCTTCTCCGGCGGAAGTCCGGGTGCCGCCTCCGGCCCGGGCCTCCGCCGTCAGGGCATCGCTGCGCCACGCGGTACAATGGAGTCCTGGAGGAATTTACATGGCTGAAGATGCCAGCGGAAAGGTAGTATGGTTTGTCGCGGGGGTTGCGATCGGCGCAACGGTTGCACTGCTTTATGCTCCTCAGCCGGGCAAGCAGACACGGCGCATCCTGGTAAAGAAGACGGCCGAGGGCCGCGATGCCGTCGTCGATACGAGTAAGGATGTCTACGAGCGGGGGAAGGAAATTTACGAGAAGAGCCTCGAAATTGCCGACGATGCCGCGGAATTGTTCGAGCGCGGAAAGAAACTGGTGCGTGGTTAGATTCGGGAATGGTTAGGCTGGGAATTGACTAAGGTCGGCCATTTCCAGGTCCGGATCGTCCGCGACGGAATCTACCACTGGGATGGCGGCGCTATGTTCGGCGTCGTCCCGCGCACGCTGTGGGGCCGCAAGATTCCGCCCGACGAGTTGAACCGCATCCCTCTTGGTCTCAACTGCTACCTGATTGAAACGGACGAGCACACCGTGCTCGTTGAGACCGGAGGCGGCGACAAGATGGATCCGCGGGCGCGAGAGCGCATGAAAATGCCTTCGCGGCCCGTGCCTTTGCGCGACACAATAGCGGCCTGCGGCGTGGACCCGGAATCGATCGACGTAGTCATCAACACTCACCTTCACTGGGACCATTGCAGCGGGAATACGAATCTCGATCTGTCCGCTGGAACGGCGCAGGCAGCGTTTCCACGAGCTACCTACTATACGCGTCGCGCCGAGTGGGAGCATGCGCACGAGAGACATCCCCGGGACAGCGTCAGCTACATCGATGCGAACTACGATCCGCTTGTCGAATCTGGAAAGATGGTTCTGATCGACTCGGACCGCGAAATCGTGCCTGGAGTGAGCGTCGCACTCGCGCCTGGACACAATCGCGACATGATGGTCGTAACAGCAAGTTCCGCGGGCGAAACTTTCTGCTTCTTCTCGGACCTTGTTCCGACGGTGTTCCACCTGACTCCGACATGGGTCCCCGCGTTTGATCTATTCCCATTGCAGACCATTGAAACCCGAACGCGGCTGCTCGAACGGGCGGCTCGCGAAAACTGGCTTTGCGGATTCGGGCACGACGCAATCGTCTCCTTCGCACGCGTGGCACTGGACGGCGGAAAATTCAGCGCCGTCGACGAAATTTCATAGAATATGCCGATTCTGATCGCACAGCCCACTCGAATCGAAGCCGCTGGCAACAAACCAAAACTCATCGATGAATATGTCGGACGCGTGAATTCAGAGACACCCGGCGTGAGCGTTGCGCACATGCGGAGTCCCGGGGGATGGGTTGAGCCTGGGCAGACTCCGGAATTCGACGAATTCACGGTCGTGCTGAAAGGCTCGCTGCGCGTGGAGCATGCGGGTGGATTCCTCGATGTTGCGGCAGGGCAGGCTGTGATCACGCAGGCCGGAGAGTGGGTGCGCTACAGCACGCCTGGCGAGAGCGGCGCGGAATACATCGCCGTTTGCCTTCCGGCTTTTTGCCCGAATACGGTGCATCGCGATTAGGCCTCGCTACGGGCAGCGTGGAAGGCTTCCGTTTCATCCGACGCTCTACTGCTGCTCGCAATGAAAACGCCCGAGCGGCGGACAATCCCGCCAAACGGAATTCTAAGTCGCAGCAGCCTATTTTGGTTGCTGGCTACGTCCATGCGATTGGTGCGCACGCGCTGCCGGCGGCCAACCGCATTGTTCAGACCGCCGGTTTTGGGATACGCTTGCGTCCGTCAGCGCCTGACTGAGGCACAGGACATATCCGTCGGGATCGTGAACGTCGAACTCGGCTTCACCGTGGAACGTCCGTTCTTAACTTAATCCGTTCTATATCGCGGGTGACAACACCGTGGTCCTTTGACTTGGCATTAGTCAGGCACCAGCCAGGGCGATTGTTGAGTCGCGGTTGCGTCGAGAAACCGGGTGCAACGCTACTACGCGTCCAAGGCCGCCATCTCCGCGCTCACGGCAGCCCCGATGACCGCCATCGCGTCGCTCGCGGGCATCACTTCCATCTTGCTGCCGGTGAGCGGGCCGATCTTCACCATTTCGGCGAGGTAGAGCGCCAGTAGATTAGTATCGACGTGTTTGGCGTTCGATCCCGAGATAAAGAACCGCCCTGGCCCGTCCATGTGGACGGCAGTGGCGGTCGCGGCCGCAATCGCACGGTGCCAGTAGCGCACGAAGTCACGGCAGCGCACATCTCCGGCCAAAGCATTGTCGAAGACCTCCTCCGGCTCCAAATCCAGGAAGCGAAGCCGCATCGCACGGTTGCCCACGATCCCCTCCAGGTGGCCTACGCCGCCACACTGGCAAAATCTCTCCTTCGGATCGAGGGATACCACGGAATGTCCGCCTTCCCAGACACCGTCCCGGCGCGGATAACGGCCATAGCCGACGCCTCGGCCAAGGGTCCAAACGCGCACGAACTTGTCCATATATCCCTGGGTCACCGCGATTCCGGCCGCCAATGCATCCGCGTTGTTAAGGATCAGTATCGGGACGAAACTGTCATCCGTCCGGAAAGCCTGTAACAACTCGATCTCCAGATTCAGACCCTTGACTTGGGGGAGGTTGGGCGACTCTTCGATGATCCCGTCGCGGACTACGCCCGGAACGCCGACTCCAATAGCATCGATTTTCTTGCCTCCGGCCACGATCCGGATCTGCTCCACGACTCCCTGAACAATGCTCTCGGCGGGAGTTCCCAAAAGCCCCTCGATGCCGCTGCCATCCTCGGGATAAATCCGAATCGCTCCCGAAATCTCGCGGTTCTCCACTAAACCGACCGCGATATGTTCGGATGCCATCACGCCGATTGTTCTACTCACTGTCAAGCTCCCATGCTACAACCGGGCAAGTTTGTTGAGCCCATTGAACGCGGCGGCCTTGTAACATTCCGCGAGCGTTGGATAGTTGAAGACCGTGTTCACGAAATAGTCGACAGTGCCGTTCAGAATGATTACGGCCTGACCTATGTGCAGCAACTCCGAAGCCCCCTCGCCGATGATGTGCACGCCCAGGATCTTGCGCGTTTCGCGGTGAAAAATCAGCTTGAGGCGCCCCGTCGTATCTCCACGGATTTGACCGCGCGCGATTTCACGGTAGTAAGCCACGCCCACCTCATAGGGTACGTCCTCATCCGTCAGTTGCTCCTCTGTCTTGCCGATAAATGAAATCTCCGGAATCGTATAGATGCCATACGGGTAGTACTCGGGGTTCGACTTTACAGGAGAACCGAAAGCATGCGCGGCCGCCATCCGGCCCTGCTCCATGGAAACCGATGCGAGGCTGGGAAACCCGATTACGTCTCCCACCGCGAAAATGTGCGGCTGTTTGGTGCGGTATTCGGAATCGACGGCAATCCGGCCGCGCGAATCGGCTTCGATGCCGGCGGCGGCAAGATTCAAGTCGTCGACGTTTCCCGACCGCCCCACCGCGTAAAGCAGTGCGTCGCCGGAAATCCTCTTATTGCTCTGGAGCGTGGCGACAACCGTGCCATCCGGCATCTCCTCGACGCTTGCCACCTCTTCGTTCAGGCGCATGGTCACGCGGTGGTCGCGCAGATGGTATGACAGAGCCTCCACCATTTCGGAATCGGCGAACTCTAGCAGACGGGGTCTCTTCTCGACCAGGATTACCCGCACGCCGAGCGTTGCGAACATGCAGGTATATTCAACCCCGATCACCCCGCCGCCCACGACGATAAATGTCTTCGGAACAAACGCCATCTCCAGAACCTGATCGCTGTTTATGATCGTTCGTCCGTTGATCGGCACCTTGGCCGAAACCGCCGGCTTCGTGCCTGTGGCGATGACGATCACGCCAGCCTCAAACTCGGCCGTTCCCCGCGAATTTTCCACTTTGATGTGGTGCGGGTCGATAAACGACGCCGCGCCCGTGAGCACTTCGATTCCGTTGCGCGAGAGCTGCGCTTGCGTGACGTCGATCTCCGTCTTGATCACGTGCTGCACACGGAACATCAGATCGGCCATGGAAATCTTTTCCTTGACCCGGTAGTTGATGCCGTAGATGTTCTGATACTGATAGCCGGAAAGGTGTAGCACGGCTTCGCGCATGGTCTTGCTCGGGATGGTGCCGCTATTGATGCAGGAGCCGCCCAATACTTCGCGCTTTTCGACTAAAGCCACGCGTTTTCCGGATTTTGCGCCCTGAATTGCTGCGCGTTGTCCGGCCGGACCGGAACCGATCACAAATAGGTCGTAGGTCGTCATGCGAGATGATCTATTCTACCTTGCAATACTATCGGCGGATTCGTCGGAAAACATTCGGGGCGCGGGTACTTGGATTTTCAGGCCAGCCGGCGTCGACACGCCAGAAAATGAGAACGCGGTAGGATGGGACACTCGATGACGTTAGACGAACGAATCGAGCGCCTGGTGCAGTCGATTGAATCTCAAGACCGCCAGATTGGCGAACTGACCAGCCAAGTCGGCGAGTTGACCAGATCGGCCAATAAGCTTGTAACCGTGAGCTACTAAGACGCTACCGCTATCAGAACGCTGGCCCGGGTCGCGGAGGCTCCGTCATAGACTAACGGACTCGGCGGCGGAATTTCGCCGCCAGACCAATGAGCGCTAATCCACTCAGCACGAGAGTGCCCGGCTCCGGTATCGCTGGAGTTGATGGCGTTAACGTTCCACCGATCGAGAAGAATCCACCGGCCGCCTGATTAATGTCCGCAATGGCAGCCGCGTTCAATGTGATGACCAGCGGTGACGGATACGGGCCTACCCCAATCGTAGCGTAGTTCGTTCCGGATCCGAGATCCGTGAAAATAGCCGCGCTCGGCCCGGTATTAAAGCTTAGGACAGCCGCGCTCGTGCTGACGTCCCACAACGAGTAGGTTACCGGCAACCCGGATGTGGTGGTGCCAGCGGTCTGAATTGTCAGCGTTGCAGACGTTGCCGCGTGATCCAACGACGCTAGATCGAAGGTAAAGAAGTTGTTGAAAGTTTCCCCTTCGAAACTCCCCACGACGTAATTGTCGATGATGTTGTGACCAGAAGCGGTAGCCGACCACCAACCCTGATTGCGAATGTGGGGAGTGAACTCCGACGTGGCCGTGTTAAATGTGTCCGTGCCGTTAATGGTCAGGACCTGCGCCGAATGAGTGTTGCTGAATGCGAAGAGAACGCCGGCATGCGCCGGCTCCGACAACGACAAAAACCCGATAGAGACCGCTAAGAGTAGTGTTTTCAATAGTTTTCCTCCGAGAGAGCAAGTACTTGGCATTTTCATATGCGAATCACACTAAACAAGGCCGCCGGGTTCAGCGTCAATGCGGAGTCTTATCTCACCTATCTCATGCAAGATGAGCCTGGGCGGAAGGTCGGTTTCTCACGCAAGGAGAGCCCGGGGGGAGGGGGACCGGTGAAGCTGGGACATGATCATCGAAATGAGGCACCGGAAGGAATAAGCCTGGAGGAGATCCGGGCGCTATTAGAGGGGAGCGACACGCTGGAATTTGAGAGCCGGAACCGGGAGGAGAAGTACGGTTGGGTGAACAGAGCGCTGCGGCAAGCCAAATTCGAGGAATCGAAGCGGAGCGGACGGGGACTGGTGAGGCAATACATCGGGAAGATGACAGGGATGAGCCGGGCGCAGGTGACACGGCTGATCCAGGTGTACGCCAAGGGAGAGGAGGTTAAGGTACAACCGTACCAGCGGCACCAGTTTCCGGGGCGGTACAGGCGGGAAGATATCGAGTTTCTGGCGAAGGTGGACGAAGGGCACGAGACGGGCGGGACCAGCCACGAAAAGGATACTGGAGCACGAGTTCCGAGCCATTCGGCTAAACTGCTTAGTGGTAATGGCCTTGCAGGTTCCACCAGGCGACGACGGGTACCGCGAAATGGGAGCGTCGCTGCGAGCCCTTCTCGAAGCGAGTCCATTAGCGGCTTTTGTTGTAAATTCCAAAGGGTGAAGTCACGTTTTGGAACAAAAGCTCGGAACGGATGTTCGGCTGGACCGAGGCTGAAACGCTGGGCGGCCTTCCGCCCGTGATCCCGCCCGCGGAGATCGGCGGCTTCCACCAGACCCTAGCCAGGCAGTTTGGCGGCGATTCGATTTCAGGTGTGCAATGCAACAGGATCCGAAAAGATGGATCGACAATTGACGTCACATTATGTTCCTGGCCACTATCCGGACCGGCGGGCGGCATTATCGGAATCGTCGCCATGCACGCGGACCTTACGCGCGAGAAACTCGCGGCGGAAGCGCGCGCGGAAGCCCGATTTCGCCGGGTATTTGAAGCAACCGCGGACGCCATTCTGAAAGTGGACGGCGCCGGCCGTATCCTGCTCGCCAACACGAGCGCGGAGCGAATGTTCGGCTACGAACCGGGCATGCTTGTCGGAGAATCGGTTGAGGCCCTTATTCCCGATCGATTCCGCGAGAAGCATCCACAACACCGCGGATCCTATTCTCGCGGACCAGTGATGCGGCCAATGGGCACCGGTCTTGCGCTTTGGGCTCGCCGCGCTGACGGCACCGAGTTACCGGTCGACGTGAACCTCAGCCCCGTTCAGGACGACGCCGGCCCGGAGGTCGTCTGCACTATCCGTGACATGACCGACCGCCGGCGAATTGAGGCGGAGATCCTGGCGCTCAACGAACACCTGACACAAACGGCTGCGGAGTTGGCTGCTACGAATACGGAACTCCAACTCCGCAACCGCGAGGTGGAGCGGGCGGGCCGCCTCAAAAGCGAGTTCCTGGCTAGCATGAGCCACGAACTGCGCACGCCGCTCAACGCGATTATCGGTTTCTCCGACCTGCTTGCAGAGCAGACCGCCGGTCCCATAAACGAGAAGCAGCGGCGGTTCGTCTCCCACATCACGCAAGGCGCGCGGCATCTGGTCGATCTGATCAAGGCGCCGCCTGAAGCACCCATTCCGCGGGAATTGGCTGGCGCGCCCGGCGATGGTGTTTCGCTCGATGAGCGTGAGCGACGTTTGCTCGCGAACGCTCTTGAGAAGACCAGCGGCAATCAGGCGCAAGCGGCGCGGTTGCTTGGCATCACGCGGGACCGGCTGCGGTACAAGATGAAGAAGTTCCAGTTGGTATAGATAGAGTGATTGACCTGGGCGCTCCGGCCCAGGTAAACCCTTGGCTAACGCGTAACGTGAAAATGCATCCAAGACCGCCCTGTGAGCGGATCATGATCGGACGCGCCCCAGTAATCCGTATCGGAGCCGCCACCACTGTGAACGGCCTTCCCTGAGGCGCCCTTACACCATGAACATGCCGCCGTTGATCTCAATGGTCTGGCCGTGTATGTAGCGCGCCGCGTGCGAGCACAGGAACACAATGGTGTCGGCCACTTCTTCGTTTGTGCCCAACGTTCCCGCCGGTGTCTGCGCGATCACGGAATCGAGAATCTGCCGGTTCGAGAATTTGACATGGAAGTCGTTATCCACTGTCCCCGGTGAGACCGCGTTCACCCGCACGCCCTTCGGCGCGAGTTCCTTCGCCAGCCCTTTCGTAATCGCCGCGACCGCTGCCTTCGACGCGGCGTAGATGGTCGCGCCCGGACCGCCGCCATTGCGCGCCGCAATCGAACTCAAGTTGATGATGCATCCTCTGCCGCGCTCGATCATCCCGGGCGCAAGCGCCTGTGAGAGCAGCCACGTGCTGCGAACGTTCAAGTTCATCACATCGTCATATAGCTCGTCCGTATACTCGGCGAGACGCGCGCGCTTGACAAGCGAACCTGCGTTGTTCACCAGCAGATCGACCGCCGCGCCGGACGCTTTCACCAGAGCGATAAGGGAATGAATGCCTTCGACCTTCGCAAGGTCGGCTTGAAACGCGGAGGTCTCCGCTCCTGCCTCGCGGACAGCCGCCATCGTCTCCTCGATACCGGCCGCATGACTGTTGTAGTGCACCAGCACCTTGGGCGCGCCCGCGCGCGCCAGGGCGATTGCCGCCGCTCGTCCAATGCCTCGGGAAGCGCCCGTCACGAGCGCGGTTCGATCTTGAAATTCGTTTGCCAAGTTGAATCCTCTCGATCTAGTTTTACACCAAACGCGTTTCGAAGCAGCCGTTGAGGTGCCCCGGTCGTCTGAATCTCGCCAAGCGCTTCCGCCGGGGTTGGCGGGATTCGCAAACGGTCAGTGCCTCGGTTCGAGGACCGGCAAGTTGCCGTCCCGGCTGGCCGCTTTTCGCGATAAGCTTCCTTAATGAGTAGTGAAGCCATTCCTGCCGGTTCGCTGGCCATACGCCCAGCCGTGCCGGACGATGCCCGGGGAATCGCCCGCGTCTTCCTTGAGAGCGCGGAGCACCATGCCCGCTTGGACGCCGAACGCTATGCCGTGCCCGATTTCAACCCGGTGGAGGCCCGCTATTCACGGCCGGACCGCCAGCATGATTCGCCTGACGGAGAGGAAGTGACGTTCGTCGCGGATCTGGGAGGCGACATCGCCGGTTTCGTCGACGTTCGGCTCGACCGCCCTCCGGACATCATGCACCGCAACCTGATCTATTGCCATATCGTTGAGATTGCCGTGAGTTCCGCTTGCCGTGGTCAGGGCATCGGCGCCAGGCTTCTTCGGACGGCGGAAGAGTGGGGGAGCACGCGAGGAGCCGAGTTTGCTTCGCTCGAATACAACGCGGCAAACACGCGCGCCGCGTCGTTCTATACGGATCGCATGGGCTATCGCGTTGCGGCACATACGGCAATCAAACGCCTCTGACGTTCCGTTTCGCGCCAGCCATGATCAGCACTTCATTGGCCGCGCCTGGATGAAGCGCACCTGAAGCCGCTCCGGTCATCACACCAAGGCCAGTACCCCTGGTACGGTCTTCATCTCAGGGTGGGAAATATCTTCCGGCTCGATGACAGATTTTCCGGCGGCTTCGCGCATGTATATATGAGGCATAACTACCAATTAAGATTTTCGGTACTGTCATTTTCCTGTTTCCCTAGCTGCGTCCCACGCAATGGCTGCGACATTGGGCCAAGCCGGTACGCCCGCCGGCGCGGCTTTCGTCAGCGCTTGCGCCGGCACCCGGATGCCCAGCTCGATCGAGCCCGGATCCTCTGCCAAGACAGCCTTTAGCCTTCAATACGCGAATTGCCAGACTGGGGCGTCGCCGATTGGCGGAGCGGCGTTCGCGAACGTTTCGAACGCCGGATCAGTCTTCGGACATCCTTTGATCAATTCCGCATCGAGCCTGGCCGTATGGAGCTCCCTTCGAGGCGGGCTTCCACGCGAGCGCGCCTTGTCGGGTGAAAATGCAGGCGGCGGAGCGTCGACGACAGCCACGCCACGCTTCCCGAACCCTCCACCGTGACGGCGCTCGCGCTCGGGCTATGCGGTCTTGCCTTGTTGAGGCGGCGTTTGATTCCGGACAGAAGTCAGCAGCAATAGCGCCGCCGCGGCTGCTGCCGCCGCGCCCCAGCGCATCAGGGCTTCAATGCCATAGGTATCCTTCCACGCGCCGGCGAAGAGAATTGCCATCCCGCCGGCTGAGCCTCCCACCATGGTTAGGATGCCAGCGGCGAGACCGTAAGATCGTTCCGGCACCATGTCATAAGCCGCGGCCATGGTATTCGACAACATGATGCCCGCGAAGACGCCGAATGCCCCCGCGGCTGCCTCGGCGGTCTGCAACTCGCGCGCGGATAGAACCCACACGGCAAACGGAGACGCCAACAGCAGTCCGCCACCGACCAATCCCAACCGGCCCAGGCGATGCCTCTTATTTGCCCAATCGCCCGCGACGCCGCCTCCCAGAATCCCGGCGAGCGATCCCAGTTGCAGGAAGATAGTGGCGTGAAGTCCGCTTTGGCTGAGGCTCAGCCCGTACCTTTCGTGAAGGAAGAGCGGCAGCCAGGCGTATAGCATCCACAACATGACGCACATTCCAAAGAACGCCGTCGAGAGAGTGATGTAACCCCGGCTTCGGAGGTCGGCGAGCCGCCCCGGTTTCCGCTCTGTCACCGTGCGCGTCGCACTCCGCCTGAGCGCCATCCACAAGGGCACGGACCACAGTACGCCTCCCGCCGTCAGATACCAGAAGCCGCTGCGCCATCCGAATTGTTCCGCCATCCATCCGCCGAACCATCCTCCGGCGGCGATGCCCGCAAACTGCGCGGAGCCATGCAGCGAGATCGCGCGCGACCGCATGCTCTGGGGATGCACCGCGCCGAGCAGACTTACCGCCGCGGGAAAATACAGAGCCTCCGTAACGCCCGTCATCGCTCGCCAAAAAAGCAGTGGAACCACCGAACCGCTTAGACCCGTCCCCAGCGTTGCGCCGCTCCACAGCAGCAGGCTCGCCACGATGATGCGCCCCGGACCGTAGCGGTCGGCCAGCCTGCCGCCGAGCGGCGAAGCCAGCGAATAAAACCAGATAAAGAGCGACCCCAGAAATCCAAGTTCCAAGTTGCTCATCGCGATTTCCGCCCGCAGGGCGGGCAGCAGCGAGAAAATGACCTGCCGGTCGACGTAGTTGAGAAAGTACGTCAGCCAGAGCACCGCGATTAGAGTCCATTTCATCCGATACAATTCATGAAGTGTATCCAATGTTGAACCTCAACCGCCGGGAATTCCTAGCTCTGACCGCGGCCACCGCCGCCGCGCGATCCCTGTCCGAGGGCCGCGAGGTGCGTGGCAGTTACGGAGTGGTAGCCGCCGAGCCCCCCGATGCCGCTCGCGCCGGAGCGAGTATTTTGCAAGCCGGCGGCAACGCCATGGACGCGGCGGCGGCCGCTTGTATCGCCGCCTGCATGCTGGAACCGCACTCGGTGGATCTGGGCGGATACGTCTGTTGCGCGGTTGTGCTCGAAGGCAAGACAGGACGGGTCTTCAACGTGGATGCCAACTCCGTTTCCCCCGCGGCGGCGAGCGAGAACATGTACCGCTTGCTGCCAAAAGGCCCCGTCGCCGGCATCAACGAGAACGAGTATCAATGCTCGGTCGAGAACAACGCCAACGTCAATGGCCCTCTCGCGGTGGGCGTGCCCGGCGTGATGGGAGGCATTGGCCGCATCCACGAAAAGTGGGGCCGCGCCAAGTGGGCGTCGCTTTTTCAGCCTTCGCTCGAATTGCTCGATCGCGGCTTTCCTTACGATTCGGTGGCGGGTGCCATCCGTGCCCGCGAATCCGTAATTCGCGCGCTTCCCGAAGCTCAGAAGCACCTCATGCCCAGTGGAAAGCTTCCGTCGCCGCGGGATCGATGGCACAGGCGCGGCATGGAGACAACGCTTCAGCGCCTGTCTCAAAACGGTTGGCGCGATTTCTATGAAGGTGAACTTGGCCGCAAGATCGCCGATCACGTGCGGAGTCTCGGAGGCATTCTGACGCGCGACGACATGAAGCGCTTCGATCCGCGCATCGTGCAGCCTTACGAGAGCACGTTCCGCGGGGCCAGGGTTTATAGCGCCATCCTCGCCAACGGCGGCCTCAGCGCAGCGCAGTTGCTCAACATGTGGGAGTGTCTTCCCACCGCCACGCTCACAGACGCGATCTACTGGCACCAACTCGCGGAAGCTGGAAAGCTCGCCTGGCGCGATCGCCTGCACTTCTTCGGCGACGGCGCGGATCCGAATCGCTTCCTCGGCAAAGACTACGCCGCGGGCCGCGTCGAACACATTCGGCAGTATCCGCGCTCGGTTGACCGTCAGACGGCGTTCGCGGCCGCCGCGAGTCCAGGCACGATCAATCTCACATCCGCCGACGCCGAAGGCAACATGGTTGCCGTCACAATCTCTCACGGCGGATCGTTCGGCTCGTGCGTCACGGTTCCCGGAACCGGGATCACGCTGGGCCACGGCATGTGCCGCTTCGATCCGCGTCCCGGCCGGCCGAATTCCGTCGGGCCGGGCAAGCGCCCTCTCAACAACGTGTGCCCGACGATCCTTCGAATGCCGGACCGCGACGTCGCCTGCGGGTTGCGCGGCGGACGCCGCATCGTCAGCGTCGCCGCGCATCTTTGCCGCCAGATCGTCGAGCACAAAGCCACCGGCCTCGAGGCGGTCAGCGCGCCCCGCCTGCATGTCGAAGAGCAAGGGCCGATCGAGGTTTCGAGCAGCCTCGATCCGCGCCTCGTGGCCGAACTGAAGGCCATCGGCCATGAAGTCAAGCTTGCCGAGAGCGTCGGCGGCCACGCTAATGCCTGCGAGCGTCTTAAAGATGGTACATTGCGCGGCGCGAGCAACGTCTGGGCCGCGGCGGTGAGCTAAGGAAGTCAGCCAATAATGACACTTGAGACGCTTACCTGGCCGGAAGCCCGGTCGCTCGGCGGCGAAAGCGATAGGGTGTTCGTCGTCCCCCTCGGATCCTTCGAACAGCACGGCCGTCATCTGCCGATGATCACGGACACTGCTATCATTACCGAAATCGCGCGTCGCGTCGAATCCGCCGCCCCGGATTCCGTTGTCCTCACTCCCACGCTGTGGATTGGCCACTCGCCGCATCACCGCGCCTTCGCCTGTATCAGCCTCGACGTGCGGCCGTACATGGATCTCATCGCCGCCGTCTGCCGGTCGCTCATCGCCTTGGGCGCTCGCCGCATTATGCTGCTCAATGGGCACGGCGGCAACGATATACCCGCGAAGGCCGCGATGCGCGAACTGAAATCGGAGTCCCCGGCTACGCGCATCTACTTTGCCTCTTACTGGCAACTCGCGGCTCCCCGGTTTCAGGAGATCCGGACCTCACCGCATGGCGGCATGAATCACGCCTGTGAGATGGAAACCTCCGTCATGCTGGCGATTCAGCCCGATGCGGTCGATATGGCGCGAGCCTCCGACAACGCGCTCTCGAGCGACATGCTCTCCAGCCGCCCATTCTACGTCGTCAACGATTTCGACGAAATTTCGGAAAGCGGAACGGTCGGGTCGCCGAGCCACGCGACGGCTGAGAAGGGGGAGCGCTTTCTCGCCGCCGCCGCCGAAGCCACCCTCGCCTTCCTCCGCGGCGTGTTCAACTGACATGTGCAGAAACATCAAGACCCTCTTCAACTTCGATCCCCCAGTCACGGACGAAGAGATTCGCGCCGCCTCGCTCCAATTCGTTCGAAAGATCAGCGGGCTGAACAAGCCGTCGAAATTTAACGAAGGCTTGTTCCTCGCCGCTGTTGACGACGTAGCCGGTATCTCGACCCGCCTTCTCCGCTCGCTCAGCACCGATGCGACCCCGAAAAACCGGGAAGCCGAGGCCGCCAAGGCGAAGGCTCGTGCAATGCGGCGCTTCGAAACCGGCTAATGTCTCCGCTGCGTCGAGTGTGCTACATTGCAGGTAACTATGGCATCCCGCAGTGTAAATAAGGTAATTCTCGTTGGTCACCTCGGCCGTGACGCCGAGACTAAATTCACGCCCGGCGGCGCCGCGCGAACGTCGTTTTCGGTCGCCACCAGCCGGCGCTGGAAAGACCAGCAGACTGGCGACTGGAAAGAAGAAACCGATTGGGCGAATATCACCCTATGGCGCAGTGAAAACCTCGCGCCCTATCTGCTGAAAGGAAAACAGGTCTACGTCGAGGGACGTCTGCGCACTCGCAGTTATGAGGACAAGGACGGAAAGAAAGTGTACGCGACCGAGGTCGTGGCCGAGGAAGTGATCCTGCTCGGAGGCCGCGGTGGTGATCAAGGTCCCGGCGGTAGCGGCGGCGACGATTACCAGCAGCCCGCCTCCATGCCGCGTAGCGCCCCGCGTCCCGCGGCCCAACCTGCCCAGGTGGACGACTCGCCGTTCAATCAGGGCATCACCGACGACGACGTGCCGTTTTGAGGCTCGTCTCCATCGCCCCGGCTGGCGCGAGGTTCCTTGCGTCCGCAGGGCAATGATGGTAATCTCTATAGAGTAAGGGGGATTGACCACCTATGGCTACCATCGCTGAGGAAACCCTGGCTGCCCGCGACTCCTTTGAGCGCGAGCACGATCGCACCGTTCGCGTTGAAATCGAAAAGTTCCGCACCTTCGCCGCATCCTATCTTGCGGGCACGATCACGGAAGACGAATTCCGCGGTTTCCGCCTTCGCTATGGCATCTACGGCCAGCGGCAGCCCGGCGTCCAAATGATTCGCTGCAAGTTTCCCGGCGGCATCCTTACAAGCAAGCAGGTCATGCAACTTGCTCGCGTTTCGGATGAGTACGGCGGGGGTCGCGCCCACCTCACCACACGCCAGAATATTCAGTTTCACTTCGTCCCGCTCGCTCAGTGCGCCGACGCTATGCATCTGCTCGCCGACGAAGGCATGACTACGCGCGAGGCCTGCTTCAACACCGTCCGGAACGTCACGGGCGATCCGCTCGCCGGTCTGCGCCGCAACGAAGCGTTTGACGTCCGCCCCTATACCCAGAAAGTCGCATACGCGTTCCTGCGCAAGGCGCTGACCGACAACCTGCCTCGCAAGTTCAAAATCGCATTCTCGGGCGATCCCGAAGACAGCATGTTGGGAACCATCCACGACGTAGGCCTTCGCGCCGTAATCAAGGATGGACGCCACGGTTTCAGGGTTCTTGTCGGCGGAGGGCTCGGACCGCTCCCCGTTGAAGCGCAAGTGCTCGACGAATTTCTTCCCGTGGAAAACGTGGTCAGCCGCATTGAGGCCGTGATCCGAGTCTTCAACAAACACGGCAACCGCGCCAACCGCAACAAGGCGCGCTTCAAGTTCGTGGTAAAAGAGCGCGGATTTGAGTGGGTTCGAGAGGCGATCGATAAAGAGTACGCCGATATTCTGGAGAGTGGCGGCATTCCGACGCCGGAACAGGTGCCTGAGGGTTTTGGCGGTTACCAGTCGCATCCGCAACCGCTCGGCCAAGGCGCGCTGTTGCCCGTGCTCGACGCGCACTCTCCGAACCACACCGAATACGACCGCTGGCTTGAGACGAACGTCTTCGAACAGCGCCAGACGGGTTACGCTTCGGCCGTTGTGCGGGTTGAGCAGGGTAACCTCACGAGCGAACAACTGCGCGGACTTGCGCGCCTCGCGGAAGACGCCGGAGACGGCGTGGTTCGGATCAATATCGACCAGAACCTGATTCTTTCGTTCATCCCGCTCGGACGCCTGAAAGCGTTTCACGCGGCGCTCGCGCAGATTGGTCTGGGCGAAGGCGGCGCAAGGGAGATTTCGGACGTCGTCACCTGCCCAGGCGCTTACTCCTGTAATCTGGCGCTGACCAAGTCGATGAACCTGGGCGCGGCGCTCTACAACGCGGTGAGGCATTTCGACGATCCGCAAGTGCGCAAGCTTTCCATCAAAGTAAGCGGATGCCCGAACTCCTGCGGCCAGCACTGGACGGCCGATTTCGGCTTCTACGGCAACGCCCGCAAGGTGGCAGGACGCGATATTCCCTACTACCAGATGCTGCTTGGCGGCGCGCACGACGACACGGGAATCATGCGCTTCGGACTCGCGGTCCAAAGCATCCCCGCGCGCCTCGCGCCCGAAGCCGTGAAGCGCGTGGTGGATCACTACGCGAAGGACCGGCAGGCGGGAGAGAAGTTCCGCGACTACGTGCTCCGCCACAAGGTGGAGTTCTTCCGCAATCTCACGAGCGATCTCGCGAAGCCGCCCGAGTTGTTCCCCGAGATCTACCAGGATTGGGGCGACGACACCGCATTCTCGCTGCAACTTGGGCGCGGCGAGTGCGCGGCGTAAGCACTGGCAGGAACTGTGGTAGTGGGGCAGGCTATCGTCGTTTGTGGCCCGCTGCATTTGCGGCAGATGGCAGGCGGCGAAAAACGATGTCCCTCGCGCAGCAGTATGCCGATGACTTTGCGCGGACCCGGAACCGATTCTCTTCTTCATGACGTTTGCGGAAGTGCGCGGAGCGCGCTGATGCACGCGCGGGACGCCTGGATCGCCGCCACGGCGTTGACGCTCGAAGGCCCACTGGCGACAAACAACCGGCGCGATTTTGAGCACATTCAGAAACTCCGGTTGCTCTCACTTTGATGCAACGCGTAAGCCGGTATACTTCAAAAGATGCCGAAAATTGAACGTGTCTTGTTGAGCGTTACCGACAAGACGGGATTAATTGATTTCGCGCGCGGGCTGCGCGATCTGGGAGCGGAACTGCTCTCGACCGGAGGCACCGCGAAACTGCTGCGCGACTCGGGAATCGAGGTCCGCGACGTTTCCGAAGTGACCGGTTTCCCCGAAATGCTCGACGGCCGCGTCAAGACTATGCACCCGAAAATCACCGGCGGGATTCTCGCCGTGCGCGGGAACGAAGCGCACATGGCGGCGCTCGCCGCGCACGGGATCGCAGCCATCGACATGGTGGTGGTCAACCTCTACGCTTTCGAGAAGGCCGCGGCGAAGCCTGACGCCGAAATCGCCGAACTGATCGAGAACATCGACATCGGCGGCCCAACCATGATCCGCTCCGCTGCGAAGAATTTCCAGGACGTCGCCGTGGTCGTATCGCCCTCCGACTACACGCCGCTGCTCGAGGAGATGCGGGCGAACGCCGGCGCGCTTTCGCGCGATACCTGCTGGGAACTGGCGAAAAAGGCGTTCCGGACGACCGCGGATTACGACCGCGCGATCAGCGCAAGGCTTGCCCGCGTGGGCGAAACGGAAGCGTCCCCGCTGCCGCCGCTGCTCGACCTCCGCGCGGCGAGACTCGCCGGCCTGCGTTACGGCGAGAATCCGCATCAATCCGCCGCCCTCTATGGCACGCCGGGTGAGGGAATCGCCGGAGCGGAGCAGTTTCAAGGCAAAGAGCTTTCCTACAATAACCTGGTTGATCTCGATGCCGCCTGGCAACTGGTCAATGAATTCGACGAACCTGCGTCCGCCATCGTCAAGCACACGAACCCCTGCGGGTGCGCGGAAGATCCAGGCGGCACGTTGGCCGCGAGCTACCGCAAGGCGTTCGCGTGCGATCCGGTTTCGGCGTTCGGCGGCGTGCTCGCGTTCAACCGCGCGCTTGACGGAGAGACGGCCGCCGAAGTCTCGAAGACTTTCATCGAGGCCATCGCCGCTCCCGGTTACACCGCCGAAGCGCGAGCCGCGCTCGCCTCGAAGAAAAATCTGCGCCTGCTTCGCGTCCCCGCGGGCGAGCCGGGCTTGGTCGTAAAGTCGATTTCGGGCGGCTTCCTTGCGCAGACGGCCGATGTGCACAGGCTCGGCCGTGAGCAGTGCGCGGTGAAGACAAAGCGCGCCCCGACGGACGCGGAATGGGCGTCGCTCGAATTCGCCTGGAAAGTCGCCAAGCACGTGAAGTCGAACGCCGTCGTATATGCGCGCGACGGGCAGTCCGTTGGAGTAGGCGCGGGCCAGATGAGCCGCGTGGATTCAGTCAAGATCGGCGCTTCGAAAGCCGTGTTGCCGCTCGCGGGTTCGGTGATCGGCTCGGACGCCTTTTTCCCATTTCCCGACGGGCTTGAAGAAGCGGCAAAGCACGGAATCACGGCCGCGATTCAGCCGGGCGGGTCCATCCGCGATGAAGACGTTATCGCCGCCGCGGACCGACTTGGGCTCGCGATGGTGTTTACCGGTGTGAGGCACTTCAGGCACTGAGTGAGCCGCGTGGGGTATCCTGTCTTGAGTGAGCCTGACCTGGCTTCATATCTCCGACTTCCACATCCGCGCCGGCGACCCGTATGATCGCGACGTCGTCCTGCACGCATTGGTCCAGTCTGTCGCCGGGTATGCCAAGCGCGGACGTGCTCCGGATCTGATCTTCGCCACCGGCGACATTGCCAATTCAGGAAAAGTGGATGAATACGAACTCGCCGGGCAGTTCTTCGACGACCTGCTCCGCGCCGCAAATCTGAACAAGACGCGCCTGTTCGTAATCCCTGGCAATCACGACGTGGATCGTGACTTTGGCGTGGGCCTTCAGCGGACTCTCGAGTCGCGCGAACAGGCCGACACCTACTTCCGCCCGGACCATCCCAAACCGCATCTCACCCAGAAAATGCGGGCATTTCTCGACTGGCACAACCGCTACTTCGACGGCATTCGCATTGCGCCGCACAACTCCACCTGCGGTCCCGCGGAACGGGTCGACATCAACGGCCACCGGCTCGGCATTGTTCCCATCAATAGCGCGTTGTTCTGCCAAGGCGACGATGATAACGACAAGCTTTGGATTGGACGCCGTTGTCTCGATGCCGCCCTTGCCGAACTGCGGGCCCTCGAAACCGAGCTGAGTATCGCGCTGATTCATCACCCGCTCGAATGGCTGAGCGAGATAGAAGGAGAGAACATTCAGGCGGCGTTAAGAGCCTCCGTCCACATTCTGCTGCGTGGGCATCTGCATAAGGCTCAAATTGACTCCGTCGCCTCGGCGGAAGGCGAGTTGCTTCGCTGTGCAGCCGGCGCCGCCTACCAAACCCGCAAGTGGCCGAATCGTGCGCTCTACGCCACGTTCTCGAATGGATCGTTGACGGTCCACCCCATCCGCTACGAAGATTCTCCGCTCCCCACCTGGACCACCGACCCAAGCGTCTTTCCCCACCATGACAAACATGAGCGAAGCTTTCCGGTCCCGCGGCTGACCCCGTCCCACGCGGCCCCCGCGCCACCCGCTTCGGCGTCCCGCGTCTCCCCGCCGCCTCGATTCCGGAGCAATATCCCATCGCGCGGCAATCGTCCATTCGTCGGCCGCGAGGATCTGATCGCCCGCCTTGCAACCGTGCTGGGCGACCCCGGCGAGGGCGAGAAAGTCGTGGTTCTGCATGGCGAGCCCGGCGTTGGCAAGAGTGAGCTTGCGCGCGAGTACGCGCGGCGGCATCGCGGCAATTATGGCGGCGGTGCATTTTGGGTGGACGCCTCCACGGACTCAATCGCCATCCATCTTGCCGGCATCGGCAAGACGATTCTGGACCTCGATTTCCCTTCCGGTCTGCAACTGGAGGAACAGGGGCAAAGAACGTTTCTTAGCGTCGGACCCGAGCCTGTCCTTCTGATCTACGACAATGTGGTCTCCTTCGAGAAAACACAACAGTGGCTGCCGTTGAGCGGCATGCCGTGTCACGTTCTCATCACAACGCTCGCGAACACCGAAGACGCGGCCTGGCCCTGGATCAGGGTCGATCCGCTGTCACGCGCGCAGTCCCTCGATTTAGTGAAGGAACTGACGGATGCCGGGTTTGCCGCGCGTTACGGGGAAACGATTACCGCGCACGCCGGCGGTCTTCCCGTGCAGATCGTCCCGGAGACCACGACTCTGGCTTATGAACGGCGTCGCGGGCGCAGCCCCTCTCCGGGATCGGGTCTGGCGCGCGAGGCCGGAGACAGTTTTGACCGGGCCTACCAGCGGCTGGATCAACCTCCCCGGCTTCTTCTTCACGCCGCCGCGATCCTCAACCCGCAGCGCATACCGGCGGCTGAGCTCGCCCGGCACCTTCGCGACGGAATCGCTTGGAGTGACGCGGACGTGACACGAGCTCTCGATGCCTGCCTCGACCTTCACCTCCTCGACGGTACGCCCGATCCGCGCATGCACCAGTTGTTCGCCGGCTTCCTCCGTAAGAGGGTGCCTTCCGCCGATGACCAGACGGCATTGTCCCTGATTAGAGCGGCCCAAAAAGCGCGTTTCGTGGAACTCGCGGAAGCTCTCGCGGCGAATCCGGCGGACCCTGAGACGGCTGCCACCTTACTCAGCTAACCGGTAGCCTCGGAACTCTGGGAGGATGCCGGGTGTCCGGTTTTGGTCGAGGAAGGGCGCACAATCGGTCGCGCTCTTAATGAGATCGGCCGATTCGCGGAAGCGCGGCCGTGGTACGAACGCGCGGTGGCGCAGGCCGAAAAAGGGGGCGTGCACGGGCGCATCGACCTCGCGAGGCTGGGCAGCAGCCTGTATTAGGTGGGCTACTGCCTGTCGAGCACGGGGCAGTATGCGGAAGCGCGGCCGTGGTACGAACGCGCGGTGGCGGAGGCCGAAAAAGGGGACGTGCACGGGCGCATCGACCACGAGAGCCTGGGCAGCAGCCTGCATCAGGTGGGCGACTGCCGGTTGAGCACGGGGCAGTATGCGGAAGCGCGGCCGTGGTTCGAACGCGCGGTGGCGGAGAAAGAAAGAGGGGACGTGCACGGGCGCATCGACCACGCGAGCCTGGGCCGCAGCCTGCATCAGGTGGGCGACTGCCTGGCGAGAACGGGGCAGTATGCGAAAGCGCGGCCGTGGTTCGAACGCGCGGTGGCGGAGGCCGAAAAAGGGGACATGCACGGGCGCATCGACCACGCGAGCCTGGGCATCAGCCTGGGTTACGTGGGCAGCTGCCTGGCGAGCATGGGGCAGTATGCGGAAGCGCGACCGTGGTTCGAACGCGCGGTGGCGGAGAAGGAAAAAGGGGACGTGCACGGGCGCATCGACCACGCGAGCCTGGGCCGCAGCCTGCATCAGGTGGGCGACTGCCTGGCGAGAACGGGGCAGTATG